>JBKHYA010000024.1:0-23333 GCA_046565745.1 Actinomycetes bacterium
CCCGCCGTGGCGCGCGCCTCGTACATCGATCCGCTCGTGCTCGAGAAGTATCGCCGGGGCACGACCGCGGCGCTGAGTCGCGGGCGATGCAGCGACGCCGCGCTCGCCGAGCTGCTGGGCTGAGTTCAGCTGAGCGGGCCGGTCAGTCCTCCGGGCCACGGCCGGCATCGAAGACCGCGCGGTAGCGGGCCTCCGCCTCGTCGAGGGCGTCCTCCCCGACGACGGCGAGCACCTCCACGTCGGCGAGCAGCGGCTCGCAGTCGGGGCCACGGCCGACCTCGCGACCGGCGACGACCCAGGCCTCGCGCTCCTCGTCGTCGTCCTCCTCCGCCAGGTGGCGGTACTGGCAGAGCTGGCGCGCGATCCAGTCGTCGAGCGGACGGCTCCACCAGGCCTCGGCGCCGAGAGGGTTCACCGAGAGGCCGGGCAGCTCGAGGCCGCTCTCGGTGTCGGTGCTCCCCCGGCCCGCCTCCGTGCGCGGGTCGCGGCTGTAGCGCACGTGCGCGTCGGGGCGCTCGCGCACGAGCGCGACCACGTCCGCGAGATCGGAGAGTCGAGGGATGTCACCCATGGCGGCACGCTACGGCCCGCGCACGGGACGGTCGAGATCCTTGACAGCCGCCTACCCTGGAATCATGAGCCCGGCCCCCACCCCCACGAGCGCGCGCGTCGACGCGTGGGTGTGGGCCATCCGGCTGTACTCGACGCGATCGGCCGCGACGGCGGCGTGCAAGGCCGGGCACGTGAAGGTCAACGGCGCGACGGCGAAGCCGTCGCAGACCGTCAGGCCGGGCGACCTCGTGCGCGCCTACACGCCCGGCGGCGAGCGGATCGTCGCCGTCACGGGTCTCATCACGAAGCGGACGAGCGCCCCGCTCGCGCAGCAGAACTACGAGGACCGCACTCCCCCGCCGCCGCCGAAGGCCGAGCGGGCGCTCGACGTTCTCCGGGAGCGCGGCGCCGGCCGGCCGACGAAGCGCGACCGACGGCTCATCGAGCGGCTGCGCGGTCGGGAGCAGGGCATCCCGCCGCTCTGAGATCGCCCGTCAGCGGAGATCGCGCATCAGTCGAGATCGAGCGCGTCGAGCGAGCGGCGCACGGCCGCGGCGCTCGCGTGCAGGGCGCGCTCCTCCTCAGCGGAGAACGGGGTGTCGATGACGCGCGCGACACCGCCCGCGTCGACGACGCTCGGGACCGACAGAGCGACGCCGCTCACGCCGTGGTAGCCGTCGAGCACGCTGCTCACGGGCAGGATCGCCTTCTCGTCGCGGAGCACGGCCTCGACGATGCGCGCCCCGGAGAGCCCGATCGCGTAGTTCGTCGCGCCCTTGCCGGCGATGACCGTGTACGCGGCGTTCTTGACCTCGTCGGCGATCGCGTCGAGCTCATCGACGCTCAGTCGCTCGCCCTCGCCCACCCAGTCCCGGACGGGGATCGGACCGATGCGCGACTGCGACCAGAGCGGGAACTCGCTGTCGCCGTGCTCGCCGACGATCATCGCGTGCACGCTCGAGGGCGCGACGCCCACGCGCTCGGCGAGCCGCCAGCGGAGGCGCGAGGAGTCGAGGACGGTCCCGCTCGAGAACACGCGAGCGGGATCGAGGCCGCTGAAGCGCTGCGCGGCGACGGCGAGGACGTCGCACGGATTCGTGACGAGCATGTAGACGGCCTCGGGCGCGCGTGCCACGAGCTCGGGCATGAGCTCGCGGAGGATCCCGACGTTGGTGGCCGCGAGGTCGAGGCGGCTCTGCCCCGGATGCTGCTTGGCGCCGGCGGTGACGACGACCATGTTCGCGCCCTCGACCACGTCGAGGTCGCCGCCGCCCGTGATGCGACTCGACCCCGTGAAGGGCGTGCCGTGAGCGAGGTCGAGCACCTCGGCCTCGGCGCGACGGGCATCGATGTCGTACAGGGCGACCTCGCGGGCCGACCCGCGGATGAGCGCGGCGTAGGCGAGGGAGGAGCCGACGGCTCCGGCGCCGATGACGGCCAGGCGGGAGTTCTCGATCACGGGCATGCCTCAAGACTGGCAGAGTCGCCGGACATGGCGACGGCCGCACCCCGAACCGGGGGTGCGGCCGTCGCGGATACGAAGGGCTAGAGCCCCTGCTGCTCGCCGATCGCGAAGCGAACAGCTCCCTCGTCGCTCACCTGAGCGTCGAGGACCTTGTCGTCGAGCGCCACCGAGGCGTGCTGCTCGAGGAAGACACGGGCGGAGCCGGCCTCGACGACGTGGTCGCCGGGCAGCGGTGCGGGCGCGACGGTCACCGCGAACTCGTTCTGCTGGGTCGCTCCGTCGATGCGGAGGCCCGCGCTCTGGGGGTCGGCCTCGCGGGCGACGAGGTTCTCGATCACGGTGCTGGCGTTCGGCGTCAGTGTGAGCATGGTGGTGCCCCTTCCTGTCTCGCGGTCGTCGAGCCAGCCACGATGCCGAGAATGAGGCCTCATCTCAACCGCGCGGGCACCTTTGCCAGGCTCCTCACACGGGGCGTTGCAGAGACTCTGCGGAAGCCCGGGCGTGTCGGATCAGAGGGCGGGGTCGAGGTCGTGGGCCCGCGCGAAGCGGATGACGAACGTGCTGCCATGCGCGCCGTCCGACTCGACGAGGACGGACCCTCCGATGCCGTCGAGCAGCGTTCGCACGATCGAGAGGCCGAGCCCCGTTCCGGGGGTGGCGTTCGCCGTCGCGTCCTCCGTGCGGTAGAACCGGTCGAAGACGCGCTCCTGGTCGGCGAGCGGGATGCCCGGCCCGGCGTCGCGGACGAACAGCTCGATCGTCTCGTCGTCGACGAGGGCGCTCACCACGACGCTCGAGTCGTCGGGCGAGAACTTGACGGCGTTGCTCATGATGTTGGTCAGCACCCGGGTCACGGAGTCCTCCGTGCCGATGACCTCCGGCAGGGCCGTCGCCGAGCTCTCGACGACGATGTCGACCCGTCGCGACGCGGCGACGGCGCGCAGGTCGTCGGCGACCTCGCCGATGATGCGATCGAGAGCGAGGGGGTGCGGGTCGTCGACCGAGTCGGCCGCGCGCTTCGCGGCCGACAGCAGCTCCTCCACGCGCTCCTGCAGCCGGCCGGCGTTGCGGACGATCGTGTCGACGAACCGCCGCTGCATGGGGTCGAGCTCGGTCTCGTCGAGCGTCTCGGCGTATCCGACGATGCTCGCGAGCGGGGTGCGCAGCTCGTGGCTGATGCTCGCGACGAAGTCGTCCTTCTGCCGCGAGAGCTCCTGGTACTGGGCCGATAGCGCCCTCTCGCGCTCGACGAGCGCCCGCAGTCGCCGATCCTCCCGCCGCTTCTCGGTGACGTCGGCGAGCTCGACCGACATGACGCCGGACTTGTCGCCGGCGGCGCGCTCGATCGACACCTCGGCGTCGGCGCGCCCCGCGAACGCCTCGAGCACGAGCTCGCCGCGCCAGCGCGGTTCCCCTCCCGCGACGATCGAGAGCCCCTCGATGAGCGGGTGGTCCTCCGGGAGGGCGATGTTGATCTCGGACGAGGCGGAGAAGAACTCGTTGCCCGGGTCCATCCCCAGCGCGCGCAGTCCGTGATCGTTCGCCTGCACGACGATGTAGGCGTCGCCGATCGGCTCGACGAGCAGGAATGCCGTCTGGGCCTGCTCGACCGCGCGACGCAGGACGCGATCCTTGGCGAGGGCGCGCTCGATCTCGAGCTCGCCCTCCACGCGCCTCGACCACAGCACGATCGTGGAGCTCAGGAAGATGAACAGGCCGCCCTGGAGGACGACGATGGCGTCGCGGACGCCATCGGCGTTCGCTGCGAACGGCCCCCAGCCCAGGATCGTCGCGATCGTCGTGCCGAGCGTCACGAGCAGGAGCTGCAGCGTCACGCCGATCGCCGAGAGGCGGAGGGCCGCCCAGGCGAAGAGCGGGAGCGGGAGGAACGACAGGGAGATGTTGACCGAGAGCGTGAACGTCACGACGAGCGCGGCGGCCATGAGCAGCCACTGGGCGGTGACCTCCGTGCGCGAGGCCGTCGCGCCCTGGCGGACGCGCGCGAACGCCAGCGGCGTCGCGACCACGAAGGAGACGAGGTTCGCCACGAAGGCATCGTTCGCGAACGCCTCGGCGAGCTCGACCCCGGAGAGGAGGCGCACCCCGGTGACGCCGACCGCGAAGAACGCCGAAGCGACCGTCGCGCCGATGACGAGACGGACGCTGTGCGCGGCCGAGTCGAGGCGAGGGAGCCGCCCCGACCGTTCGACGATCGCGCAGAACAGCAGGATCTCGAGGATGCGGATGAGCCCCGTCTGCAGGACGTAGTCGACGGGAAGGCCCGTGACGAGATTGCCGATCGCGACGGAGGCGACTCCCGCAGTCGCGATCGGGATGCGCCAGCCCCGTCGGGCGATGAGCGTCAGCACGGCGATGAGGCCGCTCGCCGGCGCGAGGTTCGCGCGAGCGATCGAGACGTCGAGCGCGTTGCCTCCCGCGATGGAGAGGAGGAAGACCAGCAGGAGCGCGAGGAGCAGCGCGAGAAGTCGCCGGGGTCTGCTCCATCGACGCGCCGCCGATGCGAGACTCGCTCCGACCACGTCGTCCCTCCTCACTCCGACTGCATTATCGTCGTCACCAGGCACGCGAAGGGCGTGACACGGCGACGCGGTCGCCGCCCGGGGGAATAGAGGACGACGTGGCTCGCATTCTGGTCGCCGATGACGATCAGGATCTCAACGACCTGGTGACGATGAAGCTCGAGGCCGCCGGTCACGAGGTCGTGAGCGTCGTCGACGGAGAGAACGCCCTCGCGCGCGCGCTCTCCGACAAGCCCGACCTCATCGTGCTCGACTGGATGCTCCCGCGCCGCAACGGCCTCGAGGTGTGCCGCGAGGTGCGATCGGATCCGGGGCTCTCGGGCACGCGCATCCTCATGCTCACGGCGCGCGCGCAGGAGGTCGACGTCGAGCGAGCCTTCGCCGCCGGCGCCGAGGAGTACATCACGAAGCCGTTCAGCCCCCGCGAGCTCGTCCTGCGGGTGACCGCCCTCCTCTCGCGGCCGCGATGACCGCACTGCTCGTCGCGACCGCGGCGGCGGCACTCCTGTGCCTCGCGCTGCTCGCGACGGTGCTCGTCGTGCGCGCCCGCATCGCGCGGCTCGACCAGCGCACGCGCGGTCGGCGCTCGGAGGTCTCGACGATCCTGCGCACCCTCCTCGTCGAGGAGGGAACCGCTCCCCCGCCGCGATCGACGTCCACGCTGCACGCCGTCGCCTCCGTCGTCACGCGCGTGCACGGAGAGGACCGCGACGCGCTGCAGTCGTGGCTCGACGCGAACGGCGCGACCGCGATCGCGAAGCAGGGCATGCGCGACCGTCGGGCGATCGAGCGGGCGCGCGCCATCCGCCTGTACGTGCGCACCACGACCGAGCCGTCCCGCGTTCTCATGGTGCGGATGCTCGACGACCCCGATGCGCGCGTGCGCGGCGTCGCGGCTCTCGAGTGGGGCTCCACGGGGCGCACCGAGGCGATCGCCCCCGTGCTCGCCGCCGCGTGCCGCGCCGAGCGCCGCCTGCCCCCGCTCGTCGCCTCGATCGCGATCATGCGCTGCCGGCTGCTCGACGTGGAGTCACTGCACGCGGCGTGGAGCACGCGCGACCCGGACGGGCTGCGCGTCGCCCTCAGCACCGGCAGCGCGGCCGGGCTCGCCGGCGTGCAGCCGCACGCGATCGCGGCTCTCGACGACGACGACCCGCTCGTGCGCATCGCCGCCGCCGACGCCCTGCGCCGCGTCGGCACCCGCCGGTCGCTCGAGCCGCTGCGCGAGCGCCTGCCTCTCGAGGCCAACCCGATCGCCCGTCGCCACCTCGACGAGGCGATCTCGAGCCTCGGCGGCACCTCGTGATCCCCGTCGAGCTCGCCGCCTGGCTCGAGGGCGCTCTCGTCGTCATCACGATCGCGTTCGGGATCTACTTCGCGACCTACCAGCTGCTGTACGTGACGATCGTCATCCGCGCGATCGGCGCGATCGCCGACGAGCGCCGCTGGGCCTCGGACGAGCTGCTCTCGGGCACGTTCGCGAGCCCGCTCACCCCCGGCGTGAGCGTGCTCGTCCCCGCCCACAACGAGAGCGCCGGCGCCGTCGCATGCGCCGAATCGCTCCTGCGCCTGCAGTACCCGCAGGTGCAGATCATCATCGTCGACGACGGCTCGACCGACGGCACCTCGGAGGTGCTGCGCGGAGCGTTCCCGATGACGCGCACCGACGAGAGCCCGATCAGCCCGCTGACGGTGAGCGGCGCGATCGAGAGCATCCACCGCTTCGATCACCATGACGCGCTGCTGATCAGGAAGGCGTCCGTCGGCCGACGCGCCGATGCCGTCAACGCGGCGCTGCAGTTCGCGCGGCACGAGCTCGTCTGCATGATCGACGGCGACTCGATCCTGTCGCCGACCGCCCTGCTGCGCGTCGTGCAGCCGTTCATCGACGACCCGACCGTCGTCGCCTCGGGCGGCATCGTGCGGCCCGCGAACGGCGCGGTGCTCATCGAGGCCGAGGTCGACCGGGTCGAGGTGCCATCGCGCCTCATCGAGCGCATCCAGGTGCTCGAGTACCTGCGCGCCTTCCTCGTCGGCCGCGCCGGATGGTCGGCGATCAAGGGGCTCCTCATCATCTCGGGGGCGTTCGGCGTCTTCCGCCGCGACACCCTCGTCGAGCTCGGCGGCCTCGACGCCGCGAGCCTCGCCGAGGACGCCGAGCTCGTCGTCGCCGCGCATCGCCACCACCGCACCGAGCGCGAGCCGTACCGCATCGTGTTCGTCGCCGACCCGGTGTGCTGGACGGAGGTGCCGGCCGCGTGGTCGGCCGTCGCCCGTCAGCGCAAGCGCTGGTCGCAGGGGCTCGGCGAGCTGCTGCGCGGCGCGCGCGACATGATGCTGCGCCCGCGCTACGGAGCGCTCGGCATGGTGACGCTGCCGTACTTCTGGCTGTTCGAGCAGTGGGGCGCCCCGCTCGTGATGGTGGCGATGGCGGTCGCCGCGCTCGCGGGGGTGCTCGGGCTCATCCCTTGGGTCGCGCTCGGCCTCGCGCTCGTCATCTCGTACTTCGTCGCCGTCGCGACCTCGCTCCTCGCGATCGCGATCGAGCTCGGGGCGACGCCCGACTACCGGACGGGCCGCTCGATGCGCCGACTCATCCTGACCGCGTTCCTCGAGCCGATCCTGTTCTACCTCCCGCACGCGCTGTGGCGGACGGTCGGGCTCATCCGCGCGATCCGCTCCACCCCGTCGGAGTGGGGCGCGCAGCAGCGAGCGGGGTTCGTGCAGCGGGCGACTACCGGGCAGGCGGCGTAGCATCGCCGCGTGAGCGACGACGCATCGCGGGCGGATGCCCGGCCCGAGTTCGACCGGGCGACGACATACCCCGCACCGAGCCGGCCGCCGCGGCCCTTCTCGGTCATGCAGTCGCTCCTGCTCTCCGCCCTGATCGGGACGGTCATCGGAGGTCTCGCGTTCCAGCTCGGGCTCGGCGACACCTCCTTCGACCGGCCCGGGCAGGTGGTCCTGCTCTTCGTCGACGTCGCGCCCGTGCTGTGGTTCGCGGCGGCGCCGATCATCATGCACGCCCTGCGCTGGCGCGCGATCGACCAGCGGTTCCGCTGGCTTCTCGTGGCCGCCGCCGCCGCCGCCGCCGTCTCGATCGCGGCGCGCATCCTCATCGTCGGAGAGGGCGTGCTGGGCACGCTGCTCGATCCGTTCACGGTCGCGTTCGTGGTCTGGATCGCGGCCGCCCTGCAGTGGACGCGCACGCGCGTGAAGCGCCTCGCCGCCGGCACCGACCGCGGCATCACGATCGTCGGCATGGCGCTCGGCTTCGGCGTCGCCGCCGTCGGCCTCGCGCTCGGCACGCTGCGGCTCGTGCTCGTCGGCCCGGAGGTGCTGCCCGGGGCGGCACCCGAGGCCTCGACCGCGTCGCCGACGACCGCGCTGCTCATCGCCGCGACCTTCGCGATGATCGCGGGCCTGTTCTGGCTCACGGACCGCACGCGGAACCGGTGAGCGGGCATCCCTCGATGACCGAGCCCGCTGCGCTGCGAGCCCTGCGCGACGCGCTCGGCGATGCGCTGTCGACCGACCCCGCCGAGCTCGAGGCGGCGCGCGGCGACTACTCGGGGCTGCGGCGCGACGGCAGCCCGCTCGCGATCGTGCACGCGCGCTCGATCGCCGACGTGCAGGCCGCGCTGCGCATCGCGACCGAGCACCGCCTGCCGGTCGTGCCCCGCGGCGCCGGCACGGGGCTCACGGGCGGCGCGATGGGCGGCGACGGCGAGCTCGTGCTGTCGACCGCGCGCATGACGCGCATCATCGAGGTGTCGTCGGCCGACCAGCTCGCCGTCGTCGAGCCGGGCGTCATCAACGCCGAGCTCAACGCTGCGCTCGAGCCGACCGGCCTGTTCTTCGCCCCCGACCCGGCGAGCCGCGCGATCTCGACGATCGGCGGCAACATCGCGACGAACGCCGGCGGCCTGCTGTGCGCAAAGTACGGCGTCACGCGGGAGGCCGTCCTCGGGCTGAAGCTCGTCCTGGCGGATGGCACGCTCCTCGAGCTCGGGCACCGCACCGTGAAGGGCGTCACGGGTCTCGACCTGACGGCGCTCGTCATCGGCTCGGAGGGGACGCTCGGCGTCGTCGTCGAGGCGACCGTGCGGCTCGTGCCGCTCCCTGCGGGGTCGCCGGCGACCATCGGCGCGTACTTCCCGTCCGTCGTCGACGCGGCCGCCGCATCCGCCGCCATCACCGCCGCGCACCTGCGCCCCGCCGTCATGGAGCTCATCGACGAGGTCGCGCTCGCGCGGATCCTCGCCCACCTCGGCCTGCCCGAGCGCGCTCCCGGCAGCGCGTACCTGCTCGTGCAGACCGACGGCTCCTCGGCCCTCGCCGAGGCCGAGCGGGCCCTCGCGATCATCCAGGAGCACGACGGCGCGGCGGCGCTCACGACCGACGCCGACGAGGGCGAGCGGATGCTCGCGGTGCGCCGCGCGTTCCACCCGGCCATGGCGGCCGCCGCGACCGTGCTCATCGAGGACGTCGCCGTGCCGCGGAGCGCGCTGCCCCAGATGCTCGCGGCGATCCGCGAGATCGGGGCGTGGCACGACCTGGAGATCCCGACCGTCGCGCACGCGGGCGACGGCAATCTCCACCCGAACTTCCTCTTCGCGGGCGACGAGGTGCCGCCGAGGGTCTGGGAGGCGGCGGGCGAGCTGTTCCGCACCGCGGTGCGCCTCGGCGGCACCCTCACGGGCGAGCACGGCGTCGGCACCCTCAAGCGGCAGTGGCTCGAGGAGGAGCTCGGCGCGCCGCAGCTCGACCTGCAGCGCCGCATCAAGGCCGTATTCGATCCGCTCGGGATCATGAACCCCGGGAAGGTGTTCTAGAGCCTGCCCGGCTGCTCAGCGGGGAGTGCGCGCGACGTACACGCCGTTCTGCGACGTGCCGCCCGTGACCGGGTTGGCGAACGGCACGATGTGGCCCTGCACCTCGACGAAGACCTCGGCGAGCGTGCCGAGGAAGCCGGCCTCGGGCACCTCGTCGCTCCACAGAGCGAAGACCCCGCCGGGCGCGAGGTGCCGGGCGAGCCGACGCAGGCCGTCAGCGGTGTAGAGGTCGCGGTGCGACTCGGCGAGCGGGAAGCTCGGCGTGTGGTCGACGTCGAGCAGGATGGCGTGGAACGCGGCGGGGAGGTCGACCATCGCCCCCGGCTCGCCCCGCATGAGGGCGAAGAAGTCGACGTGGGCGAGGCGCGTGCGGGTGTCGTCGACGAGCTCGGCCGAGACCGGGAGCAGCTGACGGCTGTGCCAGTGGATGACCTGGGGCAGGGCATCCACGACGCTCAGCGACCGCACCCGGCGATCGCGCAGGGCGGCGACGGCGGTGTAGCCGAGACCGAGCCCGCCGACGAGGACATCCCACTCCTCGCCCGCGACCGGCGTGTCGATCGCGGCGAGGCCGAGGTCGGCGAGGGCCTCCTCCGCGACGGTGAACAGGCTCGACATGAGGTACTCGTCGCCGAGCTTGACCTCGAACACCTCCGCGTCGGCGGCCGGCTCGAACCGGCGGCGGAGCGTGAGCTCGCCCATGGGCGTCTGCTCGAACGCGAGCTCCTCGAAGTTCTGCACGCCCGTCTCCTGTCGCGAGCGCGGGACAGACCGCGCTCCGGGGGCTCAGCCTAGGCGGCGCAGGCTCTCGGCGAGATCGTGCCCCCACTGGCGGGCGCGTTCGAGCTCGCCGTCCTCGAGCGGCCCGGATGAGTCGTGCACCCAGAAGCTCTCGGGCTCGTGGTCGACCGTGAAGCCCTCACGGCGGACGAGCCGGACGGCGGCGCGGGCCGCCGACCCCGGGAAGCGTCGGGTCGCCAGGACGCGCGTGTCGAAGGTCGCGATGCGCGGGTGCTGGTCGTGATCGACGAGGGCCTCGAGGTACTCGCGCAGCCCGATCGTCGCGGAACCGGTCGTCGCTCCCTGCTTCAGCGCGCTGAGCCGCGTCGACTCGCGCGACATGGAGAACGCGTGCGTGGGGCCGCCCGCGACGAGGAGGTCGACTCCCGCGAGCGTCGTGGGGGCATCCGTCACGCTCGCGACGCGGACGGCCGCGCCCTCCTCCTCGGCGCCCGCCGCGATCGAGCGGGCGACCTGCTCGGTGTTGCCCCAGTGGGATTCGAAGACCACGAGCACCGTCATGCCGCCGAGCGTACGCGCGGCACCGCGCCGGGGTCAGGGGCGAGAGTCCCGGGTGCGAGAGGCCTCACTAGGGTGGTCGCGTGAGCCCCCGTCGTGACCCCGCACCGCGCCCCGCGGCCCCGGGCCGGGGTCGTCGACCCGGCGTCGTGAGCGAGCTGCTCGCGGGCGCCGGCCTGCTCTGGCGCGGGTTCGGGATGTGGCGCCGCCGCCCGGGCGTCATGGCTCTCGGGATGCTGCCCGCCGCGATCGTGGCCGCCCTCGTCATCGCCGTCGTCGTCCTCCTCGGCGCGAACATCGCCGGCATCGGCGCGTGGCTCACCCCGTTCGCCGAGTCGTGGGGCGAGAACGAGCGCGAGCTCGTGCGCGGCGCGGCCGGCACGCTCGTCGTCGTCGGCCTGCTCGTGCTCGCGTTCTACACCTTCACGACGCTCACCCTGCTCGTCGGCGACCCGTTCTACGAGCGCATCTGGCGCCGCGCCGAGGCCGACCTCGGCGACTTCGCCCCGGCGCCGTTCGGCTTCTGGCGGTCGGTGGGCGACGCGATCCTGCTCGTGCTGCGCGCCGTCGGGTACGGGCTCACGACCCTCGCGGTCGGCCTCATCCCCGTCATCGGCGCGGTCGCGGGTCCGGTCGTCGGTGCGCTTCTCGGCGGGCATCTGATCGCGCGCGAGCTCACCCAGCGTCCGTTCCAGGCCAGGGGCATGGGGCGGGATGCCCAGCGCGGGCTCGTGCGGGGGTCGCGCGCCCGCGAGCTGGGCTTCGGGGTCATGACGCAGCTGACGTTCCTCATCCCCGGCGGCGCGATCATCGTCATGCCGGCCGCCGTCGTCGGCTCGACCCTGCTCGCGCGCGAGCTGCTGGCGCACGCCGACGCTCGGGCCGGAGGGCCCGCGGAGACGCGGAACGGCCGGGCGCTGGATTCCGCGCCCGGCCGCTCCCCGGCCGCCGACTAGGCGATGCGGATCATCTTCTTGTTGACGAACTCGTCGATGCCGAGCGTGCCGAGCTCGCGGCCCGAGCCCGAGTTCTTGATGCCGCCGAAGGGCAGCTCGGGGCTGTCGGCGAGGACGCAGTTGACGTAGACCATGCCCGCGTCGATCTGGTCGGCGACGCGCGCGGCCTGCTCGGTGTCGGTCGTGAACAGGTACGAGCCGAGGCCGAACGGGGTGTCGTTGGCGAGCTGGATCGCCTCCTCCTCGCTCGCGACCTTGAACACCTGCGCGACGGGGCCGAAGAACTCCTCGTAGAAGGCCGGGTTGCCGGGCTTCACGTTCGCGAGCACGGTCGCCGAGAAGAAGGTGCCCTCGCGCGTGCCGCCCGTGAGAACCTGCGCACCGCCCTCGACGGCCTTCTTCACCTGACCCTCGAGGTTCTCAGCCGCGGCGGCCGACGAGAGAGGGCCGTAGGCAGCCTCGCCCGCCATGGGGTCGCCGGGACCGACCTCGTCCATCTTGGCGACGAACTTCTCGAGGAACGCGTCGTAGAGCTCCTCGACGACGATGAAGCGCTTGGCGCCGTTGCACGACTGGCCGCTGTTGTCGACGCGCGCGTTGACGGCCATCTCGACCGTCGCATCCAGGTCGTCGGTCGACAGCAGGATGAAGGGGTCGCTGCCGCCGAGCTCGAGGACGACCTTCTTGAGGTGACGACCGGCCTGCTCGGCGACGGCCGCACCGGCGCGCTCCGAGCCGGTGAGCGAGACGCCCGCGACGCGCGGGTCGGCGATGATCGTGCCGATCTGGTCGTTCGTCGCGTAGACGTTGACGTAGGCGCCCTCGGGGAAGCCCGCGTCGAGGAAGATCCGCTGGATCGCCTCGGCCGACGCGGGGCACTGCGCCGCGTGCTTGAGGATGACCGTGTTGCCGAGGATGAGGTTCGGGCCGGCGAAGCGCGCGACCTGGTAGTACGGGAAGTTCCACGGCATGATGCCGAGCAGCACGCCGAGCGCGCTCTTGCGGATGAACGCCGAGCCCTCGCTGCCCTCGGCGAGGTCGACGGGCTCGTCGGCGAGCAGCGACGGGCCGTGGTCCGCGTAGTACTGGTAGATGTCGGCCGAGAAGTCGACCTCGCCGAGGGCGTCGCCGATCGGCTTGCCCATCTCGCGCACGATGATCTCGGCGAGCTCCTGGCGGCGCTCGCGGTGCAGGTCGGCGACGCGGGCGACGAGGGCGGCGCGCTCCTCGCGCGTGCTCGTGCGGGCCCAGCCCCGCGCGGCGGCGTGGGCGGCGTCGACGGCGGCGGAGATCTCGGAGTCGGTCGCGGTCGCGTACTCCTTGACGGTCTCACCCGTGGCCGGGTTGATCACTGCGTACTTGCTCATGAGGCTCCTTGGGAATCGCGGTGCACGCATCCGCCCGGGTGAGGTCGGCAGCGTTGCACACCTCCCCCCAGCCTAGGAGGCGGCAGGGGCGGCGCGGCACTCCTCCTCGGCGGATTCATGGGGTCGCCTCGCCGCCGTGTACAGCGCCGGGTCGGCCGGCCGATCAGTCGGTGGGCGCGGCGAGCCACGCGCGCAGGGCGGCGCCGTGCTCGTCGAGGGCCGGCGGCGGCGTCGGCGCGGCGGGCGCGAACCCCGAGTAGCGAACGGGGTGCGCGAGCTGGGGCGGATGCTCCGGCCCCACGTCGACGGTCGGCTCGAGCCCGAGCCGCCGAGCGAGGGCGAGCGCCTCGTCGATGGCGTTCACCGTTCCCGCGGGCACCCCGGCCCCGAGCATCCGCGTCGCCCAGGAAGCGGCGTCATCGACGGCCAGGAGCGCCTCGAGCGCGCCCTGGAGAGCGTCGCGGTGCTCGACCCGCGCGGGGTTGGTCGCGAAGCGCGGGTCGCGCGCGAGCGCGGGACTCCCCAGCACGCCGCAGAGGGCCGCGAACTGCGCGTCGTTGCCGACGGCGACCGCGAGGAGGGCATCGCGGCACCGCAGCGTCTCGTAGGGCGCGATCGAGGGGTGGCGGTTGCCGAGCGCGCGCGGGGCGAGGCCGGTCGCCAGGTACGAGCCGGCCTGATTGGCGAGCGAAGCGATGAGGCTCGCCAGGAGGGCGACCTCGACGTGCTGCCCGACGCCCGTGCGCTCGCGGTGCAGCAGCGCGGCGAGCACGCCCATCGCGGCGTGGTTGGCCGCGAGCAGGTCGACCATCGCGACGCCGACCTTGCGCGGCTCGCCTCCCGCGTCGCCCGTGATGCTCATGAGCCCGCCGACCGCCTGGACGAGGAAGTCGTACCCCGGCATCGCCGCTCCCTCGCCCGACGATCCGAAACCGGTGATCGAGCAGTAGACGGCGCGCGCGTTGCGCGCGAGCACGCTCGCCGCGTCGAGGCCGAAGCGCTCGAGCGCGCCCGTGCGGTAGTTCTCGAGCACGATGTCGGCCCGATCGGCGAGCGCGCGGGCGAGCGCGAGGTCACTCGGGTCGGCGAAGTCGAGGGCGACGGACTCCTTCGAGCGGTTCGCCGCCTCGAAGTAGGCGCTCGACGACCCGGCCCACGGCGGACCCCACGCGCGAGTCTCGTCCCCCGCTCCCGGGCGCTCGACCTTGACCACGCGGGCGCCGAGGTCGGCGAGCATGACGGCGGCGGTGGGGCCGGCGAGCACGCGGCTGAAGTCGGCCACGAGCATCCCGTCGAGAGGGCGGATCATGCGGCAACTGTACAGGTGGACAAAACGCGCGTCACAGGCCAGCATGAGGGTGACCGGAAGGACGTCATGGCCGACTCGCCCCTCGATCTCATCGGCTTCGACACGCTGCTCAGCGACGAGGAGCGCGCGACGCGCGATCGCGTGCGCGCCTACGTCGACGCCGAGCTGCGGCCGCGCATCGCCGAGTGGTACGAGGCCGGGGTCTTCCCGACCGAGATCGTGCGGCCGATGGGCGAGCTCGGGCTGCTCGGCATGCACCTGCAGGGCTACGGCTGCGCCGGGCGCTCGGCCGTCGAGTACGGCCTCGCGGCCGCCGAGCTCGAGGCCGGCGACTCGGGTCTGCGCACCTTCGTGTCGGTGCAGGGCTCGCTCGCGATGACGGCGATCCACACGTTCGGCTCGGAGGAGCAGAAGCAGGAGTGGCTGCCGCGCATGGCGCGCGGCGAGGCGATCGGATGCTTCGGCCTCACCGAGCCCGAGGCCGGCAGCGACCCCGCCTCGATGCGCACGTTCGCGCGCCGCGACGGCGACGACTGGGTCATCACCGGGTCGAAGCGCTGGATCGGACTCGCGTCGATCGCCGACGTCGCCGTCATCTGGGCGCAGACCGACGACGGGATCCGCGGCTTCCTCGTGCCGACCGGCTCCCCCGGCTTCGTCGCGACGCCGATCGGGCAGAAGCTGTCGATGCGGGCATCCGTGCAGTGCGACATCGTGCTCGACGCGGTGCGCGTCCCCGGGAGCGCACGGCTGCCCGGCGCCGAAGGACTGCGCGGACCGTTCACGTGCCTCAACCAGGCGCGCTACGGGATCGTCTGGGGCGTCATGGGCGCCGCGCTCGACAGCTACCGCGCCGCGCTCGCCTACGTGCAGCAGCGCGAGGTGTTCGGCAAGCCCGTCGCCGCGTACCAGCTGACGCAGCAGAAGCTCGTCGACATGGCGCTCGAGATCGACAAGGGGTTCCTGCTCGCGCTGCAGCTCGGGCGCCTCAAGGACGCCGGACTGCTGCAGCCGCACCAGATCTCGGTCGGCAAGCTCAACAACGCGCGCGAAGCGATCGCGATCGCCCGCGAGGCACGGGCGATGCTCGGCGGCAATGGCGTGACCCTCGAGCACTCGCCGCTGCGGCACGCGAACAACCTCGAGTCGGTGCGCACGTACGAGGGCACCGATGAGGTGCACACGCTCGTGCTCGGCAGCGCGATCACGGGCATTCCCGCGTTCCGCTGAGCCGGTCGCGTTCGCGGTCGCGGTCGCCGCCGCGAGCGACGCGAGCGGATGCCCGGCGCGGGCGGCGCTACGCCCGAACGCGCGCCGGCACGACGCGCGGGTGCGACCCCGCCATCGTCTCGAGCACGCGGATCACCTGCGAGCTGTAGCCGAACTCGTTGTCGTACCAGACGTAGACGATGACCGAGTCGCCCGTGCAGATGGTCGCGAGCCCGTCGACGATGCCCGCGCGGTGCGAGCCGATGAAGTCGCTCGAGACGATCTCGGGGCTCTCGATGTAATCGATCTGCTGCCGGAGGTCGGAGTGCAGCGACATCTGCCGGATGTGCTCGTTGACCTCCTCGCGCGTCGTCGGCCGCTCGAGCTGCAGATTGAGGATCGCCATCGACACGTCGGGCGTCGGCACGCGGATGGCGTTGCCGGTGAGCTTCCCGGCGAGCTCGGGCAGCGCCTTCGCGACGGCCTTCGCGGCACCGGTCTCGGTGATGACCATGTTGAGCGCCGCCGAGCGGCCGCGGCGGTCGCCCTTGTGGAAGTTGTCGATCAGGTTCTGGTCGTTCGTGTACGAGTGCACGGTCTCGACGTGCCCGTGGCGGATCCCCCACGCGTCCTCGATGACCTTGAGAACGGGCGTCACGGCGTTCGTCGTGCACGATGCGGCGGTGACGATGCGGTCGTCGGGCGAGATCGTCTCGTGGTTGATGCCGTGCACGATGTTCTTGAGCGCCCCCTTGCCGGGCGCCGTGAGCAGGACCTTCGCCACGCCCGTCGCCTGGAGGTGCTGCGCGAGCCCCTCCTCGTCGCGCCAGCGGCCCGTGTTGTCGACGACGATCGCGTCGTGGATGCCGTACGCGGTGTAGTCGACGCTCGACGGCGAGTCCGAGTAGATCACCTGGATGAGCGTGCCGTTGGCGAGGATCGTCTCGTTCTCGATGTCGACCGAGATCGTGCCCTCGAACGGCCCGTGCACCGAGTCGCGCCGCAGCAGGCTCGCGCGCTTGACGAGGTCGTTCTCACCGCCGCGGCGCACGACGATCGCGCGCAGGCGCAGCCCTCCCCCGTTGCCGGCGTGGGCGATGAGGATGCGCGCGAGCAGTCGCCCGATGCGCCCGAAGCCGTACAGCACGACGTCCGTGCCCGCCTGCTCGCCGCCCTCGGCCGCGTCGGCGCACACGAGATCGAGCTCATCGCGGACGTACTCGACGAGCGAGCGCCCCGCGCCCGCCTCGGCGAATCCCGTGATGAGACGCGCGATGTCGAGCGACGCGGGCCGCGGCCCGATCTCGAGCAGCGCCTCGAGCACGCGCTCGGTGTCGTCGAGCGCGATCGGCGCGCCCGTGACGTGCTCGGCGTACTTGTGCGCCTTGAGGACGCCGATCGCCGACTGGTTGATGAGCCGGCGGCCGTGGATGCCCGTCACGACCCCGTGCTCCCGATACAGCCGCCCGATCAGCGGGATCAGCTGCTCGGCGAGGGCCTCTCGGGCCTTCCAGGCTTCACGGTGGGCGGCGACGGCGTCGGTCATGACGATTCACTCCTTGCGGCGGGCGCGGGTCATCGCGTCGCTCGCGGCTCGTTCAGGGGGTCGAGCCGATCGTAGCGATCGGCGGATGCCCTCCTGCGAGGATCAGGGCGGGCATCCGTCGCAAGAATCGCTGTTCTTGCCGCCCGCGAAAGCCGCGCGTCGCGCCGCGGGCCGAGCGCTACGGGCCGAGCGCTACGGGCCGAGCGCGACGACGAGGACGATCGCGAGGTCGGCGAGGACCATGAGCCAGAACAGCGCGGCGAGCGTCACGAGCCGCGCGCGTCGGGCGCGGACGGCGTAGCGCGCGATGATCATGGCGAGCAGGATGACCGCGGTCGCGAGCGCCCCTGCGAGCGCGAGGGGCGCGTCGAGCCGCCACCACAGCGCGAGCAGCATGCCGCCGATGAGCACGGAGGCGACGGAGGCGGCGGCGATCCAGACCGTGCCCTCGGAGGTCGTGAGCGCGCTCTGGTTGCGCACGAGCGTGGGGTCGACCTCCCACCGCTCGTCGTGCGGATCGCTCATGGCCTCTCCCTCCTGCGCGTCGAGGTGACCACGGTACTCCGCGCGACGGGGCGGGGGATGCCCGGTTCCGCTCGCGCGCGCATCGGGCCATAGTGAGAGCGCGCGCTCCGAGCACGGCTCGACCCGCGCATCCCCCGCAGCGACGAAGGAGACGCCATGCCCCAGTTCATGCTCATCATGCGCTCGACCGACGAGGCGCTCGCGGCCTCGAAGGAGGTCGACTTCGAAGAGGTCATCACGGCCATGGGCAAGTACAACGAGTCGATGATGGAGGCGGGCGTCATGACCGGCGGCGCGGGCCTCGCCGACGCCTCGCAGGGCGCCGTCGTGCGCTTCGGCGAGAGCGGAGCCGCGAGCGAGGTGGCGCACGGCGCGTACGGCGAGACGGCCGCGCTCTTCAACGGCTACTGGACGATCGAGACCGCCTCGCTCGAGGACGCCGTCGAGTGGGCGAAGAAGTGCCCGCTCGGCCCCGGCAATGCGATCGAGGTGCGGCGCATCACCGACGAGAGCGACTTCGCCGACTTCGCGGACAACGAGTACATCCAGAAGGAGGAGGGCTGGGCCGCGGAGCTCGCTGAGAAGCGGGCGGCGCGCGAGGATCAGCCCTAGGCGCGGGTTCTAGGCGTCCGCGGCCGCGAGCTGCCCGCAGGCCCCGTCGATCTCCTTGCCGCGGGTGTCGCGGAGCGTCGTCGGAATGCCGGCGTCGTTCAGCCGACGCACGAACTCGTTCTGCACGTCGCGGTCGGAGGCCGTCCAGATCGACCCGGGCGTCGGGTTGAGCGGGATCGGGTTGACGTGGACCCAACCGCGGCCGCGCTCGAGCAGCTTCTGCGCGAGCAGGTCGGCGCGCCAGGCGTGATCGTTCATGTCCTTGATGAGCGCGTACTCGATCGAGACGCGGCGGCCGGTCTTGTCGAAGTACTCGCGCGCGGCGTCGAGGGCCTCGTCGACCTTCCAGCGCGAGTTCACCGGGATCAGCTCGTCGCGCAGCGTGTCGTCCGGCGCGTGGAGGCTCAGCGCGAACGTGACGGGGATGCTCTCGTCGGCGAGCTTCCGGATCGCCGGCACGAGGCCGACGGTCGAGACGGTGATGTGACGCGCGCTCATCCCGAGCCCGTCGGGCTGCGGCGCGACCATCGTGCGCACCGCGCTCATGAGACGGGCGTAGTTCGCGAGCGGCTCGCCCATGCCCATGAAGACGATGTTGCCGACGCGATCGGGGGTCTCGTCGCCCTTCTTGCGCCCGCCGAGCCCGCCTTCGGCGAGCACGCGGTTCGCGGCGACGACCTGGTCGACGATCTCGGCGGCCGACATGTTGCGTGTCAGCCCCGCCTGACCGGTCGCGCAGAACGGGCAGTTCATGCCGCACCCGGCCTGCGAGCTCACGCACAGCGTCACGCGGCCCGGGTAGCGCATGAGCACGCTCTCGACGAGGGCGCCGTCGTGCAGCTTCCAGAGGAACTTGATCGTGTCGCCGTTATCGGTCGTGAGTCGGCGCACCTCGGTCAGCAGCGGCGGCAGGAGCGCGGCGACGAGCTCGTCGCGGCCCGCGGCCGGCAGGTCGGTCATCGCCGCCGCATCGTCGGTGTAGTGCGTGAAGTAGTGCGTCGACAGCTGCTTCGCGCGGAACGCCGGGAGCCCGCGCTCGATGACCGCAGCCTTGCGCTCGTCGACCGACAGATCCGCCCAGTGCACGGGCGGCTTGCCGCGCTTCGGCGAGGCGAACTGAAGGAGGGGGCGGCCCTCCTCGTCGAGCTTCTGCTGCCAGCCCTCGGTCGCGGGGCGCACCTGGGGGCGGGCATCCGCCGTCGCCGGTCGCGTCGTGCCGTTGTTGCGGATGCCTGCCATGCCCTCCAGGGTACGGGGGTCTAGGCGAGCAGCTCGTCGATCTGATTCATCGCCGCCGTCATGCCCTCGACCATGCCCATGCTCGTGATCTGCTCGAGGTCGGCGATCGAGTCGAAGATCGTGCGGATGCTCATGACCGTCACCGCGCCATCGCTGCCTCCCGACGGCTCGATCTCGACGACCATGCGCATGCTCGGCATCGCATCGGTCGGCTCGCCGTCGTCTCCCGCGAAGCCGTCGACGAGCTCGATGCGGCGCGGCTCGTCGATCGCCGTGAAGCGGAACCACGCGGCGCTCGACTCGCCCTCGGGGCCGGTCATCGCGTACCGGGCCTCGCCGCCGGGCTCGAACTCGTAGCGCGGGAAGCTCGCCGGCCAGCCGGGAGGGCCCCACCAGCGCTCGAGCTGCCGCGGGTCGGCCCACAGCTGCCAGACGCGCTCGGGGGTGGCGATGAGCTCGGCGGTGACCGTGAGGGTCAGCGCCTCGCGGTCGATCTCGGTTCCGATGACGGGCATGGCCCGCTCCCTTCTGTCGGTGGTCCTGGGGCCCGCTCAGTCCTCCGCGAGGAGGGCGTCGATCGCGGCGACGCGGTGCCGCCACAGCGCCTCGTACTGCTCGAGGAGGCGGCGAGCGGTCGCGAGGGCGTCGGGGTCGGCGGTCACGAGCTGCTCCCTCCCTCGACGGGTCTTGACGACGAGCGACGCGCGCTCGAGCACGGCGACGTGCTTCTGCACGGCCGCGAAGCTCATCTCGTAGCGCGAGGCGAGCGCGGTCACCGAGTGCTCGCCGGTGAGCGCGTGCGTCAGGATGTCGCGCCGCGTCGCATCGGCGAGGGCCTGGAAGAGGCGATCGACCTCGGTCTCGGAGAGTATTTCTACAACCATTTGGTTGCACGTTACGCCCGCTCCCCCGCCCCGTCAAGGCCCGGGTGAGCGTGCGACGCGTTCGGGGCATACCGTTAAGCCATGACTTCTGCTGATTCGACCACCGCGACCGAGGCCGACAGCGCGCCCCCGAGCATCCCCTTCTCGTCGCTGGGGCTCAGCGACGCCGTCATGAAGGCTCTCGACGACGTCGGGTACGAGACCCCGTCGGCGATCCAGGCGGCGACGATCCCTCCCCTGCTGCAGGGTCGCGACGTCGTCGGCCTCGCGCAGACCGGCACGGGCAAGACCGCGGCGTTCGCGCTGCCGATCCTCTCGCGCCTCGATCTCTCGCAGAAGACTCCGCAGGCGCTCGTCCTCGCCCCCACGCGCGAGCTCGCGCTGCAGGTGTGCGAGGCGTTCGAGAAGTACGCGGCGCACCTCAAGGGCGTGCACGTCCTCCCCGTCTACGGCGGCCAGGGCTACGGCGTGCAGCTGTCGGCACTCCGCCGCGGCGTGCACATCGTCGTCGGAACCCCCGGCCGCATCATGGACCACCTCGAGAAGGGCACGCTCGACCTCACCGAACTCAAGTACCTCGTGCTCGACGAGGCCGACGAGATGCTCAAGATGGGCTTCGCGGAGGATGTCGAGACGATCCTCGCCGACACCCCCGTCGACAAGCAGGTCGCGCTGTTCTCGGCGACGATGCCCGCGTCGATCCGCCGCATCTCGCAGCAGTACCTCCGCGACCCGGAGGAGATCACGGTCAAGACGAAGACCACCACCTCGTCGACGATCTCGCAGCGGTACCTCGTCGTGTCGTACCAGCAGAAGGTCGACGCCCTCACGCGCATCCTCGAGGTCGAGAACTTCGAGGGCATGATCGTGTTCGTCCGCACCAAGAACGAGACCGAGACGCTCGCCGAGAAGCTGCGCGCGCGCGGATACTCGGCGCAGGCCATCAACGGCGACGTCGCCCAGGTGCAGCGCGAGCGCACCGTCGAGCAGCTCAAGTCGGGCAAGCTCGACATCCTCGTCGCGACCGACGTCGCCGCGCGCGGACTCGATGTCGAGCGCATCAGCCACGTCGTCAACTTCGACATCCCCGTCGACACCGAGTCGTACGTGCACCGCATCGGCCGCACGGGCCGCGCCGGCGGCAGCGGCGCCGCCATCAGCTTCATCACCCCGCGCGAGCGCCGCCTGCTCGACGCGATCGAGCGCGCCACGCGCCAGCCGCTCACGCAGATGCAGCTGCCGAGCGTCGACGACGTCAACGCCACCCGCCTCGCGCGCTTCGACGACGCCATCAGCGAGGCGCTCTCGAACTCCTCCCTCATGGAGGTCTTACGCGACATCATCGGCCACTACGTGGAGCACCACGACGTGCCCGAAGCCGACGTCGCGGCCGCGCTCGCGGTCGTCGCGCAGGGAGGTTCGCCGCTCCTGCTGACGGAGGAGGACATCCGCCCGCCCAAATTCAGCCGGGATGCCGACGGTCGCGGTTCCGCCGGCGGTGCGTCGGGCGGCGGCGCGGGCTCCGATCGCGGCGAGCGTCGCCCGCGCCGCGAGGGCGGCCCGGCCCTCGCCCCGTACCGCATCGAGGTCGGCAAGCGCCACCGCGTCGAGCCCCGTCAGATCGTCGGCGCGCTCGCCAACGAGGGCGGGCTGTCGCGCGACGACTTCGGAGCGATCAAGATCATGCCCGACTTCTCGGTCGTCGAGCTGCCCGCCGAGCTTCCGCCGGCGACGCTGCGCAAGCTCGAGTCGACGCGCATCAGCGGGCGGCTCATCGAGCTCAAGCCGGACCGCGGGCCACGGCGCGGGGCGTCGCGCGACCGCGACGACCGCGGCGGGTCGCGCGGCGACCGCGACGACCGCCCGGCGCGCAAGCCGCGGCACTGAGCCGAGCCGCGCGGCGCGCGCCACTCCCGTACGCCAGCTCGTCTATCGGTCAGTCGTTGCCGTGACGCCCGGAGGGCGTGACAACGAGTGACCGGTAGACGCTCGCCCTGACGGACAGCGCACTCGGCGGGCGCGCGGCGGCTTCCGACGCCTAGTCGGTGCCGGAGTCGAAGGCCGAGGCCTCGTTCGCCGCGTCGACCGCCTGGGCGAGCGCAGCATCCGCCGACGACGACGGGGCGGCCGACTCGGTGACCTCGTCCGCGTGGCCGGCGGTGATGCGGCCCACGAGCTGGGCGGTCGCTCCGCCGATGATGCCCTGCGCCGCGTACTGCTCGAGGCGGGCGCGCGAGTCGGCGATGTCGAGGTTGCGCATCGTCAGTTGGCCGATGCGGTCGGTGGGGCCGAAGGCGGCGTCGCCGACGCGCTCCATCGACAGCTTCTCGGCCGCGTACGACAGGCCCGGGCCCGTCGTGTCGAGGATCGTGTAGTCGTCACCGCGGCGCAGCCGCAGCGTGACCTCGCCGGTCACGGCCGAGCCGACCCACTTCTGGATGCTCTCGCGCAGCATGAGCGACTGCGGGTCGAGCCAGCGGCCCTCGTACATGAGGCGCCCGAGCCGGCGGCCCTCCGCGTGGTAGTTCGCGATCGTGTCCTCGTTGTGGATGCCGTTCAGCAGACGCTCGTAGGCGATGTGCAGCAGAGCCATGCCGGGAGCTTCATAGATGCCGCGGCTCTTGGCCTCGATGATGCGGTTCTCGATCTGGTCGCTCATGCCCAGACCGTGGCGTCCGCCGATCGCGTTCGCCTCCAGCACCAGGGCGACCGGGTCGGAGAATTCGACGCCGTTGATCGCGACCGGGCGGCCGGCCTCGAAGGCGATGCGGACATCCTCGGTCTCGATCTCGACCGACGCATCCCAGAAGCGCACGCCCATGATCGGCTCGACCGTCTCGAGCGAGACGTTCAGGTGCTCGAGCGTCTTGGCCTCATGGGTGGCTCCCCAGATGTTGGCGTCGGTCGAGTAGGCCTTCTCGGCCGAGTCGCGGTACGGGAACCCGTGCGCGATGAGCCACTCGCTCATCTCCTTGCGGCCGCCGAGCTCCGTGAC
>JBKHYA010000025.1:0-22010 GCA_046565745.1 Actinomycetes bacterium
TCGCGCGCTCCGCGGCGGGCTCCGACGACGCCGCCGTGCTCATCGAGCGCGCGCACCGCGTGGTCGCCGCGACCGACGCGCCCCTCACCTCCGCCGCCTGGTGAGGCCCGCGCCGACGGGTGAGAGTTCTCTCATCCTCGGTACCCGGCCCGCGCATCCTGGCACCATGGAGGAGGTGCGACCCGCGCGCCCGCTCTCACCCGGAGGCTCGGCATGCAGCAGAACGGCTGGATCGCGCTCGGCGCCGCCTCGGCGCTCGGGCTCGGCGTGCTCGCCGGCAGCGCCGTGACCGCCGCGACCGCGATGCCGCTCGTCGACGCGAGCGAGAGCGTCGACGTCGCGCCGATCTCGAACCTCCGCGGCGACGTCAAGTTCTTCGCCGGGCTCGGCGAGGGCCGCGTATCGGTGCCCGGCAGCACGCCGCAGCCGTCGAGCACCGCGGGGCCGTCGAGCGCTCCCACCGCGACGCCCGCTCCGGCGCCCAGCGCGACGCAGGCGCCCGCGCCCCAGCCCGTTCCCGTGGCCCCGGTCGCGCCCGCGCAGTCGGTCGACACTCCCGACACGCCCGACTTCGACGACGATTAGACCGCCGGTCACGCCTCAGACGAGCCGGTACCCCATGCCGCGCACCGTCTCGATGCGGTCGGCGCCGATCTTGCCGCGCAGGTAGCGCACGTAGACGTCGACGACGTTCGAGCCGGGGTCGAAGCCGAAGCCCCACACGCGCGAGAGCAGCTGCTCGCGCGAGAGCACCTGGTCGGGGTGCTGCAGGAACTGCTCGGCGAGCGCGAACTCTCGCGCCGACAGGTCGACGGCGGTCTCCCCGACGCTCACGCGCCGCGTGCGCATGTCGAGCGCGAGGTCGCCGTGCCGCAGCACGGTCTCGCCCGCAGTGTTCTGGCCCGACTCCCTCAGGCGGAGTCGGATGCGCGCGAGCAGCTCGTCGAACTTGAACGGCTTCGGCACGTAGTCGTTCGCGCCTCCGTCGAGCCCCTGGACGGTGTCGTCGAGGCTCGTGCGGGCGGTGAGCATGATGACGGGCGTCGCGTCGCCGTCCGCCCGCATGCTGGCGAGCACGGCGAAGCCGTCCATGCCGCCCGGCAGTCCGACGTCGAGAAGCACGAGGTCGAACGATCCGGTCGCGAGGTAGTCGAGCGCCTCGCGCCCCGATCCGACGACGGTGGGCGCGTAACCGCTCGCGGTCAGCCCCTTCTCGACGAACGTCGCGATGCGCGCCTCGTCCTCGACGACGAGGATGCTCGTCACGATGCCTCCTCGTCGTCTCGGGTCGCGGGGCCGAGGTCGGCCGGCGGGGGTGGCGCGGGGGCGTCCGACTCGACCAGCACGACGATGCCGAAGCGGGATCCCGCCTCCGAGGTCTCGAGGCTCACGTGCCCGCCGTGGGCGCGCGCGATCGCGGCGACGATCGGCAGCCCGAGCCCCGAGCCGGCGATTCCGCGGCCCGTGTCGGCGCGACCGAAGCGCTCGAAGATGCGCGTGCGCGACTCCTCGGGGATGCCAGGGCCCTCGTCGGCGACCCAGAACTCGACGGCGCCGCGGTAGGCGCTCGAGCCGATGCGGATGGTCGAGCCGGCGGGCGAGTACTTGGCCGCGTTGTCGGCGAGCTGGAGCCACGCCTGCGTGATGCGGCTCGGCGAGACCGGAGCGACGATCGGGACCGAGCTGTCGAGCACCCAGTCGTGGCCGCCGATCGCCTGCGCCTTGCCGAAGACCGCGGCGGTGAGGTCGGCGACGTCGGTCGGCTCGGTCGCGAGGAGGCCGCGCTCGGTGCGCGCGAGGTCGTCGATGTCGCTCACGAGCTCCGACATCCGGTCGAGCTCATCGATCGCGATGTCGCGCACCGCGCGCACCTCCGACGGCTTCCGCGGGTCGAGCAGCTCGAGGTGGCCGCGCACGATCGTGATGGGGGTCTTGAGCTCGTGGCGCACGTCGTCGAGCAGCCGGCGCTGCGCCGTGAGGGCTCCGTCGATGCGGTCGAGCATGTCGTTGACGGTCGTCGTGAGAGCGCCGAGGTCGTCGCGCGTGCGGACGGGGATGCGCTCGGTCGTGTTCTGAGCCGTGATGCGCTCGGCGGCGAGGCGCAGTTCGCGCAGCGGCGCGAGCAGTCGACCGGAGACGAACCAGCCCGCTGCCCCGATCAGGAGGATCGTCAGGGCGCTGAGCCACGCGTAGGTCACGAACGCGCCGCCGACCTCGTCGACCTCGCGCTGGACGTCGATCGCGGTCACGTACGCGCCGCGCTCGTCGGAGCCCGAGATCTCGACGGGCGCGACGACGTACCGCACGGCCCGCCCGCCCTCGAGCGCGGGGGTGTTCACCGTGCCGAGGACGACCGTGCCGCCCCGCGACTCCTCCCATGCCCGCGCGAGCAGCTCGGGGTCGTCGGCGAGCTCGAACGACATGGCGACGCTCGGCTGCCAGGCGGGAGCGCCGTCGAGCAGGGCGATGCTGCTCTCGTGCCGGCCGGGGATGACGAACGACAGGATCGCCTCGAGCGCCTCGCCGACCGTCTCGTAGGACGGGGAGGCGGGGGCCTCCTGCTCGGCGGGCGGGTCGACCGGCGCCTCGCCCGCGGCGGGCTCCTCGGCCGTCGCCTCGTCGATCGCGGCGGCCGCGGGCGGGTTGGCGAGCACCTGCCGCGCCGATTCGACTGCCGCGAGGAGCTCCTGGTCGATGCTCTCGATCACGCGGTCGCGCTGCACGAAGTACGCGCTGATGCCGGCGAAGGTCATCCCCACCGTCGTGATGACGAGGATGACGGCGAGGATGCGCGCGCGCACCGACCACGTCGGGAAAGCGATCGCGCGCACCATGCCCTCATTATCGGCACCGTGAGCCCGGGAACCCGCCCGGATGAGAGGACTCTCACGCGGGCGCGTCACTCCAGGCGCGGCGTGTCCTCCGGGGCGAGGACGCCCGCCTCGCCGAGCTCGACGGCGAGGCCTGCGCCGTCGGGCGCCGACACCCAGGGGGCGTCGGTCGCCGGCAGTTCGGCGTCGTCGACGTGCCGTCGTCCGCCCGCGAGCACCGCCTCCCCGGGCGAAAGCTCGCGGATCGCGACGGCGCGCACGTTCTGCGGGTGCGCCGCGATGAAGTCGCGGTAGAGCTCCTCGTCGTGCTGCCCGTCGTCCCCGACGAGGATCCAGCGGATCGTCGGGAACTCGCGCGCGAGCCGCTCGAGGCTCTCGCGCTTGTGGTCGCGCCCGCTGCGGAAGAGCCGGTCGTGCGTCGGCCCCCAATCGGTGAGCAGGAGCGTTCCGTCGGGGTAGAGGTGCCGCGAGAGGAAGCGGTCGAGGGTCGGGGCGACGTTCCACGCTCCGGTCGAGAGGTAGACGACGGGGCACGACGGATTCTCGCGCACGATGCGCTCGTAGAGGACGGCCATCCCGGGCACGGCCTGTCGCGCGTGCTCGTTGAGGACGAACGTGTTCCACGCGGCGAGGAAGGGCCGGGGGAGCGCGGTGACCATGACGGTGTCGTCGATGTCGCTCAGGAGGCCGACCCGGGCATCCGGCTGCACGACGTAGACGGGGGCCTCGACGGGCGGGGTGTCCTCGACCTGGAGCTCGATCGTGCGCAGGCCCGGCTCGAGCTCGACGGCGACGTCGACGTCGACGACGCCGCCGCGGTCGGCGTAGACCGTGAACTCCTGGCCGTCGACGCGCACGATGACCTCGGCGCCGCCGATCGCGATGCTCGTGAAGCTCCGCCAGCCGCGGATGGCCTTCGCGGGCTTGCGCAGATCGAACCCCGGCTTGACCAGCAGGACGCGGCACAGCACGCGCACGAAGCCGGGGCCGCCGTAGCCGCTGTAGGGCAGGACGATCGGGACGAGGCCGCGCTTGCGCCCCCGTCGCTCGCGCGTGCGGTGCACCGAGTCCTCGAGAGCGGCCGCTCGGCGCGCCCACGACGATCGGGGGGCGGGCTCGGGATCAGTCGACACGGCCGGCATCGCCCCAGTCTGGCACGGGGCTCCACGCGGCTCCGAGGCGCGTCCATGTTCGTCTGAGCGAACAGCCCGACGGCGCGCCGAATATTCCTGACAGGAAAACCAGTCGATGTCTCATATTGCGCGCTACCATCAATCAGCCCGGTCGTCGAAAGGTACCCAGCCATGTCCGCCATCGAACTGAGCACGACGCTTCTGACAGCGTCCGCTCCCATCCGCAACGAACCCGTCCAGGCGCGCAGCTCCGCGCGCCTCGCCGCCCTCCTCGACTCGGCCGCCGCCGTGATCGACGAGATCGGCTACGAGCGCCTCACGACCGCCATGGTCGCCGATCGCGCCGGCGCCTCCATCGGCACCGTCTACCGCTACTTCCCCGACCGCATCGCCGTCCTGCAGTCGCTCGCGGCGCGCAACTCCGAGCGGCTCCTGGCCCGCCTCGCCGGCGAGCTCGCCGCCGAGGGTCACGCGACGGCGACGGATGCCCTCCTCGGCGTCCTCGACGTCACGGTCGAGCTCTTCCGCTCGGAGCCGGGCTACCGCTCGCTCCGCGTCGGCGACGTGCTCGATCTGCTCCCGCCGAGCTCGGATGAGACCGCCAACGGCGTCGTCGCCGGCGCCGTGGCCGACGCGCTCGAGCAGCGCTACTCGCTCTCGCTCGACGGCAGCGGCCGCCTCGCGATCGCCACGGCCGTCGAGGTCATCGACGCGCTCGTCGCCCGCGCCTTCGCGCGCGACGGCGAGGGCGACGCCGCCCTGCTCGACGAGGCCCGCCGCGTCGTCCGCGCGACGGTCGCCGGGGTGCTGTAGCCCCTCGTCCCGCTTCGCCACGAGAGCCCCCGCCGGTCGGCGGGGGCTCTCGTCGTCTCCGGACCAGGTGCGCCGAGCATCCGCATCTTCTGGATATGTGCCGGGAAACACCGCCAGCGTTTTCGATGCGGGGCACCGGGCTGTTTGACTGGGAGCACGCTGAGTGATCCCTCGGCGGCGATCGACATCGAGGAGTCGCGTTCCGTGATCGAGTTCCGCTCCATCTCCAAGACATTCCCCGGCGGCACGACGGCCGTCGACGACTTCAGCCTCGTCATCCCCTCCCACAAGACGACCGTCTTCGTCGGCTCGAGCGGCTGCGGCAAGACGACCCTGCTGCGCATGATCAACCGCATGGTCGACGCCTCGAGCGGCGACCTCGAGATCGACGGCGAGAACGTCGCGCGCATCGACCCCGTGAAGCTGCGCCGCCGCATCGGCTACGTCATGCAGAACTCGGGCCTCCTGCCGCACCGCACCGTGATCGACAACATCGCGACCGTGCCGCGCCTCAACGGCGTGCCGAGGAAGGACGCGCACGAGCGCGCCCTCCAGCTCATGGACACCGTCGGCCTCGACCGCTCGATGGCCGAGCGCTACCCCTCGCAGCTCTCGGGCGGGCAGCAGCAGCGCGTCGGCGTCGCGCGCGGGCTCGCCGTCGACCCCAACATCCTGCTCATGGACGAGCCATTCGGCGCCGTCGACCCGATCGTGCGCGCCGAGCTGCAGCAGGAGCTCCTGCGTCTGCAGCGCGAGCTCGGCAAGACCGTGGTGTTCGTCACGCACGACATCGACGAGGCCTTCCTGCTCGGCGACCAGGTCGTCATCCTCGAGAAGGGCGCCCGCATCGCGCAGAAGGGCACGCCGCAGGAGATCCTCGCCAACCCCGCGAGCGAGTTCGTCGCGAGCTTCATCGGCGCCGATCGCGGCAAGCGTGCGCTGAGCATCCGAGAGATCGACGGCGCGCGCGTCGTCGTCGACGCCGACGGCACCGTCGCAGGCCGGCTCGTGGACGGGGGCCCGTCGTGACGTGGGTGCTCGCCAACGTGGAGCAGATCCTGCAGCTGTCGCTCGCGCACATCCGGCTGAGCATCCTGCCGATCGTGCTCGGCTTCGTCATCGCCCTCCCGCTCGGCTGGGTCGCGCACCGCTACCAGCTCACGCGCGGTCTCATCCTGACTCTCGTCGGACTGCTGTACACGATCCCCTCGCTCGCCCTGTTCGTCATCCTGCCGCCTCTGCTCGGCCTGCCGTTCCTCAGCGACGCGAACGTGCTCATCGCGCTCACCATCTACGCGGTCGCCATCATGGCGCGGTCGACGGCGGATGCCCTCGCGAGCGTCGATCGCGACATCCAGCAGGCCGCCACGGCCATGGGGTACTCGTCCTGGCGCCGTTTCTGGGCCGTCGACTTCCCGCTCGCCGGGCCCGTGCTGCTCGCCGGCCTCCGCGTCGTCGCCGTGAGCACGGTGAGCCTCCTCACGATCGGCATCATCGTCGGAGTCGACGGGCTCGGCTACCTGTTCACGAACGGCTACCAGCGCGGCATCGTCGAGTCGGTGCTCGCAGGCGTCGTCGCGACGGTCCTGATCGCACTGCTGTTCGACCGCATTCTCGCGCTCGTCGGCTCCTGGCTCATGCCGTGGACGCGCGTGAAGGGGTCCTCGTGAACCTGTTCCTCGAGGCGATCGCCTGGCTCGTCGACCCCGCCAACTGGCAGGGATCGACCTCGATCCCTGTCCGCATCGGCGAGCACCTGCTCTACACCGTTCTCGCGGTGCTCGTCGCCTCGATCATCGCGATCCCGCTCGGCTGGCTCATCGGCCACACGGGCAAGGGGCGCGAGATCGCCGTGGCCATCTCCGGCGCCGCCCGCGCCCTGCCGTCCTTCGGCCTGCTGTTCCTCTTCGTCATGCTCGCCGGGGTCCTCCTCCGCGGTCCGTCGACCGTTCTCGTGCTCGTCCTGCTCGCGATCCCTCCGATCCTCGCCGGCGCCTACGCGGGGATCGAGGTCATCGATCGGGGCGTCATCGATGCCGCGCGCGCGATGGGCATGACCGAGCGGCAGATCCTCGGGCGGGTGGAGATTCCTCTGGGGCTTCCCCTCCTCATCGGCGGGCTGCGCAGCGGAACCCTGCAGGTCGTCGCGACGGCCGTGCTCGCGGCCTTCGTCAACCTCGGCGGCCTCGGCTTGCCGATCGTGTCGGGCATCGCCCTGCGAGACTACGACCGCATGTTCGGCGCGGCGATCCTCATCATCGCCCTCGCCCTCCTGCTCGACGCGCTGTTCGCGGTGCTCGAGCGCTACGCGGTGCCGCGCGGCGTGCGCGCGCGCCGCACCCCGGAGCTCCGCACGACGGCCCCTCGCCGTCGCGCGGCGGCGGATACACCCGCCACCACCTGAGAGAAAGAAGATCGTGATGTTCACAGCAAGGAACAAGGGCCGGATCGCGATGACCGCGACCGTGGTCGGGGCGGCATTGGCCCTGGCAGGGTGCGCGTCGGGTGATCCGCTGGAGCCCGGCAACGACCCGGATGCGGGCGGCTCGAGCTCGGAGACGATCGTCGTCGGCTCGCAGGCCTACTACTCGAACGAGATCATCGCCGAGATCTACGCGCAGGCGCTCGAGAACGCCGGCTACGAGGTCGAGCGCAACTTCAACATCGGCCAGCGGGAGACCTATCTGCCCGCCATTGAGGGCGGTGAGGTCGATCTGTTCCCCGAGTACACAGGAAACCTTCTCCAGTACTACGTTCCCGATACTGCCGCGACGTCGGCCGACGATGTGTACGCCGAGCTGACCGGCGCGTTGCCTGAGGGGTTGCAGGTTCTCGATCAGAGCCCGGCGACTGACGAGAACTCCTACAACGTCACGGCCGAGTTCGCCGAGGCGAACGGTCTCACCTCGATCGCCGACCTCGCGAAGATCGAGGGAGGCATCACCCTCGGCGGGCGCCCGGAGCTCGAGGAGCGGCCCTACGGCCCCAGCGGGCTCAAGGAGTTCTACGGCGTGACAGCGACGGTCGAAGCCACGGGGGAGACCACGGTCGAGTCGCTCATCGAGGGCGTCGTCGATGTCGGCAACGTCTACAGTGCCGACCCGCGCATCCAGCAGTTCGGTCTGGTCACCCTGGATGACCCGGAAAGTCTCTTCCTCGCGTCGAACGTCGTTCCGCTCGCCGTCACCGACCTCCCCGCCGATGTCGTGGATGTCATCAATGAGGTGAGCGCCGCGCTGACCCCCGAGGGCCTCGTCGCCCTCAACGTCCAGAGCACGGTCGACCAGCTGTCGGCCGCCGAGATCGCGGAGGGCTGGCTAGAGGAGAACGGCTTCCTCGGCTAGTCGCCACGGCATCCCACGCCCGACGGGGGCGGAGCGCTCGCTCCGCTCCCGTCGTCGCATTTCGGGGGATGCCCGGGTCGGCCGGAGCGCGCCCGCTCAGTCCTCGAGCGTGCGGGCGTCGTGATCGCCCGGGCGGTCGGCGAAGCGCGACGAGTACCGATCGAGCCCCTTCTTCGCGAGCCACACGATGACGAGGAAGACGAGGATGATGCCGACGAACAGGTACGCCGCCCAGTTGAGCGTGTCGTCGAGCTCGCGATAGGTGCCGGCCGCAGCCGACCCGACGGAGACGTACAGGAACGACCAGATGGTCGAGGCGGCGGCGAGCCAGAGGATGAACGTGCGGTAGCGCAGCGTGCTCATGCCGACGGTGAGCGGCGTGAGCGAGTGGAGCACGGGCAGGAAGCGCGAGATGAACACGGCGATGCCGCCGCGGTGGTCGAGGAAGTTCTCCGCCCTGACCCAGTTCTTCTCGCCGATGAGGCGCCCGGCGCGCGAGGCGCGCAGCCACGGCCCGATCGTGCGGCCGATCCAGAAGCCGATCGAGCCCCCGGCGAGCGCGCCCGCGATGCACGTGATCGCGAGGGCGAAGTACTCGACGGGGGAGTCGACGGCGGTCGAGGCGACGAGCACGACGGTGTCGCCCGGCACGATGAGGCCGAGGAGCACGCTCGTCTCGAGCATGATGAAGAGCCCCGCGAGCAGCGTGCGCACGACCGGGTCGACGCCCTCGACGGTGTCGAGCAGGCCGTCGAGGATCTCGTTCACGAGCGCGAGCCTACCGACGACCGCCCTGCGGGCGCTGTGGGCGATCGTGCCGGTCGGAGCCGACGCGGACGCGGAGGCGACGCGACAGGATTCGGGACCTTCGGCCCCTGCCGACCCGGAGTGCCGATGCCTAGGGTGGAAGGGACCCCCACCCCTCCACACGCAAGGCGGTCCGTCTCCCGTGCTCGAATGGCTCGATCCGCTCGCCCTCGCCCGCTGGCAGTTCGGTCTCACGACCCTCTACCACTTCCTCTTCGTCCCCCTCACGATCGGCATGGCGCTCCTCGTGGCGCTCCTGCAGACCGCATGGGTGCGCACGGGCAAGCTCAAGTACCTGCACCTGACGCGCCTGTTCGGCCGCATCTTCCTCATCAACTTCGCGATGGGCGTCGTGACGGGCATCGTGCAGGAGTTCCAGTTCGGCATGAACTGGAGCGACTACTCGCGCTTCGTCGGCGACGTGTTCGGCGCCCCTCTCGCGATGGAGGGCCTGCTCGCGTTCTTCCTCGAGGCCACCTTCATCGGCCTGTGGATCTTCGGGTGGGACAAGCTCCCGGCGAAGCTGCACCTCGCCTCGATCTGGGTCGTGTCGATCTCGACGATGCTCTCGGCGTACTTCATCCTCGCCGCGAACGCGTTCATGCAGAACCCGGTCGGCTTCACGATCAACGAGGAGCGCGGTCGCGCCGAGCTCACCGACATCGTCGCGGTCCTCACCAACCCCGTCGTGCTCGCGTCCTTCCCGCACACGATCTTCGCCGCGATCATGTTCGCCGCGGTCGTCGTCGTCGCGGTCGCCGCCTATCACCTCGCTCGCGGCCAGTACGACGAGACGATGCGCACGGCGCTGCGGTTCGGCGGCGTCACGAACCTCGTCGCCTTCGCGGGTGTCGCCCTGAGCGGTGACCAGCTGAGCCTCGTCATGGTCGCGACGCAGCCCATGAAGATGGCCGCCGCCGAGGCGCTCTACGAAACCGCGGGCCCGGCGAGCTTCTCGATCTTCTCGCTCGGAACGCCGGACGGCTCGAGCGAGATCTTCTCCATCCGCGTGCCGTACCTGCTGTCGGTCCTGTCGACGCAGACGCTCACGGGGGAGGTCGAGGGCATCAACGACCTGCAGGCGCAGTACGTCGAGCAGTTCGGCCCCGGCGACTACACGCCCATCATCTGGGTCACCTACTGGTCGTTCCGCTGGATGATCGGCCTCGGCTCGCTCGCCGCCCTCATCTCGGCCGTCGGCCTCTGGCTCACCCGGGGCGGTCGCACGCCCGCCGGCTGGGCGTGGAAGGTGGCCATCTGGGCCGCTCCGCTGCCCATGATCGCGAGCCTCGTCGGCTGGATCTTCACCGAGATGGGTCGGCAGCCCTGGCTCGTGTTCGGTCTCATGAAGACGGAGGACGGCGTCTCGCCGAACGTCACGGGGCTCGAGGTGCTCATCTCGCTCGTCGTCTTCACCGTCCTCTACGGCGCGCTCGCCGTCGTCGAGTTCCGGCTCATCAAGAAGGCGGCGATCGAGGGCCCGAAGGAGTGGGAGGACCACTCCGACGCGGACGACATCGATCACTCCAAGCTCGCCACGGTCTACTAGGAGCACCCCATGGATCTCGCCACCCTCTGGTTCCTCATCGTCGGGTTCTTCTTCATCGGCTACTTCGTGCTCGACGGCTTCGACTTCGGCGTCGGCATGTCGCTGCCCTTCCTCGGCAAGGACGACACCGACCGCCGCCAGATCATCAACACGATCGGCCCCGTGTGGGATCTCAACGAGACCTGGCTCATCGTCGCGGGCGCCTCGCTCTTCGCGGCCTTCCCGTACTGGTACGCGACGCTCTTCAGCGGCTTCTACCTCGCGCTCCTGCTGATCCTCGTCGCGCTCATCCTCCGCGGCGTCTCGTTCGAGTACCGCCATCAGGGCCGCAGCCCCGAATGGTCGGCGGCGTTCGATCGGATGATCGTGATCGGCTCCGCGGTGCCGGCGCTGCTGTGGGGCGTCGCCTTCGCGAACATCGTCCAGGGCACCCCGATCGATGAGGCCGGCAACTTCACCGGAACGCTCTTCACGCTCCTGAACCCGTACGGGCTGCTCGGCGGGCTCACGACGCTCCTGCTGTTCTTCACGCACGGCGTGCAGTTCGTCGCGCTCAAGACCGACGGCGAGCTGCGCGAGCGCGCTCGCGCCCTCGCCGCGCGCGCGGGCATCGCGACGATCGTCGTCGCGGCGGCCTTCCTGACCTGGACGGTCCTCGCACACCTCGACGCGCCGCACGCCGCGGTCATCGCGGCGCTCGCGGCGGCCGCGGCGCTCACGCTCATCGGCGCGACCCTCGCGAACCGCGCGGGCCGCGAGGGCTGGGCGTTCGGCCTCTCGGCCGTCACGACCCTGCTCGCGGTCGCGACGATCCTCGCTGCGATGTTCCCGAACGTCATGCCCTCGACGATCGACCCCGCCTACAGCCTCACGATCGAGAACGCGTCGAGCACCGAGTACACGCTGCAGGTCATGACGTGGGTCGCGGTGTTCATGGTCCCGCTCGTCCTGCTCTACCAGGGCTGGACCTACTGGGTCTTCCGCAAGCGCGTGACGCGCGCCTCCATCCCGGTGGGGGCGGCGCACTGAAGCCCCTCGACCCGCGTCTGCTGCGCACGGCCTCGGCCGCGCGAGCGCTCCTCGCGCTCGGCGCGGTCGTCGGCGTCGCGCACGTCGCGAGCATCGTCGCGTTCTGCTGGTCCGCCGCGAGCAGCATCGCGGCGGTCATCGAGGGCGCGCCCCTCGATTCGATGGGGATGCTCGTGGCGGCGACCGCCGCATCCGTCGTCGCCCGGGCGCTCACCCAGGCCGCGCTCGACGCGCTCGCCGCCCGCGGCGCCGCACGCGTGAAGAGCCAGCTGCGCGAGCGCGCGATCGCCGCGATCGACCGCGGCGGCTCGGCGGAGCTCGGGCGACGGTCGAGCGGATCGCTCGCGACGATCATCGGCCCGGGCCTCGACGCGATGGACGGCTACGTGGGGCTGTACCTGCCGCAGCTGATCCTCACGGCGGTCGCGACGCCGATCGTCGTGGGCGTGCTCCTGCTCGCCGACCCCGCGACGGGCATCGCGGTCATGCTGACGCTCCCGCTCATCCCCGTGTTCATGGTGCTCATCGGGTGGGCGACGCAGGCGATGCAGCGCTCGCAGTGGGAGGCCCTGCAGTCGCTCTCGACGGGCTTCCTCGAGGTGGTGCGGGGGCTGTCGACCCTCACGATCTTCGGGAGGCAGCACCGGCAGACGGCGCGCATCGAGGCCGTGACCGACGCGTACCGCGCCCGCACGATGAAGGTCCTCCGGGTGTCGTTCTTGTCGAGCTTCGCGCTCGAGCTCGCGGCGAGCCTCTCCGTCGCGGTCGTCGCGGTCTCCGTCGGCGTGCGCCTCATCGACGGCGCGATCCCGTTCGCCCTCGGGCTCTTCGTGCTCATCCTCACGCCCGAGGCGTACCTGCCGCTGCGCCTCGTCGGAGCCCGGTACCACGCCGCCGCCGACGGCATCGCGGCCTCCGACGACGTGCTCGATCTCCTCGAGGGCGGCGTCGTCGAGCGCGGCGCGGATGCCCCGCCCGCCCCTGGCGCGCCGCCCGCCTTCGCGGCGCCCCGCGCCGGAGAGGCGCACGACGTCGCGCTCGCCCTCGAGCGCGTGAGCGTCGCGCGCGCGGGTCGCGCGGTCGTCTCGGGTCTCGACGCCGCCTGGCGGCGCGGCTCGCTCGTCGCGATCACGGGGCCGAGCGGCACGGGCAAGTCGTCGCTCGTCGCCGCGCTGCTCGGCTTCACGCCCGCAGAGGGGCGCATCCTCCTCGCGGGCCGCGAGACCCCCGCCGAGGCGCGCCTCGCGCGCGTCGCGTGGGCCGGGCAGAGCCCCGAGCTCACGGCCGGGCCGCTCGACGCGGTCGTGGCGCTCGGCTCCGAGCATCCCGACCCCGCGCTCGTCGCCCGCGCGCTCGCGCTCGCCGGCGCGCTCGACGTGCCCCTCACGACCGTGCTCGGCCCCGCCGGGCAGGGCCTCTCGGGCGGCCAGGCGCAGCGCGTCGCGATCGCCCGCGCCGCCTACCGCGCGCTCGAGCGCGATCTAGAGATCGTCGTGCTCGACGAGCCCACGTCGGCGCTCGACGCCGAGGCCGAGGGCCGCGTCGTCGCCGGGCTGCGCGCGCTCGCGGCGGAGGGGCGGCTCGTCATCGTCGTCACGCACCGGCCCGCGGTCGTCGCGGCCGCCGACGAGGTGCTCGACCTCGCGGCGCACGCCGCCGACGCGGCCCGCGAAGCCTCGCTCGCCCCGGAGGTGATCGCGCGATGACCCGCGTCGACATCCGTCCCGTGCTGCGCGCGCGCCGTCACCGCCCTCGCGCTCCTCGTGCTCGCGCTCGCGCTCGGCGCCCTCGCGGCGGGCTCCTCGGTCGCGCTCCTCGCGACCTCCGCGTGGCTCATCGCCCGCGCCGCCGAGCAGCCGCCCATCCTCTTCCTCGGCTTCGCGATCGTCGGCGTGCGCGCCTTCGCGATCGGCCGCGCCGTGCTGCGCTACCTCGAGCGCGTCGTCGGGCACGACGCGGCCCTGCGCGCGCTCGCGGGGCTGCGCGTGAGCGTGTTCCGCCGCCTCGTCCCGGTCGCGCCCGACGGGCTGCGCGCCGCGCGCTCGGGCGACGTGCTCGCGACCCTCGTGCAGGACGTCGACGCGCTCCAGGACCTCCCGCTGCGCGTCGTGCAGCCGCTCGTGAGCGCCGCGATCGTCGCCGGCCTCGCGGTCGTCGGCGTCGCGTGGGTGTCGCCCGTCGCGGCGCTCGTCCTCGCCGTCGGGCTCGCGCTCACCGCGGCCGCGGCGACGGCCGTCCTCGCGGGTCTCAGTCGCGACGCCGAGCGCCGCATCGCTCCGCTCCGGGCCGACCTCGCCGACGCCGTGCTCGAGTACGTCGCGCGGTGGGAGACCCTGCGCGCCTTCGGCGCGGACCTCGAGCGGCGAGACGCGGTGCTCGCCCTCGACGCTCGCCTGCGACGCGCGCAGTCGCGGCAGGCCGCCGCCGCGGGAGCGGTCGCCGCGCTCGTGACGCTCGGCGGCGGCGCGATCCTCATCGCGACCCTCCTCGCCGTGCAGCCCGAGCTCGCGAGCGGCGCGCTCACGGGTCCGCAGCTCGCGATGCTCGTCCTGCTCCCGCTCGCCGTCGTCGAGGTCGTCGGCGCGCTCCCCTCGGCGGTCGGGGCGTGGTGGCGCGTGCGCGCGAGCGCCGAGCGCATCGCGACCGTCGTCCCCGAGCACGTGCCCACGGAGATCCCGCTCGCGCCCGCGCAGCCGCGCGACGCCGCCCCGATCGGATCACCCGGGGCGTCCGCGGTGCGGCTCTCGGGCGTCGCGGCGCGCTGGCCGGGGGATCCCCGCCCCGCGCTCGCCCCGATCGATCTCGAGCTGCACCCCGGCGACCGCGTCGTCGTGCACGGGCCGAGCGGTGCCGGCAAGACGACCCTCGCCCACGTGCTCGTGCGCTTCCTCGCGCACGAAGGCCGGTACGAGCTCGGCGGCGTCGACGTGCGCGAGCTGCACCCCGACGACGTGCGGCGCCGGGTCGTGCTGCTCGAGCAGCAGCCGCACCTGTTCGATGAGAGCATCCGCCAGAATCTGATCTTCGCGCGCGACACCGCGACCGACGACGAGCTGCTCGCCGTGCTCGACCGCGTCGGGCTGGGGGAGTGGGTCGCCGAACGCGGCGGACTCGACGCCCCCGTCGGCGAGCGCGGTCGGCTCGTCTCGGGCGGGCAGGCGCAGCGCATCGCGCTCGCCCGCGCGCTGCTGAGCGAGGCGCCCGTGCTCGTGCTCGACGAGCCGACGGCGAACGTCGACCCCGATCGCTCGGAGGCGCTCCTCGAGGAGCTGCTCGGCGCGGCGGCGGGCCCCGAGCGCGCGGTGCTCGTGATCTCGCACGCGCCCGTGCCCGATCGACTCGTCACGCGGCGCGTGCGCATCGCGCCCGCGCGCTGAGCGCGGGGCGCGCGCGTTCGTCGGTGACGCGTCAGTACTCGACGCGCTCGGCGTTCTCGCGCCAGGCGTCGAACGGCGCGGCGGCGCTCGCTGACGGCGCCTGCTCCACGCGCGTGGGCCACTGGTCTCGGGGCGTGTCGAACAGGTCGTAGAAGACGGCGTCGTCGAAACCCGCGCGGGCGGCGTCGTGGCGATCCGCGGCGAACTCGACGCGATCGAGGCGCGCCCACAGCGCCGCGCTCAGGCACAGCGGGCACGGCTCGCAGCTCGCGTAGAGCACGCAGCCGGTGAGGTCGAAGGTGCCGAGCTCGCGCGCCGCGATGCGGATCGCGACGACCTCCGCGTGCGCCGTGGGGTCCTTGTCGCGCGTCACGCGATTGACGCCCGCGAACTCCCGGCCGTCGGGAGCCACGACGATCGCCCCGAACGGTCCTCCGCCGTCGGCGACGTTCCGGGCGGCGAGGGCGATGGCGCGATCGAGCGCGGAGTCGGTCGAGACGGAGTCGGGCGAGGGGGAGTCGTGCACCGCGACAGCCTAGCCGCGCGGTCCCCACTAGACTCGTGCCGCCACCGCCACTGCTGTCGGACCCCATAAGGAAGAGGCATCCATTCATGGTGCGCACCACTGGCCCTGCTCCGAGTTTCACCACGAGTGACGACGGAGTCCCGATCTATCGACCCGGTCTCCGCGAGGCCGGCGAGGCCCCGCGCGAGATGCGCATGGAGCACGATTCGCTCGGCTCGATGCCCATCCCCGCCGACGCGTACTGGGGCATCCACACCGCCCGCGCGCTCGAGAACTTCCCCATCACGCGCCGCGCCCTCTCCAACCACCCCAACCTCGTCATCGCCCTCGCCTTCGTCAAGCAGGCGGCGGCGCGCGCGAACGCCGAGATCGGCGTGCTGGACCCCGAGAAGGCCCGCGTGATCGACCTGGCGTGCCAGGAGATCATCGACGGCGAGCTGCACGACCAGTTCGTGCTCGGCGTGCTGCAGGGCGGCGCGGGCACGAGCACCAACATGTCAGCGAACGAGATCATCGCCAACCGCGGCCTCGAGCTGCTCGGCCACGCCAAGGGCGAGTACGAGCACCTGCACCCGATCGACGACGTCAACCGCAGCCAGTCGACGAACGACGTGTACCCCACGGCGATCAAGCTCGGCATGGTGCTGAGCCTGCGCACGCTGCTCGAGGAGCACGAGCTCCTGAGCGAGTCGTTCGCGAAGAAGGGGCGCGAGTTCGCGCACATCCTCAAGGTCGGCCGCACGCAGCTGCAGGACGCCGTGCCGATGACCCTCGGCCAGGAGTTCCGCGGCTTCGCGACGACCATGCGCGAGGACCACGACCGGCTCTCCGAGGTCATCCCCTGGCTCAACGAGATCAACCTCGGCGCGACCGCGATCGGCACGGGCATCACGGCCGACCCGCGCTACGCCGAGAGCGTCCGCCGTCACCTCACGGAGGTCTCCGGCTACGAGATGGAGACCGCGCCCGACCTCATCGAGGCCACGAGCGACGCCGGCATCTTCATGACGCTCTCCGGCACGCTCAAGCGCGCGGCTGTCAAGCTCTCGAAGATCTGCAACGACCTGCGCCTGCTCTCGAGCGGCCCGCAGGCGGGCTTCGGCGAGATCAACCTCCCGCCGCGCCAGGCCGGCTCGTCGATCATGCCGGGCAAGGTCAACCCCGTGATCCCCGAGGTGGTGAATCAGGTCGCGTTCTCGATCATCGGGGCGGATGCGACCGTCACGGCCGCCGCCGAGGCGGGGCAGCTGCAGCTCAACGCCTTCGAGCCCGTCATCGCGACGAGCATCATGCAGTCGCTCGCGTGGATGACCAACGCGTGCCGCACGCTGCGCCTCAACTGCGTCGACGGCATCACCGCGAACGTCGAGCGGCTCAGCGAGATGGTCGACTTGAGCGTCGGAGTCGTGACGGCGCTCACTCCCTACATCGGCTACCAGGCCTCGGCGAAGCTCGCCTACGAGGCGCTCAACTCGCCCCTGTCGATCCGTCAGATCGTCGTCGAGCGCGGCCTCATGTCGGCGGAGGACGTCGAGCGCGTGCTCTCGCCCGAGCGGCTCTCGGGCGCCGTGCCGATGACGGGCGCGATCGCCCTGCCGATGGTGCCGGTCGAGGACTGACGCGAGCCCGCCCGGCTCAGTGCTCGCGCAGCCGCTCGATGAGTTCGCTCTTGCGCAGCCGCGAGTACCCGGTGAGCCCGAGCTCCTTCGCTCGCTCGCGCAGCTGCCCGACCGTGCGCGACTCGTAGTCCTCCGCGTGCCCGCCGCGACGGCCGATCGACGACCGGCCGTCGCGCGCGGCGGCGTTGCTGATGCGCGCCGCCTTGCTCGCGCTCATGCCGTCACCGGTCAATGCGTCGTAGAGCTCCGGGTCCTTGAGGCTCGGGCGCTCCTCGTCGCGGCTCTTCCCCGTCGGCGCCATCAGAGGCTCTTCCCGCCGGTCACGGGCAGCACGGCGCCCGAGACGTAGCTCGCGGCATCGCTCGCGAGGTAGACGTAGGCCGGGGCGACCTCGGCAGGCTGCCCGGCGCGGCCGAGCGGGGTGTCCTGCCCGAAGTCGGGAAGGGTCTCCGGCCAGCTCGTCGCGGGGATGAGCGGGGTCCAGATCGGCCCGGGGGCGACGGCGTTGACGCGGATGCCCCGCTCGCCCAGCTCGGCGGCGAGAGCCCGCACGAACGCGACCTGCGCCGCCTTCGTCATGGCGTAGTCGATGAGCGTCGGCGAGGGGTGGAAGGCCTGGATCGACGACGTCACGATGATCGACGCCCCGGCCGGGAGGTGCGGGATCGCCGCGCGCGCCGTCGCGACGAGCCCGTAGAGGTTCGTGCGCATGACGCGGTCGAAGTCGTCCATCGGCAGCGACTCGAGGCCGTCGCGCTTCTCCTGGTAGGCGGCGTTGAGCACGAGCAGATCGAGCCCGCCGAGCGACTCGACGGTGCGCTCGACGATGGCCGCGGCGTGCTGCTCGTCGCGCACGTCGCCGGGCAGGAGGGTGCACTCGCGCCCCGCATCCGCCACCCAGCGGGCGGTCTCGCGCGCGTCCTCGTCCTCCTCGGGGAGGTAGGAGATCGCGACGTCGGCGCCCTCGCGCGCGAACGCGATCGCGACGGCGCGGCCGATGCCGCTGTCGCCGCCGGTGATGAGGGCGCGGCGGTCGCGCAGGCGGTCGGCTCCGCGGTAGCTCTCCTCGCCGTGGTCGGGCGTCGGGGTCGTCGCGTCGGTGAGGCCGGGCTGCGACTGCTCCTGCTCGGGGAAGCCCTCGCTGCGGTGGAGGGTCGTCGGGTCGGTGGTCGATGCGCTCATGTCGCTCCCTTCGGCGACCGCCGGCGCGGTCGCGGGGGCCACGGTACGACCGGGGAGCGGCCCTCGTCACGGGGTTGACAGGCGCGTCACTCCGTCGAGTCGGCGTTCTCCTTCGACTCGGCGCTGTCCTTCTCGACGAGGCGCTTGGAGAGCAGGACGATCAGGATGACGCCGAAGGTGTCGGCGACGAGGCTGATGTTGTACTCCCAGAAGAACCAGATCCAGAACTCGCCGGCGTCGAGCGGCGCGCCCATGTGCTCCTGCTCGCCGACCCAGACGTGGCGACCGGCGAGCATCGCGAGGACGGTCTGGACGAGCAGGATCGTCGCGAGGACGATCGACAGGCTGTGCCGCTGCCAGAAGGAGCCCTCGGTGCGCGCGCCGCGATAGTGCATGACCATGCCCGCACGCTAGCGGCGTCCCTGAGCGGCGGCGACGGGGTTGCGTGCGACCCGTCCTCATGCCCGCCACACCGACCGCGCGCGGGCTCAGCCGGCGGGGCGCTCGTCGTCGAGGGCGACGTCGGGGTCGGGCTCGACCTCGACGCGCTCCTCGGGGTCGATCGTCGGCGGCGGCAGCGCCTCGTCGAGGGCGTCGTCGAGGTCGACGGGGCGCTCGGCGTCGTGGTCGATGTCGCGGGCCAGCAGCTCGCGGTCGACGAGCTCGTCATCGCCGCGGCGGGGCTCGTGATTCCGGGGGTCGTGCTCGTTCGGGGTCATGCTCGCTCCCTCCGTCGGTGCGCGGTGCGCGCTCCATCCTCCCGCGTCCTGCGCATCGCGGGGGGAGCGCTTCTCCACAGGTGCAGCGTCGCGTAGCTGCGCCACGGCGCCCAGCGCTCGCCGAGCGCGCTCGCCTCGCGCGCCGTCGCGGCGGCACCGGCCGCGCGCAGCGACCGCAGCAGCACGAGGTCGTCCGCGAGCAGGATGTCCGGGGCGCCGAGAACGCGCATCGTCACGTACCCGGCGGTCCACGGCCCGATCCCCGGCAGAGCCTCGAGGCGCGCCCGTAGCTCCGCCGCCGGCATGCCGACGTCGATCGCGAGTCGACCGCTCGCGAGCTCCTCGGCGACGCCGATGATCGTCGCCACCCGCCGCGCCGGGCCGCGCAGCACGGCGTGCCCGTGCTCGGCGATCGCGGCCGCGGTGGGGAAGTCGCGCAGTCCCGCGCGCGGCTCGTCCCCGGCGATCGCCTCGAGGTCGGCGGCGAGGCGCCCGAGAACGGTGCGCGCGGCGGGGAGGGAGATCTGCTGGCCCACGATCGTGCGTAGAAGGGTCTCGGCCGCGTCGACCGCGCCGGGGATGCGGATGCCCGGCTGCTGCGCGACGAGCGGCCCGAGCAGGGCATCCCGCCCCAGGGTCTCGTCGATCGCGGCGGCGTCGGCGTCCAGGTCGAACCAGCGCCGGATGCGCGCGACGAGCGGAGCCAGATCGGCGATCGCGGCGACCTCCGCCGTGCAGACGACGCCCGCGCGCTCGGGCTCGGGGCGCACCGTGACGAGCGCGGGGCCGTGGGGGAGGGGGATCCGGCGGCGGACGGCGCCGTCCTCGGCGACCTCCTCGACGCCCGGGATCGCGTGGTCGGCGACGTACCGGACGAGACCCGGGCCGTCGAACGGGGGCCGCGCGGCGAGTCGGACGGTCACGGCGGTCGACCCCTCCGCCGCGGGGGCGCCGGTCGTCGCGCGCACGCCGTGCCGACCCGAGCGCGCGAGCCCGCGCAGCGCCGTCGGCGTGAGGCCGTAGACCTCCTGGATCGTGTCGTTGAACTGCCGCAGGCTCGCGAAGCCCGCCGCGAACGCGACGTCGGCCACCGGAAGAGCCGTCCCCGCGAGGAGGGCGCGCGCCGACTCGGCCCGGTGCGCGCGGGCGAGCGCGAGCGGGCCCGCGCCGAGCTCGCCCTGCAGCACGCGCGTGAGGTGCCGGCTCGAGTACCCGAGACGAGCCGCGAGCCCCGGAACGCCCTCGCGCTCGACGACCCCGTCGAGGATGAGCCGCATCGCGCGGGCCGAGAGGTCGTCGCGGCGGTTCCACTCCGGGTTGCCCGGCACGGCGTCGGGCTGGCAGCGCTTGCACGCGCGCAGCCCCGCCTCGTGCGCCGCCGCCGCGGTCGGGAAGAAGTCGACGTTGTGCGGCCGCGGCGTCGTCGCCGGGCACGAGGGGCGGCAGTAGATGCCGGTCGTGCGCACGCCGGCGATGAACTGGCCGTCGAAGCGCGCATCGCGCGCGGCGAGGGCCCGGTAGCAGACCGCGTGGTCGAGAGGGGGCACGCCCCCACCCTGCCACCGGGCGGATGCGCGCACTAGCGGGATTCGGACATCCCGATGACGCTGCCCCCGCCCCGATCGCCTCGATAGGCTCGCGACCATGAGCGAGCACCCCCACCCGGCCGCATCGGCGCCGGGCACGCCCGACTGGTCGTCGACGGCGGGGCTCGCCCCCGGTGCGACGCCGGCGCCCGCGACGGCTCCGCCCGAGGTCCGCGCCGAGTCGGCGACCCCGGCCCAGCCGGGCTTCGCGACGCCGCCGCGGCGCCGATCGGTCGGGATGCTCGTCCTCGCCGTCATCGGATTCGTCGTCCTCGGGGGGGTCGCCCTCGTCGTCGGGCTCTACCTGCTCGCCGGGCTCGGCCCCGCGGGCCTCGTGATCGGCGCGATCATGGCGCTCGTGCCGCTCGCGATCGTGTTCGCGGGCATCCGCTGGATCGACCGGTGGGAGCCCGAGCCGCGCGGCGCGCTCGTCTTCGCGTTCCTGTGGGGCGCGGGCATGAGCGTGCTCATCGCGCTCGTCGTCGACGCCGAGATCCGCAACGTCGTCGCGATGGCGGGCGGGCCGAGCGAGGCGTTCGAGTTCTTCGGCGCCGCCATCCAGGCGCCCATCGTCGAGGAGCTCGGCAAGGGCCTCGGCGTCCTCATCCTGTTCTGGACGGTCCGGCGCCACTTCGACGGCCCCGTCGACGGCATCGTGTACGCCGCGACCGTCGCGGGCGGCTTCGCCTTCACGGAGAACATCCTCTACTTCGGCACGCAGCTCGCCGAGGGCGGGCTGCTGAGCGGCGGCACGATCGAGATCTTCTTCATCCGCGGGCTCATGTCGCCGTTCGCGCACGTCATGTTCACGGCCTTCATCGGTGCGGCGCTCGGGTTCGCGGCGCGACGGGCGAGCGCCCTCGCGGGCGTCGGGCTGTTCCTCGTCGGGGCGATCCCGGCGATCCTGCTCCACGCGTTCTGGAACGGCGCACTCTTCTTCGTCGGCGACTTCTACGGCTACTACCTGCTCGTGCAGGTGCCGATGTTCCTCATCGCCGTCGCGATCGTCGTCGCGCTGCGGAAGCAGGAGCAGCGGCTCACCGCGCTCCGCCTCGGCGAGTACGCCGCGGTCGGCTGGCTGCACCCGCAGGAGGTCGCGATGCTCGCCACGCCCGCCGGGCGGCGCACGGCGCAGGCGTGGGCCGCGCGCCACGGGGTGCCGGGGCTCATGCGCGCGTTCATCCGCGACGCGACGCGCCTCGCGCACGCGCGCCAGCGCATCCTGGGCGGTCGCGAGGGCATCGGGGCCCACGTCGACGAGGCGGAGCTCCTGCAGCGCGTCGCCGCCTCCCGGCATGCGCTCATGGCGGGGCGCGCGACGCCCTGAGGGCGGCCGGCACCGTCGGTCGGATGCCCGCGGCCCGTTAACGAGATGGGGGCCGGTCGCAGCGCCCCCGCGCTCCGACCGGCCCGTCCGATTCACTCCCTGCGCCGCAGCCCCCTGCGACTCACCCCCCGGTAGCAGTCCCCCGGAGTTCCTCGGCTCGTTCCCGAT
>JBKHYA010000026.1:0-20725 GCA_046565745.1 Actinomycetes bacterium
GACCGTCGCCTCGCCCATGTTCAAGCACGTGTTCGATCTGCGCACCGGCGAGTGCGTCGAGACGCACGGCCGCGAGCCGCGGTCGCTGCGCACCTACGCGACGCGCGTGATCGACGGCGTCGTCCACATCGCTCGCGCGGTGGCGGCATGACCGCGATGCTCGGCATCGAGCTCGCGGGGCGGCGCGTGCTCCTCGTCGGGGGAGGAGCGGTGTCGGCGCGTCGCGCTCGTCGGCTCGCCGACGACGGGGCGCTCGTGCACGTCGTCGCTCCCGACCTCGTGCCCGCCCTCGCCGCCCTCGTCAACACCGGTCTCGCCTCGTGGTCGCCGCGCGCCGTCGTCGCCGACGATCTCGACGACGCGTGGCTCGTCCACACGGCGACCGGGGATCCGTGCGTCGACCGCGCCGTGGCCGCGTGGGCCGAGGAGCGCCGGATCTGGTGCATCGTCGCGAGCGACGTCGCCGAGGGGAGCGCGCGACTCCCGGCGCAGGAGCACGCCGCCGGCCTCGTGATCGGCGTCGCCTCCGATGTCTCGGCAGACCCGGGTCGTTGCGCGGCCGTGGCCCGCGAGCTCTCCCTGGGCGTCCGGACCGGCAGGGTCGATCTGCGGCGTCGACGCCCGACGACGATCGGCTCGGTCGTCCTCGTCGGCGGCGGGCCGGGCGCCGCTGACCTCCTCACCGTCCGCGGCGCTCGCGCCCTCGCCTCGGCCGACGTCGTGGTCACCGATCGTCTCGGGGCGGTGGATGCTCTCGTCGACCTCCCCGCGGGCGTCGAGATCATCGACGTCGGCAAGCAGCCGGGCCATCACCCGGTGCCCCAGGAGGAGATCAACGCGCTCCTCGTCCGCCACGCCCAGCGGGGGCGGCGCGTCGGGCGGCTCAAGGGAGGCGATCCGTTCGTGTACGGCCGCGGGGGCGAGGAGGTCGCCGCCTGCCGCGCGGCGGGCGTCGCGATCGAGGTGGTGCCCGGGGTCTCCAGCGCGATCGCCGTTCCGGCGGCCGCGGGCATCCCGATCACCCATCGGGGCGTCGCCGACGGCGTGCGCATCGCGACGGGGCACGAGGCCCTCGACTCGCGCGTGCTCGGAGCGCTGCTCGACGAGCGGACGACCCTCGTCGTCCTCATGGGCGTCGGCACACTGGCGGCGCTCGTCTCCCGCGCCCTCGCGCTCGGGGTCGACCCCGCCCTCCCCGTCGCGATCGTCGAGCGCGGGTGCACGCCCGAGCAGCGGACGACGCGGGCGCCCCTCGAGCGGGTGCTCGAGGCCGCGACGGCCGCGGGTGTGCGGAACCCGGCGGTGATCGTGATGGGCCGCGTGGCGGCTCCCGGTCTGCTCGACGCGGAGCCCGAGGCATCGCCGTCCCGCGGCGCGTCGGCGAACGGCTCGGCGGCGGCCCCGATGGCGCGGCTGGCCGGATGACGGGCGGCGGCGGCATGACGATGACCCCGATGCAGCAGCAGCGTCTCGCCGGCTGCCGCATGCTGATCACCGCCGACCGCCGATCGACCGAGCTCGCCGTCGCGCTCGGCCGCCATGGCGCTCACGTCAGCAGGGCGGCCGCGATCTCGGTCGTGCCCGTCCTCGACGACGACGAGCTCATCGCCGCGACGCGCCGCGTCATCGGCACCCCGCCGGACGCCCTCGTCGTGACCACGGGCATCGGATTCCGCGGCTGGGTCGAGGCGGCCGACGCGCACGGCCTCGCCGACGACCTCGTCGCCGCTCTGCGCTCGAGCCGCATCGTCGCGCGTGGTCCGAAGGCGCGCGGCGCCATCCAGCAGGCGGGCCTCGTGCCCGACTGGGTCTCGGAGAGCGAGACCTCCGCCGAGCTCGGCGCGTACCTGCTCGATGAGGGCGTCGCGGGTCTTCGCGTGGTCGTGCAGCACCACGGGTCGGGCTCGGACGGGCTCGACGAGGCCTTCACCGCGGCCGGAGCGCGCGTCGACCCGATCGTCGTCTACCGCTGGGGTCCGCCGAAGGACCCGGACGCGCTGCGCGACTCCGTTCGGGAGTGCGCGGCGGGGCGACTGGACGCCGTCGTCTTCACCTCGGCTCCCGGTGCGCAGGCGTGGCTCGACGCCGCCGCGCGCGAGGGGCTCGATGCGGATGTCCGCGCCGCCCTCCTCGACGGCCCCACCCTCGCCGCCGCCGTCGGTCCGATCACGGCGATGCCGCTGCAGGCGCTCGGCCTCGACCCGCTCGTGCCCGATCGCGGCCGCCTCGGCTCGCTCGTCCGGGCTCTCGTGACGCACTACTCCGTCGAGCGCGCGACCGCCATCCGCACGATCGCCGGCCCGCTGCAGGTGCGCGCGACTTCGGCTCTCCTCGACGACCGGGATCTCGAGCTCACGCCGACCGTTCTCGCGATCCTGCGCGCGCTCGCCCGAGCCGACGGCGACGTCGTCGGGCGCGACGAGCTCCTCGCCGCGCTGCCGGGGGACTCGCGCGATCCTCACGCGGTCGAAGTCGCGATCGCCCGCCTCCGGCAGGCGGCGGGCGACCCGAAGCTCGTGCGCACCGTCATCAAGCGCGGATACCGATTGGAGCTCGCCGATGCCTGACCCCGAGACCGACTTCGACGCCGCCGCACCCGTCCTCATCGCGTGCGCGCACGGCACCGACGACGCCATCGGGCGCCAGGTGGTGCGCTCGATCGTCGACGACATCCGCCGCAGACGACCCGATCTGGATGTCCGGGAGGCGTTCGTCGACGTCCAGGATCCCGCGCTGCCCGATGTCGTCAGCGGCCTGCCCCGCGGTGCGCGCGCCGTGATCGTCCCGCTCCTGCTCTCGGTCGGCTTCCACACCGCGGTCGACATCGCGGAGGCGGCCGCGTCGAGCGAGGGCCGCGTGCTGGCGGCGGAGCCCCTCGGGCCCGATTGCCGACTCGCGGCCATCATCGCCGAACGGCTGCGAGCGACGGGCGCGACCCCCGCGGATCGCATCGTGCTCGCGGCGGCCGGGTCGAGCCGACCCGAGGCGGCGACCGCGGTCGGGCGGCTCGCGGCGTCCGTGCGCGACCGCTGGCCGGGCCCGGTGTCGATCGGCTACGGAGCCGGCGCGCACCCGCGCGTGCCGGTCGCGGTCGAGACCGCGCGCGGCGGCGTCTCCGCGGGCGACGCCGGGCGCGTCGTCATCGCCTCGTACCTGCTCGCGCCCGGCTACTTCCACGATCGGCTGCTCGAGGCCGGCGCCGATCGCGTCACGGCGCCGCTCGGGCCCGACCCTCGGCTCGCCGAGATCGCTCTCGATCGCTACGCCGAGGCGCTCGTCCGGCAGCCGGTGCTCGTCTGACGGCTGCGCGGTGCCGGTGAGGGGGCTCAGCTCCCGCCGGGCATCCAGTCCTTCTGGTCCATCGCGCCCGTCCAGTACGACGTGGGCATGATGAGCGACTCGGGCACCTCGGCCGAGGCCGCCCGATCGATGAAGAAGACGGTGCGCTTGCGGCCGAGCACGCCCGCGACGGGGACGTCGGAGGGCGAGGCGCCCGCGAGCGCGAGACCCAGGGCGGGGGCCTTGTCGCCGCCCGCGAGCACGAGCCAGATGCGCTCGGAGCTGTTGATGAGCGGCAGGGTGAGGCTCAGGCGCTCCGGAGGCGGCTTGGGCGAGTCGCGCACGGCGATGACGCCCGCGGTCGCGACGGTCGGGCCGTCGTGCTCGGGGAAGAGCGAGGCGATGTGCCCGTCGGGCCCGACGCCGAGGAAGGTGATCGCGAAGACGGGGTGGTCATCGCCCTCGCGCGCGGCCGCCCGCAGCTCGGCTTCGTAGGCGGTCGCGGCCTCCTCGAGCGAGAGCCCGGCGTCGCTCGCGGGGAAGGGGTGGACCTTCGCCTCATCGACGGGCACGTGGTCGAGGAGCGCCTCGCGCGCCTGCCTCTCGTTCCGCTCGGCGTCATCGCGCGGGAGCCAGCGCTCGTCGCCCCACCACACGTGCACCTGCGACCAGTCGATGCTGTTGCGCGCGGGGGAACCGGCGATCGCGGCGAGCACCTCGATGCCCACCGAGCCTCCGGTGAGCACGATGTGCGCCTCGCCCTCGTCCTCGATGAGGTCGATGACCTTGGTGAGGAAGCGCGCGGCGACGGACGCCGCGAGGGCGGCCCGATCGGGGTGGACGAGGACACGGCGGTCGGTGGTCACTGGAGCCTTTCGGGGGTGGAGCGGCGGGGGGACCCGTGCGGGTCAGACCCGGGCGTCGAGCCCCGAGCGGAGCACGTCGCCGTAGACGTCATCGGGATCGAGCCTACGCAATTCCTCGGCGAGGCACTCCCGCAGCCCACGGCGGGGGAGGGAGAGCTCGTGCGTCGGCTGGCCGGCCTGCGAGAGCTCGGCGATCGCGGGCTGCACGCGCTCGAGGCGCACGGGCCCGGTCGCGCGGTGGAGGACGACCCGGTGGATGCCCGACGTCGGGTTGCCGTCGGAGACGTCGACGCGCACGGGCACCTGCAGCTGACGGCGCAGCCACGCCGCGAGCAGGAGGGTCGAGGGCGAGTCGGGCGCACCGGAGACCTCCGCGCCCGTGATGGGCTCGTACGGCGGCTGGTCGAGCGCCGCGGCGAGCTGAGCGCGCCACAGCGTGAGCCGCGTCCAGGCGAAGTCGGTGTCGCCGGGCTTGTAGTCCTCGGCGAGCCGCGCGAGCATCCCTGTCGGGTCGTCGGAGGCGCCGCTGTCGGTGATGCGGCGCTGCGCGATGCGACCGAGCGGGGTGTCGCACGCGCGCTGGCTCGGGCACTCGCCCGGCCACCACGTGACGACGGGGGCGTCCGGCAGGAGCAGACCGGTGACGAGCCCCTGCTGGTCGCGCGCCGTGTCGCCGTGCGCGCGCAGCACGATGACCTCGCTCGCCCCGGCGTCGCCGCCGACGCGGATCTCGGCGTCGAGGCGGGGCTTCTCGGCGGCCCCGTTCGTCGAGACCACGATGATGCGCATCGGATGCTCGCGCGAGGCCTCGTTGGCGGCCTCGATGGCCTCCTCCTCGGCTCCGATCGCGGTCGCGATGACGAGCGTGAGGACGCGGCCGAGGGCCACCGCGCCGCCCTCCTCGCGGAGGGTGACGAGCTTCTTCGACACCTGGCTCGTGGTCGTGTCGGGCAGGTCGATGATCACGGGCGCCTCCAGACGCGGCCGTCGCGGGCGAGAAGGTCGTCCGCGGACTTCGGACCCCACGTGCCGGGGGCGTACTGCTCGGGCCGACCCTGCGTCGCCCAGAACTCCTCGATCGGGTCGAGGATCTTCCAGCTCAGCTCGACCTCTTCGTGGCGCGGGAAGAGCGGCGGCTCGCCGAGGAGCACGTCGAGGATCAGGCGCTCGTAGGCCTCGGGGCTCTGCTCGGTGAAGGCGTGACCGTAGCCGAAGTCCATCGTGACGTCGCGCACCTGCATGCCTGCTCCGGGCACCTTCGAGCCGAAGCGCATCGTGACGCCCTCGTCGGGCTGCACGCGGATGACGAGCGCGTTCTGGCCGAGCGCCGAGGTCTGGCTCTCGGCGAAGAGGTACTGCGGCGCGCGCTTGAACACGACCGCGATCTCGGTCACGCGACGGCCGAGGCGCTTGCCGGCGCGCAGGTAGAACGGCACGCCCGCCCACCGACGGGTCGAGATGTCGAGGCGCATGGCCGCGTAGGTCTCGGTGACCGACTCGGGGTTCATGCCCTCCTCCTCGAGGAAGCCGGGCACGAGCTCGCCGCCCTGCCAGCCGCTCGCGTACTGGCCGCGCGCGGTCGCCGTCGAGAGGTCCTTCGGCAGCCGCACGGCCGAGAGCACCTTCTCCTTCTCGGCGCGCAGGTCGGCCGCGTCGAAGGAGACGGGCTCCTCCATCGCCGTGAGAGCGAGCAGCTGCAGGAGGTGGTTCTGGATGACGTCGCGCGCGGCGCCGATGCCGTCGTAGTAGCCGGCGCGGCCGCCCACCCCGATGTCCTCAGCCATCGTGATCTGCACGTGGTCGACGTAGTTGGCGTTCCAGATCGGCTCGTACATCATGTTCGCGAAGCGCAGCGCGAGGAGGTTCTGAACGGTCTCCTTGCCGAGGTAGTGATCGATGCGGAAGACCGAGTCGGGCGGGAACACCGACTCGACGACGGCGTTGAGCTCGCGCGCGGTCGTCAGGTCGCTGCCGAACGGCTTCTCGATGACGACGCGGCGCCACTCGCCGTCCTTGGCCTCGGCGAGGCCGCTGCGACGCAGCTGCTCCGTCACGACCGGGAACGACTTCGGCGGGATCGACAGGTAGAACGCGTGGTTGCCCATCGTGCCGCGCTCGCGGTTGAGCTCCGCGATCGTCTCCGAGAGGCGCTCGAAGGCGCCGTCGTCATCGAAATCGCCCGACACGAAGCGGATGCCCGCCGCGAGCTGCTTCCAGGTGGCCTCGTCGAACGGCGTGCGCGCATACTGCTTCACGGCGTCGTGCACGACCTTCTCGAAGTCCTGGTCCTCCCAGTCGCGGCGCGCGAAGCCCACGAGGGCGAAGCCCGGGGGCAGCAGCCCCCGGTTGGCGAGGTCGTACACCGCGGGCATGAGCTTCTTGCGCGACAGGTCGCCCGTCACGCCGAAGATGATGAGCCCGCTCGGGCCCGCGATGCGGGCGAGCCGGCGATCCTCGACGGCGCGCAGGGGGTTGTTCTCCGGCGAGATCTCGACCGGTGCCATGGTTCTCCTCTTCGGCGTTGCCGGTCAGTCGATCGCGGCGATGAGCGCCGCGATCGCGTCCTCGTCCGCGACGGCGAGCGTCACGACGGGGCGTCCGTGCTCGGCGAGCACGCGCGCGTCGCCCGCGGCCTGCGCCGCGATGAGCTGGCCGAACGTGAACGGCCGCTCGGCGATCTCGAGGTCGTCGGCGGATGCGCTCACGATCTGCAGGAAGACGCCGTGCGCGGGGCCGCCCTTGTGGTACTGCCCGGTGGAGTGCAGGAAGCGCGGCCCCCACCCGAACGTGACGGGGCGGCCGCTCGCGCTCGCGAGACGGTGCCGGATCGCCTCGAGCTCGGGGTGCGCCGTGCGGTCGAGGTAGGCCTGGACGGCGATGTAGCCGTCCGCGGGCACGGCCTCGCGCAGTCGGGCCACGGCCTCGGCGGCGGTCGTCGCGCCCGCGAGCAGGTCTGCCGGGCCGGTGACGGCGATGCCGCCGTCGACGAAGACGGGCGCGACCGGCTCGGGGCGGGCATCCAGCAGACCGCGCGCGGCGATCTTCGCCGACTAGACGTCGGGCTGGTCGAAGGGGTTGATGCCGAGCAGGATGCCCGCGACGGCCGTCGCGTACTCCCACGTCATGATGAGCGCGCCGAGCGACCCCGACAGCTCGATCTCGCCGGCGGCGACCTCCTCGGTGGCGCGCGCGTTCGCGACGAGGCGCACGACCTGCACGTCGTCGGCGACGGAGCTCAGCTCGGGCGCGTCGACGCCGACGACGACCGGCAGGATGCCCGTGCCGTTCTTGCCCGTCGATTCGGCGATGAGCTGCTCGACCCAGTCGCCCATGCCCACGATGTGCGTGCCGTCGGCGACGATGACGAGCTTGTCGCGACGCGGCTCGGTGCCGGCGATCGCGGCGCCGAGCTGCAGGCCCGGGTTGGAGGGGCTGTCGATCGCGAGGGGCGCGAGCGCGGCCTCCGCCTCGTCGAGGATCTCCTCGATGTCGGCGCCCGCGAGGCCCGAGGGGACGAGGCCGAACGCGGTGAGGGCGGAGTAGCGGCCGCCCACGGTCGGGTCGGCGCGGAAGACGCGGTATCCAGCGGCGAGGGAGGCCTGCTCGAGCGGAGAATCGGGGTCGGTCACGATGACGATGCGCTCGGCAGGGTCGATGCCGGCGGCGCGGAACGCGGCCTCGAAGGCGCGCTTCTGGCTGTCGGTCTCGACCGTCGAGCCCGACTTCGACGACACGACGACGACCGTCTCGGCGAGGCGGTGCTCGACGACGCCCCGAACCTGGCGGGGGTCGGTCGAGTCGAGGACGACGAGGTCGGCGCCGAGAGTGCGGGTGATGACCTCGGGGGCGAGCGACGAGCCGCCCATGCCGCACAGGACGACGCGCGTGACGCCGCGCTCGGCGAGCTCCTCGCGCAGTGCCAGGATCTCGGGCACGAGCGGACGGGAAACCGAGACCGCCTGCGTCCAGCCGAGGCGCTTCGCGGCCTCCTCCTCGGCGGCCGCACCCCAGAGGGTCGCGTCGCCGTTCGTGATGCGGCTCGCGACGAGCTGCTCCACGAGGACCGGGACGTGGCGCTCGATCGCGTCCGCGGCCGGGCCGCGGGCTCCGATCGTCGCCGTCATCGAGCGGCCTCGAGCGCGGCCGTGACGGTGTCGAGGAGCTCGTTCCAGCTCACGATGAACTTCTCGACGCCCTCCTTCTCGAGGAGCGCGGTCACCTCGGCGATGGAGATGCCGAGGCCCTCGAGCGAGGCGAGGACCTCGCGGGCGCCGTCGTACGAGCCGGACACGGCGTCGCCGGTGATGACGCCATGGTCGAAGGTCGCCTCGAGCGTCTTCTCGGGCATCGTGTTGACGGTCGAGCCGACGGCGAGCTCGGTCACGTAGAGCGTGTCGGGCAGGGCCGGGTCCTTGACGCCGGTCGAGGCCCACAGTGGGCGCTGGACGTTCGCGCCGGCGCCGATGAGCTCCTGGGCGCGCGCGCTCGCAAACTCCTGCTCGAACAGCTCGTAGGCCAGGCGCGCGTTCGCGATGCCCGCCTTGCTCTTGAGCGCGAGCGCCTCGGGGGTGCCGATCGCCGTGAGGCGCTTGTCGATCTCGGTGTCCACGCGCGAGACGAAGAACGAGGCGACGGAGTGGATCGTCGCGAGGTCGATCCCGGCATCGCGGGCCTTCTCGAGGCCGGCGAGGTACGCCTCGATGACCTCGCGGTAGCGCTCGAGGCTGAAGATGAGGGTCACGTTGACGCTGATGCCCGCGCCGATGGTCTCGGTGATCGCCTCGAGGCCCTCGCGCGTCGCGGGGATCTTGATCATCGCGTTCGGGCGGTCGACCTTGGCCCACAGCTGCCGGGCCTGCTCGATCGTTCCCGCGGCGTCGTGCGCGAGGCCGGGCTCGACCTCGATCGAGACGCGGCCGTCCTGGCCCGCGGTGCTCGCATAGATCGGGGCGAAGATGTCGCAGGCCGACGCGACGTCGTCCGTCGTGATCTCGAAGACCGCGTCGGTCACATCGACGCCCGCGGCGGCGAGGTCGCGCACCTGCGCGTCGTAGGTGGTGCCGGTCGCGAGCGCCGCGGCGAAGATCGTCGGGTTGGTCGTGACCCCGACGACGTCGCGGTTCTCGATGAGGGAGGCGAGCGCGCCGGAGGTGATGCGGTCGCGCGACAGGTCATCGAGCCAGATGCTGACGCCGAGGGCGCTCAGCTGGGCGGTGGGGGTGGAGCTCATGGTGTCCTCTTTTGTCTCGTGCCCGGGGCGGTTCAGGCGGCGGGCGGCGGAGCCGGTGGTGGCGGGGGAGGGGGACGGTCGTCTAGGAGGCGATCGATTCGAGAGCGGCGGCCACGGCGGCCTCCGCCGTGATGCCGAACTCGCGGAACAGCGTCTGGTAGTCGGCGGAGGCGCCGAAGTGCTCGATCGACACCGCGCGGCCGCGCGAGCCGAGGTAGCGGTGCCACGAGAGGGCGACGCCGGCCTCGATCGAGACGCGCGCGGTCACGCCGCTCGGCAGCACCGACTCGCGGTACTCCGCGCTCTGCTCCTCGAACCACTCCAGGCACGGGGCGGAGACGACGCGGGCGTGGACGCCCTGCGCGGCGAGCTGCCCGCGCGCGGCGAGAGCGACCTGCACCTCGGAGCCCGTTGCGATGAGGATGACGTCGGGCGAGCCGTTCAGGGCCTCGGCGAGCACGTAGGCGCCACGGGCGACATGGTGGGCGGCGGCCAGGACGTCGCCGGAGGCGACGTCATCCCCCCGCTCGAAGACCGGGATGTTCTGGCGGGTGAGCGCGATGCCCGTGGGGCGGTCGTTGCGCTCGAGGATGGTCTTCCAGGCCCAGGCGGTCTCGTTCGCATCGGCCGGACGCACGATGTCGAGGCCAGGGATGGCGCGCAGCGAGGCGAGCTGCTCGATCGGCTGGTGCGTCGGGCCGTCCTCGCCGAGGGCGACCGAGTCGTGCGTCCAGACGTAGGTGACGGGCACGCGCATGAGGGCGGCGAGGCGCACGGCGGGGCGCATGTAGTCGCTGAAGATCAGGAACGTTCCGCCGAAGACCCGCGTGCGACCGTGCAGTGCGATCCCGTTGAGGATCGCGCCCATCGCGTGCTCGCGGATGCCGAAGTGGAGGATGCGGCCATAGGGGTTCGCCTGCCACTCGTGCGTCGAGTGCTCCGAGGGCGCGAACGAGCCGCCGTTCGCGATCGTCGTGAGGTTCGACTCGGCGAGGTCGGCCGAGCCGCCCCAGAACTCGGGGAGGACGGCGGCGATGGCGTTGATGACCTTGCCGCTCGCGGCGCGGGTCGACACGCTCGTGCCGCCCTCGAAGACGGGGAGCGCGGCGTCGAGGCCCTCGGGCAGCTCGCCCGCGAGCATCCGGTCGAGCAGCGCCTTGCGGTCGGGGTTCGCGGCGGCCCAGTCGTCGAAGCGCTCCTGCCAGGCGGCGTGGCGCTCGGCCCCGCGGGCGACGGCGCCGCGCGTGCGCGCGATGACCTCGTCCGCGACGACGAACGACTGCTCGGGGTCGAACCCCATGACGGTCTTCGTCGCGGCGAGCTCCTCGGCGCCGAGCGCCGAGCCGTGGATCTTGCCGGTGTTCTGCTTCGTCGGCGCGGGCCAGCCGATGATCGTGCGGAGGATGATGATGCTCGGCTTCGTCGACTCGGCCTTCGCGGCCTCGATCGCGGCGTGCAGCGCGTGGAGGTCCTCGACGTACTCGCCCGTCTTCTTCCAGTCGACGGTCTGCACGTGCCAGCCGTACGCGCCGTAGCGCGCCGCGACGTCCTCGGTGAAGGCGATGTCGGTGTCGTCCTCGATCGAGATCTGGTTCGAGTCGTAGATGACGACGAGGTTGCCGAGCTGCTGGTGACCGGCGAGCGAGCCGGCCTCGCTCGTCACGCCCTCCTGGAGGTCGCCGTCGCCGGCGATCACGTAGACGTGGTGGTCGAAGGGGCTCTCGCCGGCCGGGGTCTCGGGGTCGAGGAGGCCGCGCTCGAAGCGGGCGGCGTAGGCGAAGCCGACGGCGGAGGCGAGGCCCTGGCCGAGCGGCCCCGTCGTGATCTCGACGCCGTCGGTGTGGCCGTACTCGGGGTGACCGGGGGTCTTCGAGCCCCACGTGCGCAGCGCCTTCAGGTCGTCGAGCTCGAGGCCGTAGCCGCCCAGGTAGAGCTGCACGTACTGCGTGAGCGAGCTGTGCCCGGCGGAGAGGATGAAGCGGTCGCGGCCGAGCCAGTTCGGGTCGGCGGGGTCGTGCTCCATGACCTTCTGGTGCAGGAGGTACGCCACGGGGGCGAGGCTCATGGCCGTGCCCGGATGCCCGTTCCCCACCTTCTCGACGGCATCGGCCGCCAGGAGCCGTGCGGTGTCCACCGCGGCGGAGTCGATCTCGTCCCAGTTCAGGTCGGTCATTCGGGGGTACAGCCCTTTCTCGAATCGAGCCCGGTGGTGGTCGGGCGAAAGACTCTTGCCCAGATCACCGTTGATCGAGACCGCGGCCTGCTCGGGCGCCCGAGCGCGAGGCGATCGGGATGCCCCCGTTTCGAGAGACGGACGTGGCGGCGGACAAGCCCCTCCAGTATAAGAGTCCGCTGGGAGGAGGGGTGCCCCGGCGCCCGGCGGAGGCTCGGGACGGCTCGCGTAGACTGGCCGAGCACGCCGTACGAAGAGGAGTCATGGACACAGCGCTGGATCAGCCCGACGTCGCCCGGCGCCCGACCCTCCGTCGCACCCTCGTCGCCTACGTGGCGCTCATGAAGCTCCGCGTCGTCGAACTGCTGCTCGTGACGACCGCGCCCGTCATGGTCCTCGCGCAGAACGGCCTCCCCGACGCCTGGCTCGTCGTCGCGACCCTCATCGGCGGCACGCTCTCGGCCGGCTCGGCGAACGCCTTCAACATGTACCTCGATCGCGACATCGACCGCCTCATGAACCGGACGCGCAACCGCCCGCTCGTCACGGGCGAGCTCACCGACCGGCAGGCGCTCGTCTTCGCCTACGTCTCCGGAGCGGTCTCGATCGTCTGGCTCGGCGTCTTCGCGAACTGGCTCGCGGCCTCGCTCTCGCTCGCCGCGATCCTCTTCTACGTCATCCTCTACACGATGGTGCTCAAGCGCCGCACCGAGCAGAACATCATCTGGGGCGGCATCGCCGGCTGCTTCCCCGTCCTCATCGGCTGGAGCGCCGTGACGGGCTCGCTCGACTGGGCCCCCGTGATCCTGTTCCTCGTCGTCTTCCTCTGGACGCCGCCGCACTACTGGCCGCTCTCGATGCGCTACCGCGACGACTACGCCTCGGCCTCGGTGCCGATGCTCGCGGTCGTCCGCGGCGGCACGGTCGTGGGCGTGCAGATCATCCTCTACGCGTGGGCGACGGTCGCGATGTCGCTCATCCTCATCCCCGTCGCGGGCATGGGCGTCGTCTACACGCTCGCCGCTCTCGGCGCGGGCGCGTGGTTCATCATCGAGAGCCACCGCCTGTACGGGCGCCTCCTGCGCGACGAGACGCCCGCGCCGATGCGGGTGTTCCACTCGAGCATCAGCTATCTGACGCTGCTGTTCGTCGCGGTCGGCATCGACCCGCTGCTCCCGTTCTAGCGGGGCGGATGCCCGCTAGACGCTGACGGCGTCGCGCGCGCTGGGCGCACCCTCCGCGGCGATCGCGGCGCGGGGTGCCCGCAGGCTCAGCAGCACGAGCGTCATGACCGCGACGAGCACGCACGCGAGCACCATGTGCACCCCGACGAGGATGACCGGCAGCCCGAGGCGCGCCTGGGCGAGGCCGACGCCGATCTGGACGAACTCGACGGCGACGAGGGCGAGCGAGGCGCGCTGGAAGAGCGCGGGGCCGGTGCGGCGCGCGACGATCACCAGGAGCACGGCGCCCGCGAACGAGGCGTAGGCCGGCCACGAGTGGACGTGCTGCCAGAGCTCGGAATCGAGACCGTTGCGGGCCGCACCGCCGTCGCCCGCGTGCGGGCCGGAGCCCGTGACGACGATGCCGACGAGCACGGTGATCCACACGATGACCGCCGTGCCGATGGCCAGCGGCCGCACGGCCCGGGGGAGCGGCTCGAGCGCGCCCGCCGGACCCCGGTAGACGCGCACGACGAAAACGGTCGCGAGCGCGACGAGGACGGCCGAGACGACGAAGTGGAAACCGACGATCCACGGGTTGAGGTCGGTGAGCACCGTGATGCCGCCGATGATGGCCTGCGCGGGGATCCCGAGGCCGAGCGCGATCGACAGGCGCAGGAGCTCGGGGCGCTCGCGGCGCATCCGCACCACGAAGGCGAACGCGACGATCGCGATGATGACGAGCACGAACGTCAGGAGGCGGTTGCCGAATTCGACGATGCCGTGGATGCCCATCTCGGGCGTCGCGACGAACGAGTCGGCGGTGCAGCGCGGCCACGTCGGGCACCCGAGGCCCGAGCCCGTGAGGCGCACGGCGCCGCCCGTGCCGACGATGAGCGTCTGGCTCACGAGCGAGGCCCACGCGATGACCCGCACGCGGCGGTCGACCGTCGTCGGGAGCCACTGCCACAGTCTCGACTGCCACAGACGATTCACGGCTCGCATCCTCCGATTCCCGGTGAGGCCCTGTAGAATCATGAAGCTCACCATCAGTGTCGATCACGGGCGTCGATGCGGCGCAGAATCGCCGGTCGGCCCGTGTGGCCAGTCTAGTTCTGGCTCCTTGAGCATCAGCCCTCAGCCCGCCGCACCATGCAATCCCGGTGATCAGGGCGGTTCGGGGGAATGCGTCGACATCGCGACCGGTTGGGTTCGGCAAGAGAGAGGAACAGCATGTCCGACGTGCTCATCGACCGACCCGAGCTGGAGGGCCTGGGGCAGTACGAGTTCGGCTGGGCCGACTCCGACACCGCGGGCGCCACCGCTCGCCGCGGAATCTCCGCCGAGGTCGTCACCGACATCTCGAACCTGAAGAGCGAGCCCGAATGGATGCTCAAGCGGCGTCTTCGCGGCTACGACCTCTTCGGCAAGAAGCCCATGCCGCTGTGGGGCGCCGACCTGTCGGGCATCGACTTCGACAACATCAAGTACTTCGTGCGCTCGACCGAGAAGCAGGCGACCTCGTGGGAGGAGCTGCCCGACGACATCAAGGCCACGTACGAGAAGCTCGGCATCCCCGAGGCCGAGCGCCAGCGCCTCGTCGCGGGCGTCGCCGCCCAGTACGAGTCCGAGGTCGTCTACCACCAGATCCGCGAGGATCTCGAGGCCCAGGGCGTCATCTTCATGGACACCGACACGGCGCTCAAGGAGCACCCGGAGTTCTTCGAGGAGTACTTCGGCACGGTCATCCCCGCCGGCGACAACAAGTTCGCCGCGCTCAACACGGCCGTCTGGTCGGGCGGGTCGTTCGTCTACGTGCCCCCGGGTGTCCACGTCGAGATCCCGCTCCAGGCCTACTTCCGGATCAACACCGAGAACATGGGCCAGTTCGAGCGGACGCTCATCATCGCCGACGAGGGCTCGTACGTTCACTACATCGAGGGCTGCACCGCCCCGATCTACAAGAGCGACTCGCTCCACTCGGCCGTCGTCGAGATCATCGTGAAGAAGAACGCGCGCGTTAGGTACACGACGATCCAGAACTGGTCGAACAACGTCTACAACCTCGTCACCAAGCGCGCCGTGGCGCACGAGGGCGCGACGATGGAGTGGATCGACGGCAACATCGGCTCGAAGGTCACGATGAAGTACCCGTCGATCTTCCTGATGGGCGAGCACGCCAAGGGCGAGACCCTCTCGGTCGCCTTCGCGGGCCCCGGTCAGCACCAGGACGCCGGCGCGAAGATGATCCACATGGCGCCGTACACGACGTCGTCGATCGTCTCGAAGTCGATCGCGCGCGGCGGCGGTCGCGCGGGCTACCGCGGCGAGGTGCGAGTGGACGCGAACGCGCACCACTCGGCGAACACGGTGCGCTGCGACGCGCTCCTCGTCGACACGATCTCGCGCTCCGACACCTACCCGGCGATCGACATCCGCGTCGACGACGTGCAGCTCGGCCACGAGGCCACGGTCTCGCGCGTGAGCGAGGAGCAGCTGTTCTACCTGCAGTCGCGCGGGCTCCCGGAGGACGAAGCCATGGCGATGATCGTGCGCGGGTTCATCGAGCCCATCGCGCGCGAGCTCCCCATGGAGTACGCGCTCGAACTCAACAAGCTCATCGAGATGAGCATGGAAGGCAGCGTCGGCTAGGAATGAGCTCCACCATCGAGACTGAGAAGCCCGATACCGATCAGAAGCAGGTCCCCGGCGCCGGCGCCCACTCGCACGGAGCGGACGACGTTCCCGTGCAGACCCGCTCCGAGCGCTTCGCGTCGGCTCTGCACGACGACTTCCCCGAGGTCACCGGGCGCGAGCTCGAATGGCGCCTCACGCCCGTCGAGAAGGTCCGCGACCTCATCGACGGCGAGCTCGACGGCGGCCGGTTCCCGGCCGTCGTGAGCGAGGCCGCCGGCGTCACGACCGAGTGGGTCGGCCGCGACGACGCGCGCGTCGGCTCCGCCGGGCTCGCGGAGGAGCGCGCCGCGGCGAACGCCTGGTCGAGCTTCCAGGAGGCCCTCGCGGTCACCCTGACCGCCGAGGAGTTCGCCGAGGTCGTCATCGGTCGCACCGGTGCCGACCGCGCCCCGCGCGCCGCCCACACGATCCTCACCGCGGGCCCGAACGCGCGCGGCATCATCGTCATCGACAATCGCGGCAGCGCGCGCCTGAGCGAGAACGTGGAGATCGTCGTCGGCGACGGCGCGCACCTCACCGTCGTGAGCCTGCAGGAGTGGGACGACGAGAGCGTCCACCTGTCGAGCCAGTTCGCGCGCATCGGGCGCGATGCCGTCCTGAAGCACGTCGTCGTCTCGCTCGGCGGCTCCGTCGTGCGCGTCAACCCCTCGGCGCACCTCGCCGAGCAGGGCGCGACCGGCGAGCTCCTGGGCCTGTACTTCTCCGACGCCGGCCAGCACCTCGAGCAGCGCGTCTACGTGCACCACGACGCGCCGAACACCGTCAGCCGCGTGACCTACAAGGGCGCGCTGAACGGCGAGGGCGCCCGCACCGTGTGGGTGGGGGATGTCCTCATCGGCCGGACCGCGCCGGGCACCGACTCCTACGAGCAGAACCGCAACCTCGTCCTGAGCGACGGCACGCGCGCCGACTCGATCCCGAACCTCGAGATCGAGACGGGCGACATCGCCGGTGCCGGTCACGCGAGCGCGACGGGCCGCTTCGACGATGAGCAGCTGTTCTACCTGCGCTCGCGGGGCATCTCCGAGCAGGAGGCGCGCCGGCTCGTCGTGCTCGGCTTCCTCCTCGAGGTCGTCCAGAAGATCGGCCAGCCCGAGCTCGAGTCGCGCCTCCTGGCGGCGATCGAGGCCGAGCTCGCCGCCGTGGCGGTGGTGTGAGCATGGCCGCGACGCGCGTCTGCGCCGACGCCGAGCTCGCTCCCGCGACGGCGATGAAGGTCGTCATCGATGGCAAGCCCATCGCCGTCGTGAAGGACTCCTCGGGCGCGGTCCACGCGCTCGGCGACACCTGCACCCACGGCGACATCTCGCTGAGCGAGGGCTTCGTCGAGGACGACAGCCTGGAGTGCTGGGCGCACGGCTCGAAGTTCGAGCTCGCGACCGGCAAGCCGAAGAACTTCCCGGCCTACGAGCCGGTCCCCGTCTACGCGGTCACGGTCGAGAACGGCGAGATCTTCGTCGACGCCGACCAGACCCTCACCACGTAAGGAAGACACAGACATGGCAACCCTCGAGATCCGCGATCTCCACGTCAGCATCGAGACCGACCAGGGCGTCAAGCAGATCCTGCGCGGCGTCGACCTGACCATCAACCAGGGCGAGATCCACGCCATCATGGGCCCCAACGGCTCGGGCAAGTCCACGCTCGCGTACACGATCGCCGGCCACCCCCGGTACACCGTCGACTCGGGCTCGATCACGCTCGACGGCGAGAACGTTCTCGAGATGAGCATCGACGAGCGCGCCAAGGCGGGCCTGTTCCTCGCCATGCAGTACCCCGTCGAGATCCCCGGCGTGACGGTGTCGAACTTCCTCCGCACCGCGAAGACCGCGATCGACGGCGAGGCGCCTGCGCTCCGCGGCTGGATCAAGGAGCTCCGCGGCTCGATGGAGGCCATGCGCATGGACACCTCGTTCGCCGAGCGCAACGTCAACGAGGGCTTCTCGGGCGGCGAGAAGAAGCGTCACGAGATCGTGCAGCTCGAGCTGCTCAAGCCGAAGATCGCCGTGCTCGACGAGACCGACTCGGGTCTCGACGTCGACGCGCTCAAGGTCGTCTCGGAGGGTGTCAACCGCGTCAAGGAGCAGACCGGTCTCGGCGTGCTCCTCATCACGCACTACACGCGCATCCTCCGCTACATCCACCCCGACTTCGTGCACGTCTTCGTCGACGGGCGCGTGGCCGAGGAGGGTGGCGCCGAGCTGGCCGAGCGCTTGGAGAACGAGGGCTACGATCGCTACCTGACCGGGTCGACCGTAGGCTAGTCGCATGCCCACCGCACTCGAGCCGAAGCTCTTCGACCAGGTCGAGGAGGGGCTGAAGGACGTCGTCGACCCCGAGCTCGGGGTCAACATCGTCGACCTCGGCCTCGTCTACGACCTCGCGTGGGATGACGAGACGGACGCCCTCATCATCTCCATGACCCTCACCTCCGCCGGCTGCCCGCTCACCGATGTGATCGAGGAGTCGGTCGCGAACTCCCTCGACGGCATCGTCGAGCAGTTCCGCATCAACTGGGTGTGGATGCCGCCGTGGGGCCCCGAGCGCATCACCGACGACGGTCGCGACATGATGAGAGCTCTCGGCTTCAGCATCTGATCCCCGTCACCAGCACGACGAAGGCCCCCTCCCGATGGCAGATTCACGGGGTCGTCGCAACACCAACTGAATCAAACGAGTTCTAGCAGACGCTCGGCTGGGGTATCCCAGCCGAGCGTTTTGCGTGGCCGGCCGTTGAGTTTCTGGGCGACGTGCTCAAGATCTTCAGGGCCGTGAACACTCAGGTCGGTGCCCTTGGGGAAGTACTGGCGCAGCAGCCCGTTGATGTTCTCGTTCGACCCGCGCTGCCAAGGTGAGGCTGGATCGCAGAAATAGACAGGGACGCCAGTGGCGACCTGGAACGCTCTGTGCGCGGCCATCTCCGCCCCCTGATCCCAGGTCAGAGATCCGCGCAGGTGCGCCGGGAGAGACCCGATCAGCTCCACCAACACGTCGCGGACGGCTTCGGCGGTGTGATCTTTCGTGGGCAGGTGGCCGAGCATGACGTAGCGGGTGGTGCGCTCCACGAGGGTGAGGATCGCGGAGCGGTTGTTCGCCCCGACGATCAGGTCTCCTTCCCAGTGCCCCGGGACGGCGCGGTCCTCGACCTCTGCCGGCCGGGCGGAGATCATCACCATCGGGTCCACGAATCGGCTGGTGCGGTGCTCCGGCGACCGGTGCGGCTTGCGGCGGGTGCGGCCTGTGCGCAACGCATCGACGATCTCGCGCTTGAGACCGCCGCGGGCCTGAACGTAGATCGCCTGGTAGATCGTCTCCGTGCTCACCTGCATGCTCTCGTCGTCGGCATGATCTCGCGACAGGACGCCGCTGATCTGCTCCGGGGACCATTGTTCCCTCAGCCGCTCCGCGACGTAATCTCGCAACCGGCCGCGCTGGGCGAGCTTGGCCGGCTTCGGACGTGTCCGCCGAGCGGCGGCATCACGATGCGCGGCGTGTGGGAGGTAGAGCCCGGCCATCGAGCGGGAATCAAGCTCCCGCTTGACCGTTGACGCCGGCCGGCCCAGCTCCCGCCCGATCGCCCGCAACGTGAATCCGGCCCGCTTCAGATCGGCAATCTTCTCCCGCTCCTGCAATGACAGCAGCCGAGAGCCGATCTGCTCGGGAACCTTCGGTGGCGGACTGGTCATGGACTCCATCGTGGTGCGCCCGACCGTGTAATCGACGCGTCGCCCGTCCGGATAGAACCGAGAGTTGCGGGACTTGCGCACCCCGTGATCCCAATCACGGGCGGTGCGCTCATGGATCCCGACCCGCGCCGCCGCATCGCGACGAGACAGCCCATCCGCCCGTAACTTGGCGAACTCTTCCCTGCCGGGATGCGCGCGAGCCGGATACGACTTCACCCGAAACCCAGCCTTGCGGGCCCATGTGAACGCTGTATTCCTGTTCAGCCCGAGCTCGCGCGCGGCGAGCGTCACGCTCCCCAACGACATCAACAACGTCAGGAACTCAGCCTGACGATGATCCATCTCCTCCGAAAACGACACGGTGGTCGCAACCTCCCAAACGTTGGGGTGTTGCGACCACCGATAGAACCCGCCGATCGGGAGGGGGCCTTCGTCGTGCGAGAGGCGGCTAGGCCTCGCTGCGATCGCGGCGCTCGACGGCCTTCCAGATCGCGGGCAGCAGGGCGGCGGCGATGCCGGCCTTGATGAGCCCGCCGATGATGAAGGGGTAGAAGCCCGCGACGAGCGTCGACTGCAGGTCGTTCGGCAGGCCGAACCCGCCGAGCGAGTACGACAGCCACGGCAGGCCGACGGCGAAGACGACGAGCGAGCCGCCGATGAAGGTCACGGCCGCCTTGAGCCAGCCGCGGTCCCAGCGGCGCTCGGCCGCCCAGCCGACGATCGCGGCCGAGAGCACGAAGCCGATGATGTAGCCGCCGGTCGGGCCGACGAGCACGCTCCATCCGGACGCGGCGTCGCTGTAGATCGGGAGACCGATGGCTCCGAGCAGCGCGTACAGGCCGAGCGAGGCGGCTCCGCGGGCGGCGCCGAGCGAGGCTCCGACGAGCAGCACGGCGAGGGTCTGACCGGTGACGGGGACCGGCCAGAGCGGGATGGCGACCTGCGCGAGCGCGGCGACGAGCGCGGTGCCCGCGATCACGAGCGCCGCGTCGGTCACGAGAGTGCGGGGGATGACGCGGTCGACGAGAGTCGAGCGCGCGGGGAGTGCGGTGGCGAGCGTCACGGGGATGCGTTCCTCACGGGAATCGGGGACCAGGGGACTGCGGTTAGACTATCGGGCTGGCCCCCCGTGGCCCTCCCTGACGAAACCCACGAAAGAAACGGACGTTCGCTGTGCTCGCTGTGCAGGATCTCGAGATCCGAGTCGGAGCGCGCCTGCTCATGGAGAACGTCTCCTTCCGCGTGGACAAGGGCGACAAGGTCGGGCTCGTCGGCCGCAACGGCGCCGGCAAGACGACCCTCACGAAGGTCCTCGCGGGCGACGAGCTCCCCGCCGCCGGGCACGTGCAGCGGACGGGCGAGCTCGGCTATCTGCCGCAGGACCCCCGATCGGGAGACCCCGAGCAGCTCGCCCGCACGCGCATCCTCGACGCCCGCGGTCTCGGCCAGATCGTCATCGACATGCAGCAGGCGACGCTCGACATGGCGAGCTCCGATCCGGCGGTGAGCGAGAAGGCGATGACCCGCTACGGGCGGCTCACCGACCGGTTCCTCGCGCTCGGGGGGTACGCCGCCGAGGCCGAGGCCGCCTCGATCGCGAGCAACCTGAACCTGCCCGACCGCATCCTCAG
>JBKHYA010000027.1:0-20633 GCA_046565745.1 Actinomycetes bacterium
CGTCTGCGCGATCACCGGAGTCCGGGGCATCCGCGAGACGAGCAACGGCATCACCCGCGGTCGACCGCTCGCGGTCTCCGGGCTCGCCGCCGGCGCCGTCAACGTCGTGCTGCTCGTGGCGGGGCTCGTGATCTCCATCTCGGGTCTCTCGGCCGTCCTCGGCTGATCGCGCCCAGCATCCGACAGGTTCACTGGCGGCTCACTCCCAGGTTCGAGCGCATCCGCCGAGGCCTCCCGGCGGGAAGTGATGGATGTAAGGCGAATTCCGCCTTGACCCCGGAAGGGGCATCCGCCCCGCCCCCGGGGCCGTCACCTGGAGGAACCATGCGCAACCGAATTCTCGCGGGGCTGGGCGTCGCCGCCCTCGCCACCGTCGGCGTCGCGGCCCCCGCGAACGCCATCAGCGACACCACGGCCGACCTGTACGTCGTCCACGCTGTCCCGAACCTTCCCGTCGACGTCTTCGTGAACGGCGAGCTCACGCTCGACGCGTTCCAGTCCGGCACCTCGGCCGGACCGCTCGACCTTCCGGAGGGCGAGTACCTCGTCGAGGTCTTTGCGGACTCCGACGCCACCGAGCGGCCCGCGGGCGACCCCGCGATCACCAACACCTTCACGCTCGAGCCCAACATGAGCTACACGGTCGTCGCCCACCCGGGCAACGCGGCCGGTGAGGGCGCTGCCCTCACCGCGTTCGTCAACGACGTCTCGGAGATCCCCGCAGGCCAGGGCAAGGTCACCGTTCGCCACACGGCCGCTGCCCCCGCCGTCAACGTGAACACCGGCTCCGCGCAGCTGAACGAGGCTCCGCTCGAGCTCGGTGACGAGCTCGTTCTCGGCCCGCTCGCCGCTGGCACCATCGCCGACGTCAACGTCACGGTCGCTGAGGGCGGCGCCCGCGCGATCGAGCTCGGCGACGTCGAGCTCCCCGCCGGCACGAACATCTTCGTTCACGCCTACGGCCCTGAGGGCGAGGGCGAGGCGGCGACGTACGACGCCGTCATCTTCACCATCGATGACCTGCACTCGGCTCCCGCCGGCGTCCCCGCCGGTGAGGCCGGCCTCGGCCAGCAGTGGAACGGCGGCCTGATCGCCCTCGGCGCCGCGCTCATGCTCGCTCTCGCGGGCGCTGCGGTGGTCGTGCGTCGTCAGACCGTCGGCGCCCAGCGCTGAGTCGAGTTTGAGGATCATGTCGATGAGCGGGAGGACGGCGCGGGCGATCGGTTTCACCGTCGCCGCCCTCCTGCTCCTCGGCGGATGCGCTGCTCCGGAGCCCCAGCGGGCTCCGGAGCAGGGTGATTCCGCCCCCGTGACCCCCGCCCCGGCGCCCACCGCTTCCGGGCCGAGCGCTCGCGACGTCCTCGACGAGATCGCCACGCGCGTGGCACCGGCACCGGTGTCGCTCTCGGTCCCCGATCTCGGCATCGAGATGGCGATCCTCCCGCAGGCGCTCGACGAGCGCGGCCAGATGGCACTCCCCGCGAGCGCCTTCGACGCCGGCTGGTACCAGTACAGCGCCGGACCCGGTGCGAGCCAGGGCGCGACCGTCCTCGCCTCCCACGTCTTCACCGTCGCGGAGGGCGAAGGGCCGTTCCTCAACCTCCTCGGCGCGCAGCCCGGGCAGCTCGTCTCGGTCGTCGACGCCGACGGCGCCCAGTACGACTACCGCATCACGACGGTCGAGCAGATCCCGAAGGACGACGTCCCGCTCGACCGCATCTTCACCACCGTCGGCGACCCCCACCTCGTGATGGTCACCTGCGGCGGCGACTACGACTCCGGCTACGCCGGCGGCGTCGGTCGCTACGAGGACAACGTCATCGTGACCGCTGAGCGGTTGTCATGACAGCCCCGTTCGCTACCATGGCGCGCACGGCCCTCGCTCGTCCCGGCCGTCCGATGCAGTGGGAGCGGAGCCGGCACGTGGTGGCAGCGATCGACGACGGCACCGAGCTCGCTCGGCGCTTCGTCGCCGGGGACGAGCGCGCGCTCGCCGACATCTACGGTCGCTGGAGCTCGCTCGTGTACTCGCTCGCGATGCGCTCGCTCGGCGACGTCTCCGACGCGGAGGACGCCACGCAGCGCGTGTTCGTCAAGGCGTGGCAGAGCCGCGAGCGGTACGACGCGAGTCGGGCGAGCCTCTCTGCCTGGCTCGTCGGCATCACCCGCAACGTCATCGCCGACGCCCACGAGGCGCGCGCCCGCGAGCGCTCGATCACCGAGCAGCTCACGGCGATCACCTCGCCGGGGGAGTCGGCCGCGCCCGACGCCGAACTGGCCGACCGCCTCGTCGTCGCCGACGAGATGGCGCGCCTCGAGCCGATTCCGCGCCAGGTCGTCGAGCTCGCATTCTTCGACGACCTGACCCACACGCAGATCGCCGACCGACTGGGCATGCCCGTCGGCACGGTGAAGTCCCACATCAGACGCAGCCTCTCGAGGCTCCGAGACCGCATGGAGGTGAGTCATGGAGCGGAACGATCCTGACCCCGCCGCGCACGACCGCGCGAGCGACGACGCCCTGGCGCACCTCGACGCCGAGGCCATCGCGCTCATCGCGATCGGCGAGGCCCCGTCGTCCCCCGGCGAGTCGCACCACCTCGCCGTGTGCCCCGCCTGCCGCTCCGAGCTCGACCAGCTCCACGACGCCGCCGAGATCGCCCGCACGACGATCGGCGAGGGCGCGTTCGTCGCGCCGGCCGCGTCGGTGTGGGCGGGCATCCACCGCGAGCTCGGCCTCGCCGCCGGCGTCCAGCCTCCCGGCCTCGTCGGCGTCGCGACGGCTCCCTCCACCGGCACCCCGGCTGCGGACCGCTCGACCCCGGCTCCCGCTTCCCCGTCCCGCTCGACGTCCGCTCCCGTCGCGAGCCTCGCCGAGGCGCGCGAGCGTCGCGGGCTCCGGGGCCGCATCATCGGCCCGCTCGTCGGAGCCGCCGCGGCCGCCGTCGCGATCGGCGCCGTCGCCCTCTTCTGGGATGCCCTGCGCCCCGCCCCCGAGCCCACGACCCTCGCGAGCGCGTCGCTCGACGCCCTCCCCGCGTGGCAGGGCTCGACCGGCGTCGCCGTCGTGACGGAGTCCGCCGACGGCGAGCGCCTCGTCTCGATCGAGCTCGTCGCCTCCGCCGAGGGCGAGGGAGTCCGCGAGGTCTGGCTCCTCACGCCCGAGGTCGACGGCCTCATCAGCCTCGGCCTCCTCGAAGGCGGCTCCGGCACCTTCGTGATCCCCGAGGGGATCGACCTCACCGAGTACCCGATCGTCGACGTGAGCCTCGAGCCCGTCGACGGCGACCCCGCCCACTCGGGCGACTCGATCGTCCGCGGCGCGCTCGACGTCTAGTCCCGGCGGCGGCCCGCGAGCACCCCGACGAGCACGAGCAGCAGCCCGACGGCGATGAGGAACGCGGCGCCGACCGCGAGCACGGCCGCGATCGCCGCGCCCGGCAGGGCGAGCACGAGGATGCCCGCGGCGATCGACAGCACGCACGTCGCGATGAGGAGCCCCCGCGGTGCGATCGCGGCGTCGGGCATCCCGCCGAACAGACCCGCGATGCCGTCGACGATCCAGCCGATGCCGACCACGGTGACGAGCAGCACCAGGCCCGCACCGGGGCTCGCGATGGCCACGACCCCGGCGACGAGCACGACGGCGCCGAGCACACCCACGAACCAGCGCAGCACTCGCGGAAGCGCCGGGCCGCGCAGCGCGACGAGCAGCCGGAGCGCCCCGACGATGACGAGGTGCAGACCGAACAGCACGGCGATCGTGGCGAGGGTCGCCGCGGGCCAGGCGAGCGCGGCCACGCCGATCAGGGCCGAGAGGGCCCCGACGATGAGCAGGAGCGGACGCGGGCGCGACGGAGCGATCGAGGGCATGCCCCCAGTGTGCCCGAGGCTCAGTACCGCTCGGGCTCCGGAGCGCGAGCGAAGCGGCGCCCGGTGACCTCCTCGGGCAGGATCCGCACCCAGCGGTACTTGAGCGTCGGCAGCCACGGCGTCAGCGGCAGGGTGTCGGCCGCGTCGATCTCGCTCTGCAGCTCGAGGCGCTCCGCGCGGCCCTTGACCACGACGCTCCAGGCCTCCTCCTCGGTCGCGCCATCGATCTCGAAGGCGACGTGGTCGTTGATCGAGAGCTCGAGCAGCTTGGTGCCGGGCGCGGTGCGGAAGTAGAGCATCCGATCGCGCGTCGCGTAGTTGACGGGGAAGATGTCGACCGTGCCCGCCGCCGTGACGGCGAGCCGGCCGAGACTGCGCGAGGAGAGCGCGTCCCAGCACTCGTCCGCCGAGAGCTCCGTGATGGGGCCGAGTCCGATGGTCATGGGGGGCTCCTTTCCGCTGCCCCTCATCAGACTCCCGAGCGGGGTGGTCGCGTCAGGGCCGAAAGTCCCCAGTCGGTGCGACGACGCTCACCGGGCGCAGGAGCCCGTGCTGACGCTCTCGCTCAGGGTCGGCGCCGCGGCGATCACGGGGTCGAGCTCGGCCATCGTGTGCGCGTAGCCGACGCCCTCGCGATTCTGCGCCTTGGCGAAGATCATGCCGACGACCGCGCCGTCGAGGGCGAGCACGGGCCCGCCCGAGTTGCCCGGGTTGACGTCCGCGGCGAGCGTGTACGTGTCGCGCGGGAACGAGCCCTCGCCGTCGATCGCCGGCGAGCTGATCGTCCCGACCTGGACGACCTCGGCGCCGCCCGAGACGAACGGGCCGCCCCACGGGTAGCCCTGCACGGCGCCGACCTCGCCGATGCCGATCGTGTCGCCGATCGCGAGCGTCGCGACGGGCAGGTCGTCGACCGCGACGACCGCGATGTCCTGCTGCCCGTCGAAGTACACGACGCGGCCGGCGAGGCCGCCGACGCCCGGGAACTCGATCGTGGGCTCGGTGACGCCCGCGAGGACGTGCGCGTTGGTCAGCAGGCGGTCCTCCGCGATCACGAACGCACTGCCCGACTGCACCTGGCCGCACGCGTAGGCCGAGCCGGAGATCCGGCCGACCGACTGGCCCGCGCGCCGCAGCTCGGGGTTCTGCGCGTCGATGACGGGCGGGGGAGGGGGCGCGATGTCGCCGAGCGCGTCGGCGATGCGGGGGATGCCCTCGCTCACGACGAGGCTGCGCACCTGGCCGAGCGCGCTCGCCACCGGGCCCGGCGTGAAGCGCTCGATGGTGCGGAGCACCGTCGAGTTCGCGGTGGTCGTCGAGACCACGGGGATGCCCAGGGCCGTGACGGTCGAGCCGACGAGGCTCATCACGAGCAGCGAGACCACGCCCCCGGCGATCGCGCCGCCGACGCGGTCGAGCGGCCGGGCGCGACGCGCGACGCCGCGCCGCCACACGTGGCCGAGGCGCTCGCCGAGGCTCAGGCCGCCGACGACGAAGAGCACGATCGCGAGGAAGACGGCGGTCGCCCGCCACGTCGGCTCGGCGATCCACGTCGTGATGGGCGGGATGAGCAGGAAGGCCAGAACCGCGCCGAGAGCGGCGCCGATCACCGAGCCGAGGGTGAAGAGGAAGCCCGCTGCGGCCCCGCGCGCGATGGCGCCGACGGCGAGCAGGAGGAGGAGCACGTCGAGCAGCAGCGGCAGCAGCATCCCGCCCCCTGTTCCTGTGTCCCGAGCGTCGTGAGCATCCTGGCACGCGGGTCTGGGCGGTGTCTGCCCCGTCGTCGGGGGGAGCGATGCCGAGGGAGCGAGCCGGTGCGGTCGGCTGGTAGTATCTGAAGGTTGCCGTCGAACGGCCGCGGAGAAAGAGAGCCCCGAGCATCCCGCTCAGGGCGCCGCGCAACGAGGAGAGAGGGGATCACCTATGGCACTGGAAGCAGACGTCAAGAAGGCGATCATCGACGAGTACGCGACGCACCCCGGTGACACCGGATCCCCCGAGGTGCAGGTCGCGATGCTCACCAAGCGCATCAAGGACCTCACCGAGCACCTCAAGGAGCACAAGCACGACCACCACTCGCGTCGTGGTCTGCTGCTCCTCGTGGGCCAGCGTCGCCGTCTGCTGGGCTACCTGCAGAACATCGACATCGAGCGCTACCGCTCGCTGATCGAGCGACTGGGTCTGCGCCGCTAACACGCTCTGCGTGCTGGCGAGTCGTCGAGAGACACCGCGAGCTTCTTGCGCGAAGGCCGCCCCCGACACCGTCGGGAGGCGGCCTTCGTCGTCTCTGGAACCGGAACGACCGGAATTGTGGCACTTCCGCTCCCGGCTTCCGCGACGGGGCTAGGGTGTCTCGGATGAACGAACCACGCCGCCGCGGCCGACCGGTCGAGCTCGACCTCGAGCGCGTCGCGCACGTCGCTCTCGACATGTTCCGCGACCAGGGCTACGACGCCGTCACGATGGAGGACATCGCTCGCGTCGTCGGGCACAGCCGGCGCACGATCTTCCGCCACTTCCCGGCCAAGGCCTCGCTCGTCTGGGCCGGCACCGACGGCTTCGCCGACTCGCTGACGGCCGAGCTCGCGCGCACCGACCCGTCGCTCCCCGCGATGGACGCGGTCCGCATCGCCTACGTCGCGGCGACGCGCATCCCCTCCGATCGGCACGAGGTCACGCGTCAGCGGCTGCTGCTCATCGGCGACAACCACACGCTGCACTCCGACGGCGTCGCCCGCTTCGCCGACGTCGGCGCGGCTATCCGCCAGACCTTCATCGACCGCGACGGCCTCGACCCCGACGGCCTCGACGCGGCGATCGTCGGCGACACGCTCGTGCTCATCGCGCACCAGGCGTTCATCTGGTGGGCCCGCCACGGCGAGGGCGAGCCCGGCCCCGTGCTCGAGGCCGCGTTCGACCGCGTCGCCGAGGGCTTCCGCCGCCGGTGAGGCTGCGCAAGGCCTCGGCTCGGGGAGCCGGCGCGCGACGGCCCTCCGCGCTGCGCCGCGTGAGCCTCGTGCGGCTCACCCTCGTCGTCGCGCTCATCGCGCTCATCGTGCTCGCCGGCACGACCGCCGCCGGCCCGCTGCGCGGCGTCGCCCGCGCCCTCCTCGTCGTCGTCGCCCTCGCCATCGTCGTGAGCTACCTCGTCGAGCTCGTGCTCTCCCGCCGCCGGCGCTGACCCGCCGGATTCCCCGCCGAATCCCCGTTCCGCGTGCGATTCTCGACGCATGCCCGAGCAGCGACGCGCGACGCGACGCGATGGCGCGCGTCCGCTCCGCCGGTCAGCCATCGCGGGCATCCTCGTCGTGCTGCTCGCGCCGGGCATCCTCGCCGCGTGCGCGCCCGCCCCGATCGAGACGGCGGCCGGCCTCGAGGCCGTCGCCGCCAAGCGCGACCGCGTCGCCGAGCAGGCGCACGAGCGGTCGATGCAGCGGCTCGCCGAGTTCGTGCGCGGCAAGTGGGGGCCGGTCGCGCTCCCCGAGGTCGTCGTCGACCGCTGGATCGACTACGCCGAGTGGGGCGGCGCGATGTCCGAGTGCCTCGCCGCCGCGGGTTTCCCCGGCGCCCGCGCCGCCGACGAGGGGCAGCGCATCGACTACAGCGGTGTCGACGTCGACTCCGCGCGCGAGCTCTTCGCGGTCGACGTCGCGACCTTCGAGTGCCAGGGGCGGTTCCCGGTGCGCACGTGGTTCGCGGAATCGGTTCGCGGCGTCGAGCTGCCGTGGGCCTACGAGTACGTGACCTCCGAGCTCCCGTCATGCCTCGCGCGCCACGGCTGGGCCGTCGCCGAGGCGCCCCCGAGCCAGGAGTTCGCGGCGACGTGGCGGACGGACGACGCCTTCGACCCGTACGCCCTCGTCGGGCCCGACCCGCTCGAGCGCGCCTCCGCCACCGCTCGCTGCCCCGCGCCCGAGGCGCTCCTCGACGGAGCCTCGCGATGACCGCCCGCCTCGCCCTCGCCGCCGCCCTCCTCCTCGGCGTGCTCGCGGGCTACGCATCGCCGGCCGCCGCGCCCGCCGTCACGCTCGAGGATGTCGCCGCCGAGCGATCGGCGACGATCTCGTCGCAGTGGCGCGCGGCCGTCGCCCACTCCACCCGCTTCGTGCGCGAGCGCTGGCCCGAGGCCGAGCTCGAGATCGCCTTCGACCGCTGGGTGCCCGTCGAGAAGATCGACGAGGCGCGGGCGGCGTGCCTGAGCGAGACCCTCGGTCGGGAGGTCACCGTGACCGAGGCGAGCGGCCTCCTGCAGGTCGGGCCCGGCCCGATCTCCGAGCCCGCGTGGACGGCTCCCGTCGCCGACATCGGCTGCGGGCTCTCGGTGCAGCCGTGGAGCTCGCTCTACCCCTTCGGCGGGCCGGTCGAGCGGCAGTGGGTGCGCGAGCAGCTGCTCGTCGAGCTCCCCGCGTGCGCGAGCAGCGTCGGCGCGCGCCTCGTCGTGCCCGACGTCGATGCCGCGATCGACGCCGCGATCTACCCCACGAGCGTCGGCCGGTCGGTGAGCGCGATGCAGAGCGTGTGGCCGCACGTCGAGATCGTCGCCGACCCGCTTCAGCGCGCACGCGTCCTGACCCAGTGCGCCGACCCCGGCAAGGTCCTCCTCGACCTCGCCCCTCCCGAGATCGTGCCGTGATGCGGGCGGCGCGGCGATCGGTGCGTGCGCTCCTCGGCGCCGCGCTCGTGATCGCGTGCGGCGGATGCTCGAGCGTCGAGCCGCCCAGCGTGAGCCTCGAGCTCGTCGCGGCCGAGCGCGCCGAGCGGCTCGTCGACCTGTGGTTCGACAGCGCGCAGGCGACCCAGCGCGACCTGCGCGAGCAGTGGCCCGACTCGCCTCCCCTGCAGTTCGAGTTCACCGAGTGGGTCGACCCGTCCGACTATCGGGCGCGGCTCCTCGCATGCGCCTCCGAGCGCCTCGGCCGCCCGGCCGAGCTCGGCGGGGAGGCGATCGCGGGGGAGGACCCGTGGGCGCCCGCGGTCGCCGAGGCGCTGTGCCGTCACGAGTTCCCGCCGTTCAGCTCCGAGTTCTCGCTCGGCGGGCCGATCGAGGCCCGCTGGCTCGATGCGCAGCTGACCACCGCGCTCCCCGCGTGCGTGCGCTCCTTCGGGGGGCGGCTCGACATCGCCGACACCCGGCCGATCATCGACGCCATCCGCGACCGGCCCTCCAGCAGCGAGGGTCGGCGCGACATCTGGTCGATCATCGCCGTCACCGGGGTCTCCGCCCTCGACCGCGCCGCCATGCGCGCCGCGTGCCCCGATCCCGCCCTCGCGATCGACCGGCTGCCGCTCCCCGTCATCGACCGGTAGTCGGCAGGCGGATCCTCAGCCGTGCGGCGGCGGCACGACGCACAAGGTGATCATGCCGTCGGACGACCTCCTCCGCCCGGTCGCCGTCGTGCGGGCGGGCGTCGGGCCCTGGGGCCTCCGACTCGCCCTCGCGGCGATCGCGATGACGGGGGCGGCGACCGGGCTCGTCGTCGGCGTCGCGCCCCCGGGCATCCTCACGGGGCTTCTCATCGCGGTGTCGCTCGGCGGGTTCCTCGTGCTCGCGGCGAGCGCCGCGCAGATCACGACCCGGTGGCGCACGAGCCTGCGCTCCGACGGCTGGTCGCTCGTCGTGCGCAGCCCGTTCGCGGTGGCCGAGCACTCCTACGGGCACGAGCTCGCGATCGGCCGCTGGGTCGATGCCCGCCGCAGACGCCCCGAGCTGTGGGTCATCGAGTCGGGGCGCATCGCGACGCCGATCGGCGATGCGCTCGACCCCGTGCGCGTCGAGGGGTTCGCCCTCGCCGTCGGCGTGCCCGTCATCGACATCGAGGGCGCGCCGCCGAGCGGGCGGGGTGCCTAGGCTGGCCCCATGAGCCCTCGTCCCCGCACGTCCCGCGTCGTCCGGTACCACGAGCGCGGGGGGCCCGAGGTCCTCCGGTTCGAGACCGTCGAGGTCGCGCCGCCCGGCCCTGGCGAGGTGCGGGTGCGGTTCGCGGCGGGCGGGCTCAACCCGGTCGACGCGAAGATCCGCTCGGGCCGCTCGCGCATCGTCCTCCCGCTCCCGGTCGACGTGGGGCGCGAGTTCGCGGGCGTGGTCGACGAGGTCGGCCGCGGAGTCGACGGGTTCGCGCCGGGCGACGCCGTGTTCGGGTCGATCCCGCAGGGGGCGTTCGCCGACTGGGTGCTCGCGCCCGCGAGCGCCGTCGCGCACGTTCCGGAGGGCGTGCCGATGGAGGTCGCGGCGGGGCTCGCCCTCGCCGGCCAGACCGCGTGGGACGCCCTCGCCTCGCAGGGCCTCGCCGCCGGCGACACGATCGTCGTGAGCGCGGCGGCGGGCGGCGTCGGCGGCATCCTGAGCCAGCTCGCGGTCCGTCGCGGCATCCGCGTCATCGGCACCGCGGGCACCGGCAACCACGACTGGCTGCGGTCGCACGGCGTCGAGCCCGTCCTCTACGGCGACGGACTCCGCGAGCGCCTCGCCGCCGCCGCGCCCGACGGCATCACGGCCGTCTTCGACCAGGCGGGCGCCGAGACGATCGAGGCCGCCCTCGCGCTCGGCGTGCCGCCCGAGCGCATCAACACGATCGCGACCGATGCGAGCGCCTACGGAGTCCGGAACGTCGGGCGCGGGGCCGTGCATCCGCCAACGCTGGATGCCCTCGGCGCGCTCGTCGCGAGCGGCGAGCTCGACGTGCCGATCGCCGCGTCGTTCCCTCTCACCGAGGTGCGCGAGGCGTTCGCCTTCCTCGAGGCGGGGCACCTCCGCGGCAAGGTCGTCGTCACGGCGGACGCCGACGAGGCCGCCGCGGGGCGCGCGCCGACGCGCTGAGCGGGCGGGGCACTAGGTCGCGACACGCCGGGCTGATAGCCTGGGCGAGGCGCGATTCCGCGTCACTCAAGTGAATACCGCACGGAGCAGGCCGGCTCGAAGCTGGTCACCGGTGGTGATCTCCCGTCTCGCAGCGCTCGCGCAGCGCCGGAACGGTGGATGTCTACTGTTGGCCAGAGCAGACCCGGCGGCATCACGCCGACGTCCCTTCCTGCCCGCTCCTGCTCCGCGCGCCGCGCTGCGCATCCAATTCGGGATGCCCGGCGCACAGACGTGTAAGGAGACAGACCTCAATGGAAGGTCCTGAAATCAAGTTCGCCGAGACCGTTCTCGACAACGGCAAGTACGGCACCCGCACCGTCCGGTTCGAGACCGGTCGTCTCGCGCAGCAGGCGCAGGGCGCCGTCGCCGCGTACCTCGACGAGGAGACCATGCTGCTGAGCGCGACGAGCGCCGGCAAGCACCCCCGCGAGGGCTTCGACTTCTTCCCCCTGACGGTCGACGTGGAAGAGCGCGCGTACGCCGCGGGCAAGATCCCCGGCTCGTTCTTCCGCCGCGAGGGTCGCCCCTCGACCGAGGCCATCCTCGTGTGCCGCCTTATCGACCGCCCGCTGCGCCCGACCTTCATCGAGGGCCTGCGCAACGAGGTCCAGATCGTCATCACGGTGCTCAGCATCGCCCCCGACGAGTTCTACGACGCCCTCGCGATCAACGCCGCGAGCGCCTCGACCCAGATCTCGGGCCTGCCCTTCAGCGGCCCGATCGCGTCGGTGCGCCTCGCGCTCATGCCCGACAACAACGGCGGCGGCCAGTGGGTCGCGTTCCCGAAGCACAGCCAGCTCGCCGAGGCGGTCTTCGACATCATCGTCGCCGGTCGCGTCGTGACCAACGCCGATGGCAGCGAGGACGTCGCCATCACGATGGTCGAGGCCGAGGCGACCGAGGGCGCCTGGGGCCTCATCCAGGGCGGCGCCGTCAAGCCGAACGAGGAGATCGTGGCCCAGGGCCTCGAGGCCTCGAAGCCGTTCATCATGCAGCTCGCGAAGGCGCAGCAGGAGCTCGCCGCGCAGTCGGCGAAGGAGATCCAGGACTACCCGGTCTTCCTCTCCTACAGCGCCGAGCTCTACAGCGCGGTCGACGAGATCGCCCACGGCGAGCTCGCGGGCGTCTACCAGATCGCCGACAAGGCGCAGCGCCAGGCGGCGGACGACGAGCTCAAGGCGCGCGTCAAGGTCGCCATCGAGGGCCGCGTCGCCGCGGGCGACCTGCCCGAGGACTCGCTCAAGGACTTCGGCGCCGCCTACAAGTCGGTCTCGAAGAAGATCATGCGCACGCGCGTGCTCACCGAGGGCATCCGCATCGACGGTCGCGGCCTCGCTGACATCCGCGCGCTCGACGCCGAGGTGCAGGTCATCCCGCGCGTCCACGGCTCGGCGATCTTCCAGCGCGGCGAGACGCAGATCCTCGGCGTCACGACCCTCAACATGCTCAAGATGGAGCAGCAGATCGACTCGCTGAACCCCGTCACGAGCAAGCGCTACCTGCACCACTACAACTTCCCGCCCTACTCGACCGGTGAGACCGGCCGCGTCGGCAGCCCCAAGCGTCGCGAGATCGGGCACGGCTTCCTCGCCGAGCGCGCCCTCGTGCCGGTGCTGCCGAGCCGCGAGGAGTTCCCCTACGCGATCCGTCAGGTCAGCGAGGCCATGAGCTCGAACGGCTCGACCTCGATGGGCTCGGTCTGCGCCTCGACCCTCTCGCTGCTCAACGCCGGTGTGCCGCTGCGCGCGCCGGTCGCGGGCATCGCGATGGGCCTCATCAGCGACCAGGTGGATGGTGAGACCCGCTACGCGGCCCTCACCGACATCCTCGGCGCGGAGGACGCGCTCGGCGACATGGACTTCAAGGTCGCCGGCACGAGCGAGTTCGTCACGGCCATCCAGCTCGACACGAAGCTCGACGGCATCCCGTCGTCGGTGCTCCAGCAGGCGCTCGGCCAGGCGAAGGACGCCCGCATGGCGATCCTCGCGGTCATGAACCAGGCGATCGACGCGCCCGACGAGATGGCGCCCACGGCTCCTCGCGTCATCAGCGTGCAGATCCCGGTCGACAAGATCGGCGAGCTGATCGGCCCGAAGGGCAAGACGATCAACTCGATCCAGGACGAGACCGGCGCGCAGATCTCGATCGAGGAGGATGGCACGGTCTACATCGGCGCCGTCGACGGCCCCTCGGCCGAGGCCGCCCGTGCCCGTGTCAACCAGATCGCGAACCCGATCAACCCTGAGGTCGGTGAGCAGTACCTCGGCACCGTCGTGAAGCTCGCGGCCTTCGGCGCGTTCGTCTCGCTCATGCCCGGCAAGGACGGCCTGCTGCACATCAGCGAGGTCCGCAAGCTCGCCGGCGGCAAGCGCGTCGAGAACGTCGAGGACGTCCTCAGCGTGGGTCAGAAGATCCTCGTCGAGATCACGAAGACCGACGACCGCGGCAAGCTCTCGCTGGCCCCCGTGCTCGCCGACGGCGAGGGCGCCGAGGCGCCCGCCGAGGGCGAGGACGGCTAGCCCGACCCGAGCACCGAACGACCGGATGCCCGCTCCCGATACCGGGGGCGGGCATCCGTCGTCTCATGGCCCGGTCGCGATCGCGGCTCAGACCCCCACGTCGCGCCGGCGGAACGCGACCACGGCCCCGGCGAGCGCGATGAGAGCGACGCCGTAGAGCGGCCAGAGGCTCGCATCGAGGCCGTCGGCGAGCGGGCTCGACCCGTACGCCCAGTGGTACGGCGAGAGGGTGTGGAGCCACTCCAGATCGGCGCTCTGGTTGCCGAGCGCGCTGAGCGCGTACCCCGCGACCGCGACGCCAGCGCCCGCGCCGATGGCGATCGCGCGGCGCCCGGTGAGCGCGCCGGCGAGCAGGCCGACCGTCGCCGTGACGAGCCCGGTGCCGAGCAGGGCGAGCCCTCCGGCGATGATGCCCTCGGCCTCGAGAGCGAGGCCCGCGGGCTCGTTGAGCGCCGCGACGAGCAGCGACGTCCACGCGACGAGCGCGACGAGTTTGAGCGCGATCGCCGCGAACCGCTCGAGCACGACCTGGCTGCGGCTCACGCCGTGCGCGAGCGTGAGCTCGAGCGTGCCGCGCTCCTCGTCGCCCGCGATCGCCGCCGCGCCCCAGCCGACCGCCGCGATCGTGATGAGCGCGAAGCCGATGAGGCCGTAGACGGTGCCCTGCGTGTAGCCGGCGCCCGAGGTGATCTGGTCGTAGCTGAGCGCCGAGACGAGCTCGGCCGGCAGGCTGTCGATGATCGCGACGAACTCGGGGTTGCCCCCGATCGACGGGTACAGCGGCAGGTACATGCCGATGACGGCGGCGAGGCCGGCGGCCCAGCCCAGCAGCCCGCGCCACGAGTCGGCGAGAACGCGGCGGAGGAGCGGCAGCGCGGTCATGCCCCGACCTCCTCGGCGTCGTCGGCCCCTGTCCCGTAGAACGCGAGAACCGTGCGCTCGAGGTCGGGCTCCTGGACCACGAGGTCGAGCACCTCCGCGCCGGCGATCGCCTGCACGAACCCCGTGAGCCCGTCGCTGAGGTGGGCGGTCACGGTGGTCGTGCCGTCGGCCGTGCTCGTCGCGATGTCGTGCACCGTGCCGAGCGATCGGAGGCGGGCCACGAGATCGCCGGCGTCGGCGTCGCGGACGGCGATGCGGGCATCCCGCCGCGCGGCCGCGCGCAGCCGCGAGACGGGGCTCACCTCGACGATGCGGCCCGCCCGCAGGACGGCGACCTCGTCGGCGGCGTGCTCGATCTCGCTGATGACGTGCGAGCTGAGGAGCACGGTCTGGCCGGCGTCCCGCGCCTCGCGCACGAGACCGAGGAACTCCTGCTGCACGAGCGGGTCGAGCCCGCTCGTCGGCTCGTCGAGGATGAGCAGCTCGGGGCGGTGCACGAAGGCCTGCACGAGCCCGACCTTCTGCTTGTTCCCTTTGCTGAGCGCGCGCACGGGGCGGCTCAGGTCGAGCCCGAGGCGCTGCGCGAGCTCGTCGATGCGCCCGCGCTCGACGCCGCCGTTGAGCTCGCCGAGGTGGGCGAGCAGCGCTCGCGCGGACACGCGGTGGTCCATCGCGAGCTCGCCCGGCAGGTAGCCGATGCGTCGTCGCAGGGCCGTGCCCCCGCGCCGGGGGTGCTCGCCGAGCACGCGCACGTCGCCGCTCGTCGGGCGGATGATGTCGAGCAGCACGCGCATCGTCGTGGTCTTGCCTGCTCCGTTGGGGCCGATCAGGCCGAACACGCGCCCCGGCTCGATCGTCAGATCGATGCCGTGCAGCGCGGCCCGGCGCCCGTAGCGCTTGGTGAGCGCGCGGGTCTCGATGACTGCGGTCATCACGATTCCTCTCATGGGGCGCCCCGAGGGCGCGAATCAGTGGTCGGATGCCCGCGGTCGCGGCGGGTCCGGATCCTGATTCGGGTCGCCGGCCCCCTTGTCCGAGCGCGGGCCGCGCGCGGTGGTCGGGTCGCCCGCGAGCGCCGCGGATGCGGCCTCGAGGAGGGCGGCGTCGGCGTAGAGGCCGTGCGTGTAGAGCTCGAGCGTCGGCACGGTCATGCGCCGCACGAGCGCGGGGGTGAGCCCCGTCTCGCCGAGCGCGCGCCCGAGGTGCCGCTCGAGGAGGAGGGGGAGGAGTCCGTGCATCGCGATGAGCACGGCCGTCATGCGCGGGTCGCTCGAGGGCCTCATGCGTCCGCTCGCGACGCCCTCGGCGAGCATGGCCTCGGTGCGGGCGAGCAGGTCGTCGAAGAGGCGGTCGCCGGCGGGCGAGCCGTCGGCGATCATCCGCGCGAGGTAGTCGAGACTGGGCCGGTGGGCATCGACGTCGGCGAGCCAGCGCTGCATCGCGCTCTGCAGGTCGCCGCCCTGCGATTCGAGGGCGGTGCGCTTGCGGCCGAGGACCTCCTCGACGATGTGCTCGTCGCACTCCGCGCGCAGGCCGTCCTTCGAGCCGAAGTGGTGGATCACGAGCGCCGGGCTGACGCCCGCCTCGGCCGCGATCCGGCGCACGCTCACGGCGTCGGCGCCGTGCGCGCCGAAGAGCGCGATCGCGGAATTCCTGATCCGCGAGCGCAGCGTCTGATCGTTGGCGGTTGAACGCATGTTCAGGATGCTAAACGCTTGTTCAGCTGCCGTCAAGAGAACGGCCCCGCGGAGCGCTCCGCGGGGCCGTCCCGGTCGTGCGGGGGTGCCGCTACTCGGTGCGCGAGAGCCCGGAGAGCACGGCGCGGCCTACGAGGTGGTCGCGCAGGATGAACCCGAGCAGCGCGGGCGTCGCGTCCTCCGGGACCTCGATCGAGGGCACGTCGAGAGCGTTGACGATGAAGTAGTACCGGTGGTCGCCGTGACCCGAGGGCGGCGCCGCACCGAGAAAGCGCTTGAGGCGCAGCTCGTTCGCGACCGTCACCGCGCCCTCGGGCAGGAGGCCGGCATCCGGATCGCCCGCGTTCGCGGGGAGGGACGTGCACGAAGCCGGCACGTTGTAGACGGCCCAGTGCCACCAGCCGCTGCCGGTGGGCGCGTCGGGGTCGTACATCATGACGACGTAGCTCTGCGTCCCCTCGGGCGCGCCGCTCCACTCCAGCGCGGGGGAGCGGTCCTCGCCCCCGGCGCCGGCGATGCCGGACCGCGCCCACTGGGGCAGGTCGTCGCCCTCGCTGAGGTCGGGGCTCGAGAGCCCGAAGGTCGGAACGTCGGGCAGTCGCCAGAACGGGTCGTTGGTCACTGAGGCCTCCTACAGGCTCGATCCAGAACTCGGATGCTCCACCGTGCCATGCGGCTCTGCACGGTTCCTCAACTATATGCAAATACATGCAGTTGTTCCCCAGGTGACGCACAGCGTGCTCAAGCTCCACTGGGGGCGGATTCCGACACTCGACAATAGATTCAGCGCGTCACCCATCCCGGAGGGGCCCACAACCCGATGGAGTCATCGCCGCCGCTCGCCCCCGAGCGGCGCTTCACACGATTCGAAGGAGAATTGTGGACTTCCAGATTGTGCAGGCGTTCTTCATGCTCGGCTTCGTCGCCATGGCGGCGGGCACGCTGTGGTTCTTCATGGAGCGGAACGATCTCAAGCCCGAGCTGAGGTCGGTCGCGACGTATGCGGCCGTCATCACCTTCGTGGCGGCGATCCTCTACTACGTCATGAAAGACATGGTCGCGTTCCCCGGTGGCGCGATCGACGCCGCGGCGGTCGAGGCGACCACCCCCGTCCGATACATCGACTGGCTCATCACGACGCCGCTCCTCCTCATCGAGTTCGGCATCATCGTCGCCCTCGCCGGCGCAGCCAGGAAGGGCCTCATCACCCGACTGGTCATCGCCGACATCATCATGATCGTCACGGGCTACCTCGGCGAGGTCGGCGAGCCCGGCTCGGCCGGCAACGTGATCTTCTTCGTGATCTCGGTGCTCGCGTGGCTCTACATCGTGTACGCCGTCTTCACGGTCAAGGTCTCCGGCGCCCCGGAGCACGTGCGCCGCGCCGTCTCGATCATGCGCCTCTTCGTGATCATCGGCTGGTCGATCTACCCGCTCGCCACGGCGACGCAGGAGTTCCTCGAGATCAGCGGCAGCGACATCGGCCTCGCGGTCGGCGTGGCCGCGATCATCTACGTGATTGCCGACGTGCTCAACAAGGTCGGTTTCGGAATCGTCGCGGTCAACGCGGCGAAGAAGTCGTCGGGCATCGACGAGGTGCACCCCGCCTCGTAGCCCGAGCAGGGACCCCGATGCGGTCGCGCCTGTGGGGGCGCGGCCGCATCGTGGCGTCCGGGAGGACACGCCGCAGCGCCCGGCGATGCACGGTCGGATAACGATCGCGTGGCGGAGTCGAGCGGAAGTCGGCTCGGGCGCTACCGTGTGGCCACGTACCGACCCCGCGGCCACCCCGCCGCAGCTCGAGAGGCCCGACCGTGACCGACACGAGGGGCGGCGCCGACCTGATGGCGTCGCCACCGACGACCGCTGAACCGACCTCTGCGCCGACATCCGCGCCGACCTCCGCACCGAGGGGCACGATGCCCGTAGCGTGGCGCCGCATCGGGCCGAGCCCGATCCGCGTCTTCCCGATCGCGCTCAGCGGCACGAACTTCGGCTGGCGGGCCGACGAGTCGACCACGACCGCGATCCTCGACCGCTTCCTCGAGCTCGGCGGCTCCTTCATCGACACGGCCGACTCCTACGCCGGCGGGCGCAGCGAGATCATGATCGGCAACTGGATGCGCCGCCGAGGCGTCCGCGATCGGCTCACGATCGCGACCAAGATCGGCAAGAGCCCCGACAACCCGGGTCTCTCCGCGCGCGCGATCGACGCGGCAGTGAGCGCGTCACTCGACCGGCTCGGCGTGAGCAGCATCGACATCCTCTACCTCCACATCGATGACGAGTCCGTGCCGTTCGAGGAGACCCTGGCGGCGGTCGACGAGCTCATTCGCGATGGACGGGTCCGCGCCTTCGGCGGCTCGCACCACACCCCCGATCGGCTGCTCGAGGCGCGCATCGCCGCCGGTCAGCTCGGCGTCGCGCCGATGATCGCGCTGCAGAACCACTACAACCTGCTCCACCGCACCGAGTACGAGGGCGGTCTCGCTCGCGTCGCCGCGCAGCTGGATCTCGGCGTCATGCCGAGGTTCGCGCTCGAAGCGGGCTTCCTCACCGGCAAGTACCGATCGCGCGCCGATCTCGAGCGCCACGGTCGCGGACCCGAGGCGGTGCGTCACCTCACCCGGCGGGGAATCCGCATCCTCCACGCTCTCGACCGCGTCGGAGCCGACGTCGACGCCTCCGTCGCGACCGTCTCGCTCGCCTGGCTCCTGAGCCGGCCGCGAGTCGTCGCACCGGTCGTCTCGGTGAGCGGAGCGGATCAGCTCGACGCGATCATGGCCGCGCCGGCACTCGCGCTCGGGCGGCACCACCTCACCGAGCTCGATCGCGCGAGCGCGTAACGACGCGGCCCTCGCGGGTCCGCTCGCGGGGGGAGGAGCTCAGCGCCCGGTCTCGCCGATGATGCGGTCGAAGACGCGACGCAGGGCCGAGCTCGCGGCGATCACGTCTCCGACGTGGCTCCATGCCATCGCGCCGTCGTACGCGAGCATGAGCTCATCCGCGGCCTCGCCCGGCAGCGGGTGCTCCATGCGCGCGAGCGTGGATTCGAAGATCTCGTGCAGCGACTCGTGGAACTCGGTCACGACGACCCGCACCGGGTGGGTCGGGTCGGGGAACTCGGCGGCGGCCTTCTGGAAGGGGCACCCGCGGTAGCCGGGGGCGTTCACCTGGGCGACCACGGCATCCGCCACGAGCCGCAGGCCGACGCGCGGGTCGGTGTGGGCGACGACGAGGCCCTCGATCGACTCGAGAGACGCGTCGCGCCGCGTCGAGATGTACTCGAGCACGAGGCGGTCCTTCGAGCCGAAGTGCTTGTAGAACGTCGCCTTGGTGACCTTCGACTCCGAGATCAGGAGGTCGACGCCGACCTGGCGGATGCCGTCGTCGTAGAACCGTCGCATGGCGGTCTCGAGGATCCGGGCCTTCGCAGGGGCGACACGCCGTGCGGCCTCGAGGGGGGCGCTGACCGTCACGGTGTGTCTCCTCACTGCAGCGCTGCCGATGCCGTCGATCGGGGGGTCGGGACGACAGGGGCGCTGCATCTGCTTCGCGAGGAGTGGGTGGCTCCTCCGATCGCTCCGGAGAACCGGCTCGATGGGATCACTGTAGCAGGGGACAGACCGGGTTGTCTGTCCGCATTCGAATTCCTATCGTTCCCCAATCCGGGGGTCGCGACGGCTCGGGTCCTCGTTCTGCGGGATGACGTAGGGTCGAGGGCGACGAAGGAGTGCGATCGTGTCCCGGTACGTGTACCTCGTGCGCCACGGCGAGCAGCAGGACGCCGAGCACGGGCTCCCCGACGGCCCCCTCAGCGGGCGCGGTCAGCGGCAGGCGACGGCGATCGCCGAGCGCCTCAGCGGCGTCCCGTTCGCGAGCGTGCACACCTCGCCGCTCCAGCGGGCGGTCGAGACGGCGCGCACGATGACCGCGCGCATGCCCTCGATCGAGCCGGTGCCGACGGCTCTGCTCATGGACTGCATCCCCTCCGGCCCCTCGCCGGACATGCCGCACGCCTTCGAGTCGTTCTTCGGCGGCGTGACCGAGGCCGAGATCGCGGCGGGCGAGGCGCAGATGGCCGACGCGACCGCCGAGTGGCTGTCGCCCTCGCGCGACGACCGCCACGATCTCCTCATCACGCACAACTTCGTCATCGCGTGGTTCGTGCGCGAGGTCTTCGGCGCCCCCGCCTGGCGGTGGATGGGCGTCAATCAGGCCAACTGCGGGCTCACGATCATCCGCGTGCGCTCGGCGAAGCCGCCCGTGCTCGTCGCGCACAACGACCTCGGCCACCTGCCGGTCGAGCTGCGCACCGGGCTTCCGGTCGAGCAGCCGTTCTGACCCCTCGGGCCGGGCCCGAGCGCGCGCTCAGGCGTTCTGGCCCGCGAGCCGCGCGAGTCGCAGCTGCGTGAAGCGCATGCTCGACGACTCGGTTCCGAGCACGACGCGCATGCCCGCGAGCATCAGGCGTGTCGCCGTGATCGCCGGCCACCACGGGCGACGCAGGCCGAGCATCCGCCGATAGCGATCGGGCAGGGAGGCGACCGCGCCGGCGAAGAGGATGCGGTACGCGGGCCCGACCGCGCGCCCGAGCTGCGGCGACCGCAGCCAGCGCACGGCGTCATCGACGCGCTCGTCGCGCCGCAGGACGGGGATGTAGGAGGCGATCGCGGCGTCGAGCTCGGCGCGGGTCCCGGCGTCGGCGCCCTTCTGCCCCGCGAAGGCGTGGGCGGCGCCGGCGGGCCCGCACAGGGGGTTCTGGACGTCCACCGCCAGCCGCAGCCGCACCGACCGCAGCCG
>JBKHYA010000028.1:0-19989 GCA_046565745.1 Actinomycetes bacterium
TCGAGCGACTCCGAGCGCTCGAGCGATGCCGACGGCTCCGACGACGACGCCGAGAACGGCGGCGGCCGCGGCCGCAACCGCAACCGCAACCGCCGCAACCGCGACCGCAACCAGAACGGCCAGCAGCCCGAGCAGGGCGACGCCGCTCCGGCCGGGCGCCAGGGTGGGCGGGGCCAGGACGGCCAGCAGGCGCAGGACGGCCAGCAGGCGCAGAAGGCCCAGCAGCCCAGGGCGGCCAGCGCGGCCATCAGAACCAGAACGGCCAGCAGAGCCAGAACGGCCCGCAGGGCGAGCGCGCCGACCAGGATGCCGACGGCCGCGGGCGCGGCCGAGGCCGTGACCGCAAGCGCGGACGCGGCCCTGCCGGCGACGACTTCGAGCCCGAGGTCGGCGAGGACGACGTCCTCATCCCCGTCGCGGGCATCCTCGACGTGCTCGACAACTACGCGTTCGTGCGCACGACCGGCTACCTCCCGGGTCCGAGCGACGTCTACGTGTCGCTCGGCCAGGTGAAGAAGTACCACCTGCGCAAGGGCGACGCCGTCGTGGGAGCGATCCGCCAGCCCCGCGAGGGCGAGAGCCAGGGCCGCCAGAAGTACAACGCGCTCGTCTCGATCGACTCGATCAACGGTCAGACCGTCGAGGAGGCCGGCGCGCGCGTCGAGTTCGGCAAGCTCACGCCGCTCTACCCGCAGGAGCGCCTGCGCCTCGAGACGGAGCCGCAGAAGCTCTCGACGCGCATCATCGACCTCGTCGCCCCCATCGGGAAGGGCCAGCGCGGCCTCATCGTCTCGCCCCCCAAGGCGGGCAAGACGCTCGTGCTGCAGGCCATCGCCAACGCGATCGCGAAGAACAACCCCGAGGTCCACCTCATGGTCGTGCTCGTCGACGAGCGCCCCGAAGAGGTCACCGACATGCAGCGCTCGGTCAAGGGCGAGGTCATCGCGTCGACCTTCGACCGCCCCGCCGAGGACCACACGACGGTCGCCGAGCTCGCCATCGAGCGCGCGAAGCGCCTCGTCGAGCTCGGCCACGACGTCGTCGTGCTCCTCGACTCGATCACCCGCCTCGGCCGCGCGTACAACGTGACCGCGCCCACGAGCGGGCGCATCCTCTCGGGCGGCGTCGACTCGGCGGCGCTCTACCCGCCGAAGCGCTTCTTCGGTGCCGCGCGCAACATCGAGGACGGCGGCTCGCTCACCATCCTCGCGACCGCGCTCGTCGAGACCGGCTCGAAGATGGACGAGGTGATCTTCGAGGAGTTCAAGGGCACCGGCAACATGGAGCTCCGCCTCTCGCGTCAGCTCGCCGACAAGCGCATCTTCCCCGCCGTCGACATCTCCGCCTCCGGCACCCGCCGCGAGGAGATGCTGCTCGGCGCGGAGGAGGTCAAGGTCACGTGGCGACTGCGCCGCGCCCTCGCCGGCCACGACACGCAGCAGTCGCTCGAGGTCGTCCTCGGCAAGCTCAAGGAGACCGCGTCGAACGTCGAGTTCCTCGTGCAGATCCAGAAGGCGCTGCCGCAGGCCGACCGCACCCAGCCCGCCCACAAGGAGGACTGATCGCGGGGGCCTCGCGCCCCCGCTGACGAGGGAGTACCCATGTTCGACTCGGTCACCGCACTCATCGCCGAGCACGAGGCGCTGCAGGAGCAGCTCGCCGACCCCGCGGTGCACGCCGACGCGGCGCGCTCCAAGAAGCTCAACCGCCGCTACGCCGAGCTCAGCCGCATCGTCCACGCCCACGAGGTGTGGGTGCAGGCGCAGGACGACCTCGTCGCCGCGCGCGAGCTCGCGAAGGAGGACGAGGCCTTCGCCGAGGAGGTCCCGAGCCTCGAGGAGCGCGTGACGACGACGCAGGAGAAGCTGCGCCGCCTGCTCATCCCGCGCGACCCCGACGACGGCCGCGACGTCATCATGGAGATCAAGGGCGGCGAGGGCGGCGAGGAGTCGGCGCTCTTCGCGGCCGATCTGCTGCGCATGTACTCGTACTACGCCGAATCGCGCGGCTGGAAGGTCGAGGTCCTCGACTCCACGCAGAGCGACATGGGCGGCTTCAAGAACGTGCAGGTCGCGATCAAATCGAACGCGACCGACCCGTCGCAGGGCGTCTGGGCGAGCATGAAGTACGAGGGCGGCGTGCACCGCGTGCAGCGCGTGCCCGCCACCGAGTCGCAGGGCCGCATCCACACCTCGACGACCGGCGTCCTCGTCTTCCCCGAGGTCGACGAGCCCGAAGAGGTCGAGATCAGCCAGAACGACCTCAAGATCGACGTCTTCCGCTCCTCCGGCCCGGGCGGTCAGAGCGTCAACACGACCGACTCGGCGGTGCGCATCACGCACCTCCCGACCGGCATCGTCGTGTCGATGCAGAACGAGAAGAGCCAGATCCAGAACCGCGAGGCCGCCATGCGCGTCCTCCGCGCGCGCATCCTCGCGAAGCAGCAGGAGGAGATCGACGCGGCGGCGAGCGACGCGCGCAAGAGCCAGATCCGCGGCATGGATCGCTCGGAGCGCATCCGCACCTACAACTTCCCCGAGAACCGCATCGCCGATCACCGCACCGGCTACAAGGCCTACAATCTCGACGCCGTCATGAACGGCGCGATCGGCCCGGTCATCGAGTCGTGCATCCAGGCCGACGAGGAGGCGCGACTCGCGTCCCTCGGCGAGACCGCGTCCTGATCCGCTCCCGGCGCTCCGCGGCATGACGGCTCCCGACCTCGACGCCCTGCGTCGCGAGGCGATCGACGCGCTCTCCGCCGCGGGCGTCCCCGGCCCCGAGGTCGATGCCGACCTTCTCATCGGCCACGTGCTCGGGCTCTCGCGCGGGGGAGTCCAGGCCCGTGCGCTCACCCGCACCGCGGTCGACGAGGCGGATGCGCGCGCCATCCGCGCCGCGATCGCCCGACGGGCGGCCCGCGAGCCCCTGCAGCACATCACGGGCCTCGCGCCCTTCCGCTCGCTCGAGCTCGCGGTCGGCCCCGGCGTCTTCACGCCGCGCCCCGAGACCGAGTTCGTCGTGCAGTTCGCGATCGACGCCCTCGCGCTCGTGCCGAGCCCCGAGCCGCTCGCTGTCGACCTGGGCTCCGGCTCCGGAGCGATCGCGCTCGCGATGGCGACGGAGGTCCCGCACGCGCGCGTCGTCGCCGTCGAGAAGTCGCCGGATGCCCTTCCCTGGACGGCCCGCAACATCGAGCGCCACGGCGCCGGCCGCGTGCGCCTGGTCGAGGGCGACCTCGCCGACGCGCTCCCCGAGCTCGACGGCCTCGTGGACGTCGTCGCCTCGAACCCTCCGTACATCCCGCTCGACGCGGTACCCCGCGACCCCGAGGTCCGCCTGTTCGACCCCGCCGTGGCGCTCTACTCCGGAGACGACGGCCTGGATGCCGTGCGCGCGCTCTCCCGGACGGCGCGCCGCCTGCTCCGCCCGGGCGGCGCCCTCGTGATCGAGCACGGCGAGCTGCAGGCCGCCGCCATCGCCGCGATCCTGCGCGCCGACGGCTTCTCCGCCGTGGCGTGCCACCGCGACCTGCTGGGCCGCGACCGCGCGACGACCGCGCGCCGCTGACGACCGCGCACCGCCGACGAATCAGACGGGGGAGTGCGGGTACTCCGCCGACCGCCCCTGGAACGCGAGGATCGCCGGGTTGCGCACGCGGCCGTCCTCGATCTCGATCGCACGGTCGATGGTGTCGGACCCGGCCCATGACGTCGGGCCTTCCATGACGGTGCGGAGGAACGGCATGAGCGCCTCGCTGATCTCCCACGTCGTCGAGTTCCAGAGCAGCGACGGGCTGTGATCGACGGCGTAGTAGTTCGTCGAGCCGCCGACCGTGAACATCGGGTCGGCGAAGGAGGTCGCCCGCGCCCAGCTGAAGCCCATGCCCTCGTCGATCGAGACGTCGACGATGAGGCTGCCGGGGCGGAACGCGCCGAGGTCGCCCTCGCGCAGGTAGGTCAGCGGGGCGTTCGGGTCCTGCAGCGTGCAGTTGACGACGATGTCGTTCGCGGCGAGGAACTCGGGGAGGGCGACCGGCCCGTCGTCGGTGTTGACGGTGCTCGAGAACGGCGACTCGGCGTCGTGCTCGAACTGCACGATGTCGACCGAGGGGATGGGCGAGCCGACGGCCGCGATGTCGCGGTTCGTGAGCACGCGCACATCGTGGATGCCGTGCGCGTTGAGGGCGGTCACGGCACCGCGCGCGGTCGCTCCGAACCCGATCACGACCGCGCTGAGGCGGCGGCCGTAGTCGCCCGTCGAGCCGCACAGCTCGAGCGCGTGGATCACCGAGCAGTACCCGGCGAGCTCGTTGTTCTTGTGGAACACGTGCAGCCCGAACCCGCCGTCGGAGCGCCAGTGGTTCATGGCCTCCCACGCGATGAGGGTCAGCCGCTTGTCGATCGCGAGCTGCGTGATCGCGCGGTCCTGCACGCAGTGCGGCCAGCCCCACAGCGCCTGGCCGTCGCGCAGATCCTCGAGGTCGGACGCCTGCGGCTTGGGCAGGAGCACGACGTCGGCGCCGGCGATGACCTCGGCGCGATCGGCCATGGCGCCCACGAGCGGCTCGAGCTCCGCATCCGCGATGCCGAACCGCGCCCCGTACCCGCGCTCGAGCGTCATGCGCGCGCGCAGGTCGGCGTCGATGCGCTCGAGGTGCCCCGGGTGGATGGGCAGGCGGCGCTCGTCGGGCTTGCGCGAGGTCGCGATGACGCCGAGGCGCAGCAGATCGGGCGCGGGGGAGGGAGAGGTCATGCCCCACTGTAGGGCGGCGGCCGGGGGGCCGGCGGCGGCCCCGCTACGCGACGGCCGATTCCCGGGCGAACTCCTCGACCGCCGCGCGCAGCCCGGCCGCGTCGCGGTAGAGGTGCGCGGTGATGCCGATCGACGCCGCGCCCTCGATGTTCTCGGGCCGGTCATCCGTGAAGAAGGCGCTCTCGGCGGCGACGCCGTAGTGCTCGAGCACGCGCGCGTAGACGAGCGGATCGGGCTTGCGCGCGCCGAACGCGGCGCTCGCGTGCATGTGCTCGCGTCCCATGATGGGCACGAGCTCGGGCGCGACGACGTGCAGCTGCTCGTGGATGAGGATGCCGTTGTTGGTGAGCAGAGCGACGCGGCCGAGCTCGCTCGCGCGCCGCACGGCATCGAGCGCGGCCGGCCGGGGCCGCGTGGCCTCCGAGCGGATCCGCACCCACTCCTCGACCGGGATGTCCGCCCCGATCGCGTCGTTCACCGCGGCCAGGTAGGCCTCGGGCGTCGACGGCGTGCCCGCCTCGGCCTGCCACTCGAGCCCGGAGATCCACCACCGGCGCCGCAGCTCGTGCAGGTCGTGGCCCGTGATCGCGGTGAGGCCGGCCATGCGCGTGCGCCAGTCGTAGTCGTACAGGACGTCGTCCATGTCGAAGAGGAACAGCAGGCTCATGCGCGTGGGTATCCCGTTCGGTCGACCAGGGGGAGGGGGCCGCTCGACGGCGGCCCTCCAAGCATGCCCCACTACGATGAACGCATCATGACCACCGTGTTCGACTGCTCCGTCGAGGCCGAGCTGCTCGCCGGTCTGCGCGCGGCTCGGGGCGCCATCGGGCGCGGCGAGCTCGTCGTCCTCCCGACCGACACCGTGTACGGAGTGGCCGCCGACGCCTTCCGCCCCGAGGCCGTCCAGCGGCTGCTCGATGCGAAGGAGCGCGGGCGCGACGCGCCGCCTCCCGTGCTCATCCCGGGCATCCCGACGCTCGCCGCTCTCGCCGAGTCGGTGCCGCCCGAGGTCGAAGCGCTCGTCGCCGAGTTCTGGCCGGGCGGGCTCACCGTCATCGTCGAGGCGCGCGAGTCCCTCGTGTGGGATCTCGGCGAGACGCGCGGCACGGTCGCGCTGCGCATGCCCGACAACCGCCACGCGCTGCACCTCCTCGCCGACACCGGCCCGCTCGCCGTCTCGAGCGCCAACATCAGCGGGATGCCCGCGGCGCGCACCGCGCAGGAGGCGCTCGACATGCTCGGCGACCGCGTCGCCGTCTACCTCGACGGCGGCGCCGTGGGGGAGGGGAGCGACCCCGCGCGCGACCCCGGGTCGACGATCGTCGACGCCACGAGCCTCCACCTCCCCGACGGCCGGCTGCGCATCGTGCGCCACGGCGTCATCCCCGACGACGAGATCGCCCGCGTCGTCGGCGCGGAGCGCCTCGCGTGACCTTCTACGCTCTCGTCGCCCTCATCGCCGCGATCGCGAGCTTCGCGGTCGGGGCCACGGTGCTGGCGCTGAGCCACCGCTTCAAGCTCTACCCGGGCATCCGCGACCGCGACGTGCACACGCGCCCCACGCCCCGTCTCGGCGGCATCGGCATCGTGCTCGGCGTCGCGATCGCGCTCGCCGTCGCCTCGCAGATCAGCTGGTTCGAGCGCGTGTACTCCGATCCGTTCCCGATCCTCGCGATCGTGGCGGCGGCCGTCGTCATGCTCGTCGTGGGCGTCGCCGACGACCTGTGGGATCTCGACTGGATGACCAAGCTCGCCAGCCAGATCCTCATCGCCGGCTTCCTCGCGTGGGCGAGCCTGCAGATCGTGTCGCTGCCGATCGGGCCGGAGAACGGCATCACGGTGCTCTCGCCGACGCTGTCGCTCATCGTCACCGTGCTCGCGATCGTGCTCGTGATGAACGCCGTCAACTTCATCGACGGCCTCGACGGCCTCGTGGCGGGCGTCACCCTCATCGCGGGCGGCGTGTTCTTCATCTACAGCTACATCCTGTCGATCACGACGAATCAGTCGGCGTTCAACCTCGCCTCGCTCACGATGGCGGTGCTTCTGGGGGCGACAGCGGGGTTCCTGCCGCTCAACTGGCACCCGGCGAAGATGTTCATGGGCGACGGCGGGGCCCTCGTCGTCGGGATGCTCATGGCGATCTCGACGATCACCGTCACCTCGCAGATCAACCCGAGCTCGATCGACCGCAGCCAGCTCCTGCCGGCGTTCATTCCGCTCCTGCTGCCGTTCGCCGTGCTCGTCGTCCCGCTGCTCGACTTCGGCCTCGCGGTGCTGCGCCGCCTGCGCGCCGGCAAGTCTCCGTTCAGTGCCGACCGACTCCACCTGCACCACCGCCTGCTCGACATGGGGCACAGCCACTTCCACGCCGTGCTGATCTTCTACTCCTGGACGGCCGTCATCGCGATCGGCACCCTGCTGTTCATGTTCGTGCCGTGGGGATGGGCGCTCACGGCGGTCGTCCTCGGCCTCGTCGCGTGCACGGTCGTGACGCTCGCGCCCTTGAGCACGCGGAAGCGCGCCGAGGCCGCGGCGCAGTCGAGCCACGACGCCGACGGCCCGCTCGCCCGGTTCGATCCGCTCGACGCGGCCGCGCCCCCGATCGACGCCGAGTTCGACGAGAACGACCCCGTCTTCGACACCCTGACCCGATCCCGTCGCCTGCCGGAGGAGACCCGATGACCGCCGCCGACCGCCCTCGATCCTCCGCCGCCCCCGCCCTGCGGCTCTCCCTCGTCTACGGGGCGTCGCTGAGCGTCGCGATCGCCGTCGTGGGCAGCGTCGTCGGGGCGCTCGTCGCCGAGCTGCCCGGCCTCCTGAGCGGACTCATCGGTGCCGGCATGGGCTTCGTCTTCCTCGCCGTGACCGCGGGCAGCATCCTCCTCGCCGATCGAGTGACGAGGGGCGACCTCCTGTCGCCTGCGTACTTCGCCATTGTGCTCGGGGCGTGGCTGCTGAAGTTCGCCCTATTCCTCGTGCTCGTCTTCACGCTGCGCGATGCGCCGTTCGTCGAGCCCACCGTCCTCTTCATCACGCTCGTCATCGCCGTCCTCGGCGGCCTCATCGTCGACCTGATCGCCGTCGCGCGAGCCCGCATCCCGTACGTGAGCGACGCCCGCCCGACGCCCGGCGCGTAGCACCCCGAGCGGCCTCGCCGAGGCCGCCGCGCGCGCGCCCGCGCACCCGATGCCGGTTCGGCCCTGCCCCTTTTCCTTGATAGGGTGAAGCCATTGCCGATCGCCGCGGCACCTCGTGTGCCGCCCCGATTCTGGAGACTCCCCTGAGCGCTGCCGCCCTGATCCCCCTGCTCCCGTTCGCGACCGACGAAGGTTCCGAGGGAGGCTTCTCCGGTCCGTCGATCCTCGACTTCTTCCCGCCGGCCGTCCTCTTCGAGGGAACGCCGTTCGAGCTCAACCGCATCATGCTGCTGCGACTCGTGATCGTCGCGCTCCTGATCCTCGTCTTCTGGCTCGGCACCCGCAAGATGCAGCTGGTCCCCGGCCGCTTCCAGGGCACGGTCGAGATGGGTCTCGACCTCGTGCGCGTCAACATCGCGGAGGACCTGCTCGGCAAGAAGGACGGCCGTCGCTTCCTGCCGTTGCTCACCACGATCTTCTTCCTCGTGCTCTTCATGAACCTCACGGGCATCATCCCGGGCATCAACATCGCGGGGACGTCGGTCATCGGCCTCCCGCTCGTGCTCGCAGTCGCCTCGTACATCGCGTTCATCTACGCGGGCCTGCGCAAGCACCCCGGCGCCTTCCTGCGCAACGCGCTCTTCCCGCCCGGCGTGCCGTGGCCGCTCTACATCATCGTGACGCCGATCGAGTTCGTCTCGATGTTCGTCCTCCGCCCGATCACGCTCACGCTCCGACTGCTCATGAACATGGTCGTCGGCCACCTGCTGCTCGTGCTGTTCTTCTCCGCCTCTGCGTTCTTCATGACCGACCTCGGCGGTGGCTGGATCCTCGCGGGCGTCGGCACCCAGGTCTTCGGCATCGCCTTCACCTTCTTCGAGATCCTCGTCTCGGTTCTGCAGGCGTACGTCTTCACCCTCTTGACCGCTGTCTACCTCCAGCTCGCGCTGGCGGAAGAGCACTAGGCCGGGCTCCCGCCCGGTTCATCCAACACGGAAGGAAACACCCCTCGTGGACGCAAACACTGTTCTCGCTGAGCTCGAAGGCAACATCGCGACGGTCGGCTATGGCCTCGCCGCGATCGGCCCGGCCATCGGCGTGGGCATCGTCGTCGGCAAGACGATCGAGTCGGTCGCCCGCCAGCCCGAGCTCCAGGGCCGCCTGACGGTGCTCATGTACATCGGTATCGCGTTCACCGAGGCGCTCGCCTTCATCGGTATCGCGACCTACTTCATCTTCGTCTAAGGATCCGCTCGTGCTTGAGGCACTCACCATCGCGGCGGAGGAGCCGGTCAACCCGCTCCTTCCGGCGTGGTACGACATCGTCTACTCGATCATCCCGTTCCTGCTCGTCCTCCTCGTGTTCTGGAAGGTCGTCCTTCCGCGCGTGCAGACCACGCTCGACGAGCGCAGCGCCAAGATCGAGGGCGGGATCAAGCAGGCCGAGTCGGCTCAGGCTGAGGCCAAGGCCGCGCTCGAGGAGTACAACAAGCTCCTCGCCGAGGCCCGCGCCGAGGCGTCGAAGATCCGCGAGCAGGCTCGCGTCGACGGCGGAGCCATCCTCGCCGATCTCAAGGAGCAGGCGAGCGCCGAGGCGACCCGCATCACCGCGACGGCTCAGCAGCAGATCGAGGCCGAGCGCCAGGCGGCTCTCGTCTCGCTCCGCGCTGAGGTCGGCACGCTCGCCCTCGACCTCGCGAGCGGCGTCATCGGTGAGTCGCTCACCGACGACAAGAAGGCCACGGCCATCGTCGACCGCTTCCTCGCCGACCTCGAGGCCTCCGAGAAGGCGGCCAAGTAGGCATGGGCTCAGCTACGAGAAGCGCCCTCGAGTCGGCCCGCGCTCAGCTGGCCGCCTCGACGGGCATCGATCTGGTCGCGGGTGAGCAGCTGCTCTTCGCGGCGCGCACGATCGGCTCCTCGCCCCAGCTCACGAGCGCTCTGACCGATCGCTCGGTCGAGCCCGAGGCGAAGGCCGGGCTCATCGGCTCGATCTTCGGCGGCTTCACGGCTCCGGCCCGCGGTCTGCTCGAGGGCATGGTCGCGAACCGCTGGTCGAGCGGCGACGAGCTGCTCGCCGGCATCGAGGAGATCGGCATCCGGGCCGTCGCCCGGTCGGCTCCGGCATCGGTCGAGGTCGAGAGCGAGCTCTTCGCGTTCGGTCGCGCGGTCGCATCGGATGCTGAGCTCGAGCTCGCGATCGGCAGCAAGCGCGGCGACGCCGAGGGCAAGCTGTCGCTCGTCCAGAGCCTGCTCGGCCGCTCGGCCAGCCCGCAGACCATCGCGATCGCCGGGCACCTCGTGCAGCAGCCGCGCGGTCGTCGCATCGGGGCGCTCGTGCGCCACGGCGCCGCCCTCGTCGCGGACGTCGCCGGGAAGGGCGTCGCGACCGTCACGGTCGCGCAGCCGCTCACCGTCGCGCAGCGCGACGCGATCAGCGCGAGCCTGCAGCGCCGCTACGGTCGCGCGTTCACGCTCGACCAGGTCATCGATCCCGCCGTCATCGGCGGCGCTCGCGTCCAGGTCGGCGACGAGGTCATCGACGGCAGCGTCGCGGCCCGACTGACCGAACTCAAGCTCCGGCTGGCCGGCTAGGCCTTCGCCGTCACACCAGAACGGGCCCGAGTCGGGCCTGAACGAAAAGGGAAGAACATGGCAGAACTGACGATCAGCCCGGACGAGATCCGCGACGCGCTGAAGAACTTCGCCAAGGGCTACGCTCCCGGCGCTGCGGTCGCGACCGAGGTCGGTCGCGTCACCGACGCCGGTGACGGCGTCGCGCACGTCGAGGGCCTCCCCGGCGTCATGGCGAACGAGCTCATCCGCTTCGCCGACGGCACGCTGGGCCTCGCCCAGAACCTCGACGAGAACGAGATCGGCGTCGTCATCCTCGGCGAGTTCACCGGCATCGTCGAGGGCATGGAGGTGACGCGCACGGGCGAGGTCCTCTCGGTCCCCGTCGGCGACGGCTACCTCGGCCGCGTCGTCGACCCGCTCGGCGCTCCCATCGACGGTCTCGGTGAGATCGCGTCGGAGGGTCGTCGTGCCCTCGAGCTCCAGGCCCCCGGCGTCATGCAGCGCAAGAGCGTGCACGAGCCCCTTCAGACCGGCATCAAGGCGATCGACGCCATGATCCCCGTCGGCCGCGGCCAGCGTCAGCTCATCATCGGCGACCGCCAGACGGGCAAGACGGCGATCGCGATCGACACGATCATCAACCAGAAGTCGAACTGGGAGTCGGGCGACGTCTCGAAGCAGGTCCGCTGCATCTACGTCGCCATCGGCCAGAAGGGCTCGACGATCGCGGCCGTGAAGGGCGCGCTCGAAGAGGCCGGCGCGATGGAGTACACGACGATCGTCGCGGCTCCGGCCTCCGACCCCGCGGGCTTCAAGTACCTCGCCCCCTACACCGGCTCGGCCATCGGCCAGCACTGGATGTACGGCGGCAAGCACGTCCTCATCATCTTCGATGACCTGTCGAAGCAGGCCGAGGCCTACCGCGCCGTGTCGCTCATCCTCCGTCGTCCTCCGGGGCGCGAGGCCTACCCGGGTGACGTCTTCTACCTGCACTCCCGTCTGCTCGAGCGCTGCGCGAAGCTCTCGGACGACCTCGGCGCGGGATCGATGACGGGCCTCCCGATCATCGAGACCAAGGCCAACGACGTCTCCGCGTACATCCCGACCAACGTGATCTCGATCACCGACGGCCAGATCTTCCTGCAGTCCGACCTGTTCAACGCCAACCAGCGCCCCGCGGTCGACGTCGGCATCTCGGTCTCGCGCGTCGGCGGTGACGCCCAGGTGAAGAGCATCAAGAAGGTCTCGGGAACCCTGAAGCTCGAGCTCGCGCAGTACCGCTCGCTCGAGGCGTTCGCGATGTTCGCCTCCGACCTCGACGCGGCCAGCCGTCGTCAGCTCGCCCGCGGCGCTCGCCTCACGGAGCTCCTGCGCCAGCCGCAGTACTCGCCGTACCCCGTCGAGGAGCAGGTCGTCTCGATCTGGGCCGGCACGAAGGGCAAGCTCGACAACCTCGAGGTCTCCGACGTGCTCCGCTTCGAGCGCGAGCTGCTCGACCACCTCCACCGCAACACCTCGATCCTCACGACGCTGCGCGACACCAACGTGCTCGACGGCGACACCGAGGCCGAGCTCGAGAAGGCCGTCGACGCCTTCGTGCTCGAGTTCCAGGGCGGCGCCAACGGCGGCGTGCACGCGGGTCACGAGGAGTTCGACGAGACCGAGGCGGAAGACATCAACCAGGAGAAGATCGTCCGCCGCAAGCGCTAGGTCGCGACGGCGGGCCCGCACCTCGACGGCGCAGGGCCCGCCGCGCACCGGCACCGGACATCCTCACCCCTTCGACAGAAAGAGAGACATGGGAGCGCAGCTTCGGGTCTACCGGCAGAAGATCAGGTCTGCCCAGACGACCAAGAAGATCACGCGTGCGATGGAGCTCATCTCCGCCTCGCGGATCCAGAAGGCTCAGGCGCGCATGGCCGCATCGGCGCCCTACGCCCGTGCCGTGACGCGCGCCGTCTCGGCCGTGGCCACGTACTCGAACGTCGACCACGTGCTCACGACCGAGCGCGAGAACCCGCGCCGTGCGGCCGTCGTCGTGTTCTCGTCCGACCGCGGACTCGCGGGCGGCTTCAGCTCGCAGGTCATCCGCGAGGCGAACGAGCTGCGCACGCGGCTCGAGGGCGAGGGCCTCGAGGTCGTCAACTACCTCGTCGGCCGCAAGGCCGTCCAGTACTACGCCTTCCGTCGCCGCACGGCGGCGAAGGAGTGGATGGGCGGCACCGACCAGCCGACGTTCGAGACGGCGAAGGACATCGCCGACACCCTCGTCGACGCGTTCATCGCCGGCGGCGAGAACGAGGGCGTCGATGAGATCCACATCGTCTACAACCGCTTCGTGAGCCTCGTGACGCAGACGCCCGAGATCGTCCGCGTCCTTCCCCTCGAGATCGTCGACGGGGTCGAGGAGCCGGGCGAGACCGATGTCCTCCCGCTCTACGAGTTCGAGCCGGAGGTCGACGACGTGCTCGACGGCCTCCTGCCCGTCTACATCGAGAGCCGGATCTTCAACGCGATGCTGCAGTCGGCGGCATCCGAGCACGCGGCGCGTCAGAAGGCGATGAAGTCGGCCACCGACAACGCCGACAAGCTCATCCGCGAGTACACCCGACTGGCGAACAACGCTCGCCAGGCCGAGATCACCCAGCAGATTTCCGAGATCGTGGGCGGCGCTGACGCCCTCGTCTCGGCGAAGTAAGCACCGAGAAAAAGGGACGAACCCATGACCACGACTGCTCCGGCCGAGAAGGCCCCCACCACGAGCGCCGGCGTCGGCCGCATCGCTCGCGTGACGGGCCCCGTTGTCGACATCGAGTTCCCGCACGACGCCATCCCGGGCATCTACAACGCCCTGCAGACGACGATCACGATCGGCGACGAGTCGACCGTGCTCACGCTCGAGGTCGCCCAGCACCTCGGCGATGACCTCGTCCGCGCGATCGCGCTCAAGCCGACCGACGGACTCGTCCGCGGCCAGGAGGTGCGCGACACCGGCGAGGCGATCACCGTCCCCGTCGGCGACGTCACCAAGGGCAAGGTCTTCAACGTCCTCGGCGAGGTCCTCAACGGCGAGCCCGGTGCCGCCGTCGAGGTCTCCGAGCGCTGGCCGATCCACCGCAAGCCCCCGTCGTTCGACCAGCTCGAGTCGAAGACGCAGCTCTTCGAGACCGGCATCAAGGTCATCGACCTCCTCACCCCGTACGTGCAGGGTGGCAAGATCGGTCTCTTCGGCGGTGCCGGCGTCGGCAAGACCGTCCTCATCCAGGAGATGATCCAGCGCGTCGCGCAGGACCACGGCGGTGTGTCGGTGTTCGCCGGTGTCGGCGAGCGCACCCGTGAGGGCAACGACCTCATCCACGAGATGGAGGAGGCGGGCGTCTTCGACAAGACCGCCCTCGTCTTCGGCCAGATGGACGAGCCGCCGGGGACGCGTCTGCGCGTCGCCCTGTCGGCCCTCACCATGGCGGAGTACTTCCGCGACGTGCAGAAGCAGGACGTCCTCCTCTTCATCGACAACATCTTCCGCTTCACGCAGGCCGGCTCGGAGGTCTCGACCCTCCTCGGCCGCATGCCCTCCGCGGTGGGCTACCAGCCGAACCTCGCCGACGAGATGGGCATCCTGCAGGAGCGCATCACCTCCACGCGCGGTCACTCGATCACCTCGCTGCAGGCGATCTACGTCCCCGCCGACGACTACACCGACCCGGCCCCCGCCACGACGTTCGCGCACCTCGACGCGACGACCGAGCTCAGCCGCGAGATCGCGTCGAAGGGTCTGTACCCGGCCGTCGACCCGCTGACCTCGACCTCGCGCATCCTCGACCCCCGCTACTTGGGCGAGGACCACTACCGCGTGGCGACCACCGTCAAGGCGATCCTGCAGAAGAACAAGGAGCTCCAGGAGATCATCGCCATCCTCGGTGTCGACGAGCTCAGCGAGGAGGACAAGATCACGGTGTCGCGTGCGCGCCGGATCCAGCAGTTCCTCTCGCAGAACACCTACATGGCCAAGAAGTTCACGGGTGTCGAGGGCTCGACCGTTCCGCTCAAGGAGACGATCGAGTCGTTCGACGCGATCGCCAAGGGCGAGTTCGACCACGTCGCCGAGCAGGCCTTCTTCAACGTCGGCGCGATCAGCGACGTCGAGGAGAAGTGGGCTCAGATCCAGAAGGAGAACGGCTGATCATGGCCGAGCTCACCGTGAGCGTCGTCTCGGCCGACCGCGAGGTCTGGTCGGGCACCGCGAAGCAGATCGTCGCCCGCACCACCGAGGGCGAGATCGGCATCCTGCCCGGTCACGAGCCGATCCTCGGCATCCTGAGCGCGGGCGAGGTGCGCATCACTCCGGTGAGCGGCGCGCCGCTCACCGCTCGCGCGGAGGACGGCTTCCTCTCGGTCGAGAACAACACCGTGACGATCGTCGCGGGCCAGGCCGAGCTCGTCTCCTGACGTGACGGCCTCCGACGCCCTTCGGGGCGCCGGGCCGGGCGGGGGCGCGTCGTGACGACGCTGATCCTCCCGCCCTCCGAGACCAAGCGCGACGGCGGAGCCGCGGGATCCTCTCTGGATCTCGCGGCTCTGTCGTTCCCGCAGGCGACGGATGCCCGACGCAGCCTCCTCGACGCTCTCGACGCCCTCCTCGCCGGAGCCGACGCCGACGCCGCGCGCGCCCTCAAGCTCGGCGCGAAGTCCGCGGCGACGGAGCTCGCGCGCGCCCGCGCGGCGCGCTCGAGCCCCACGATGCCGGCCCTCGACCGCTACACGGGCGTGCTCTACGACGCGCTCGATGCTCCGAGCCTCTCGAGCTCTGCGCGGAGCCGGGCCGAGCGCCACGTCGTCGTGCACTCGGCGCTGCTCGGGATTCTCGGCGCGGCCGACCCCGTCCCCGCCTATCGGCTCTCGCACGACAGCCGACTGCCCGGCGTGATGCTCAAGCGGCACTGGGCGCCCGTGCTCGCACCCATCGTCGCGGCGCTCCCCGGCCCGATCCTCGATCTGCGGTCGGAGGGCTACGCGGCCCTCGGCCCGCTGCCGACTCGCGGTGACGCGCTGTTCGTGCGCGTCGTGTCGATCGGGGACGACGGCGTCGCTCGCGCGCTCAATCACTTCAACAAGAAGGGCAAGGGCGCGTTCGTGCGCGCCCTGCTCGAGCGCGGTCCTGTGCCCGACTCTCTCGAGGGCGTCATGGCCGTCGCAACGGAGCTCGGATGGCCTCTGCGGCCCGGCTCCCCGGGTGAGCTCGAGCTCGTGGTCCCCGCGACGCTCGACGGCTTCGCGAGTCGGTGACGTCGGTCAGCTCGCGCGCCAGCAGCCCTCGAGGTGGTCGTCGACGAGCCCGGCCGACTGCATGAGCGCGTAGGCCGTCGTCGGACCGACGAAACGCAGGCCCCGCGCCTTGAGCGTTCGCGCGAGGGCGACCGATTCGGCGGTCGTGGCCGGCAGGTCGGCGAGGGCCGTCGGCCGGGGCCCCCGCCGTGACGGGGCATGCGACCAGATGAGCGCGTCGAGAGCGCCGGGCTCCTCGGCGAGCCACGGAGCGAGCAGTCGTGCGTTCGCGATCGTCGCCGCGATCTTCGCGCGATTGCGGATGATGCCGGGATCGCCCATCAGCCGATCGACATCCGCGTCGTCGAACTCGGCGACGACCGCGGGGTCGAAGCCCGCGAACGCGGAGCGGAACCCTTCGCGCCGCTTGAGGATCGTGATCCACGACAGGCCCGACTGGAAGGCCTCGAGCGAGAGCTTCTCGAACAGCGGCCGATCGCCGCGCAGAGGTCGGCCCCACTCCTCGTCGTGATAGCGGCGGTACTCGAGGTCGGCGCCCGCCCAGCCGCAGCGGGCGAGACCGTCGTCGTCGACGGTGAGGTCGGAGCGCGGGGCCATCAGCGGTGCGCAATGCCCTCGTGGTCGAGCAGCCACACCTTCGTGGGAACGCCCAGACCGGCGCTGTAGCCCGTGATCCGGCGGTCGCCCGCGAGGACCCGATGGCACGGGACGAGCAGCGGCACGGGGTTCGCGCCGACGGCTCCGCCCACAGCGCGACCCGCGGTCGCCCGCCCGGTCGCCCGCCCGAGCTCGCCGTAGCTGCGCACCTCGCCGAAGGGGATGGCGTCGAGCTCGGCCCAGATCGCGCGCTGGAACGCGGTGCCCCCGAGGCGCACGGGGACATCGAAGGCGTGACGGTCGCCCGCGAAGTACTCGCCGAGCTGCGCGGCCGCGCGCTCGAGGACGGGCGTCGGCGCATCCGGCGCCTCGCCGTCGCGGAAACCCTGCGCGGTCTCGATCTCGAGCCGAGTGACGGCCTCGTCGTCGCCGACGAGGAGGATGCGGCCGAGCGGCGACTCGACCACGAGCCGACCGGCCGCGGGCGGGGCGGAGGGGGAGGCGCCGGCAGGGGCGGGCGCGGCGGTGGAAGGGGCGGCGGGGGCGGTGGTGCTCGTCATGTCGACAGGCTAATCGCCCGTGGCATCCTCGACCGGCGGGAATCGGACGCGGGGGACGAGCACGCGGAGGAGCACGGCTGGGGAGGAGCGGCGCGCCGTGCCCCCACGCGACTGCGCCAGGATGGAGGAATGAGCGAGATGACCTACCGCACCCTCGGCCGCTCGGGCCTCCGCGTGTCGACGATCGGGCTCGGCTGCAACAACTTCGGCCGCCCCGGCAGCGCGACCGAGTCGCAGGAGGGCACGACGCGCGTCCTGCACGCCGCCCTCGACGCGGGGATCACCCTGCTCGACGGCGCCGACATCTACGGCTACGCCTACGGCCGCAGCGAGACGATGATGGGCGAGGCCCTCAGGGGCCGCCGCGACGAGGTCGTCCTCGCCACGAAGTTCGGGCACGCCGACTACGAGAGCCCCATCCCGCACTGGGGCGCGAAGGGCTCGCGCCGCTACATCCGCCTCGCCGTCGAGGGCAGCCTGCGCCGACTGCAGACCGACTGGATCGACCTCTACCAGTTCCACACGCCCGACCCCGCGACTCCGATCGAGGAGACGATCGCGGCGCTCGACGAGCTCGTCGACGAGGGCAAGATCCGCTACTTCGGCCACTCGAACTTCGCCGCGTGGCAGCTTGTCGAGGCCGACCTCGTGGCCGAGCTGCACGGCCACGAGCGCTTCGTCTCCGCCCAGAACGAGTACAGCCTCCTGACGCGCGGCGCCGACCGCGAGCTGCTGCCGGCGGCGACCGCTCGCGGCGTGGGCGTCCTGCCCTACTTCCCGCTGTACAACGGGCTGTTCACCGGCAAGTTCACGCGCGACGGCGGCCCGACCGATTCCCGCATCATGCGCCAGCGCCCGCACATCGTCGAGAACGCCCCGTGGGACCGCATGGACGCCTACGCGGCCTTCTGCGAGAGCAGGGGGGTCGGGATGCTCGAGGCCACGGTCGCGTGGCTCCTGAGCCGCCCCGCCATCGCGAGCGTCATCGCGGGTGCCACGACGCCCGAGCAGATCGCGCAGAACGCGGCGGCAGCGGATGCGTGGCAGCCCACCCCCGACGATCTCGCCGAGATCGAGTCGATCTTCCCGACGAACGACGTGCTGACGAGCTACTGACGAGCCGCTGAACGAGCACGACCGCGTCGCTCAGCCGCTCGTGGGCGCCTCGACCCCGTCCCGCTCCTCGATCGGCACGAGCTCGACGTTGATCGAGCGATTGAGGTCGTCGGCCTCGGCGTTGAGCGCGTCGAGCTCCTCGAGCAGCGCGTTGTACTGCGCGACGAGGGCGTTGGTCGCCTGCAGGCGCGCATCGAGCTCCTGCTGCCGCGCGACGAGCGCGTCGCGGTCGCGCAGGAACACCGACTGGCTCGTGTAGCCGCCGGGCTCGGCCGCGCGCGCGTTGAAGGTCGTGATCTCGGCCTCGAGCGCGGCGGCGTCGACGTCGTAGGAGGCCTGCTCGGCGTCGATGCGCACGCCGAGGGCCTCGAGCTCGTCGCTCAGGGCGGTGAGACGCGCCTCGAGGTCTGCGAACACGGCGTTCACCTGCGCGGTCAGCGCGGCCGACGCCGAGCGGTCGGCGAAGTACCGTGCGTAGTGCTCCTCGAGCGCTGCGGGCACGGCCGCGATCTCGCTCCCGACGATCGCGTAGAGCTCCGGGATCCGCGAGCGCGCATCCTGCGCCTCGTACGCGGCGATGCGCTCGACGAGCTCGTGGTCGGGGCCGAGCGCGGCGAAGGCCTCCTCGAGGAGCGGGGCCAGGGCATCCTGCTCGGTCGCCGTCAGGCGGTCCCACGCGGCGTGCAGCATCTCGTGCGCCGCGACGACGGGCTCGAGGGCCGCGAGGTCGGGGTTCTCGACGTCGTACAGGTAAATGCGGCCGTCGTCGAGCGTGTAGCAGCCGAGCACGCCGATCCCCGGCTCGTCCGAGGAGCAGTACTCGTCGAAGTCCCCCGCGGGCACGATGGCGGTGAGGCTCGCGTGCAGGAGGTCCACGCCCTCCTCGCCGATGCCGGCCATGACCGCGTAGTCGGCGACCACCGGGTCGAGCTCGGTCGTGAGCACCGTCACGCGATCGGCGACGACGCGCGGATTCGCGACCGCCCATGCCGCTCCCGCGATGACGACGCCTTGCGCGGCGATCGCGAGAAGAGCGAGCCCGATGAGGATGCCCCTGCCGCCGCGAGCGCGCGGCCGGCGGCGGTGCGCGGCGGGCGTCGGGGTCACGCCCTCACGCTACCCGCGGCGAGGGGCTCAGCCGGCGAGCACCGCGATCGCGGCGTTGAGTGTCGTCGCGTAGAGCACCCACAGCCAGTAGGGCACGAGCAGCGCGGCGGCGATGCGGCTGACGTCGCCGAAGCGGATGATCGCCGCGAGCACGGCGAAGTCGAGGGCGACGATGATGCCGAGCGCGATCCACAGCCCGGGGCCGCCGATGAGCGAGCCGAGGCCGAAGAAGGCCGGAGTCCAGATCGCGTTGAGCGCGAGCTGCACGCCGTACGCGGTGAGGGCTCGCGTGCGGTCGTTCGAGGCCGGCCGACGCCAGACGAGCCACGCGGCGACCGACATCGCGCCGTACAGGATCGTCCAGACCGGGCCGAAGACGGCGTTCGGGGGAGTCCACATGGGTTTCGCGGCGGCGGCGTACCAGCCGTCGATCGCGGGCTGCGAGATGAGCGAGCCGACGAGCCCGACGATGAGGGCGAGAGTCAGGAACCCGAGGAGCGCGAGACCGGAGCGGACTCCGGAGCGGTCGGCGATGTGCGTCGTCGTCGCCGCGGTGCGCGTGTCGGTCATCCGGCCCTCCCTTCCGCATCGCAGAGTAGGGGCGCTTGCTCCGAGCCTCCTGCGCGTGCGCTGGGCGGGAGCGGTTCAGTGGCCGACGAGCGGGGCCATCGCCCGGGCGATGAGCGAGCGGCGACCCGTGAGTCGCTCCTCGAGGTCGGCGCTCGTCATCGCGACGAGGCCCGCATTGGCGCCGAGGAATCGCAGCGGCTCCGGCTCCCACGACGGCGACCGGTGCCCGACCCACGGCAGACGCGTGAGCTCGGTGTCGGCGCCCGTGATGAGGTCGGCGA
>JBKHYA010000029.1:0-19411 GCA_046565745.1 Actinomycetes bacterium
TGCGGCACCGGATGGAGTCCTACCGCGCGGAGCGTGGCAAGTGGGGCTTCACCGCCGACGCCGCCCTCGAGCCGCGGGTGCTCGACGCCGTGCGCGACCCGGCGGGCTTCGACGTGCTCGTCGTCGAGCTCTCGAGCTTCCAGCTGCACCAGCTGCCGACCGAGGGGCCGGGCGCGCTCGGCCCGATCGCCTCCGCGTGCCTCAATCTCGCCGAGGATCACTACGACTGGCACGGCGGGGCCCAGGCGTATCGCGACGCGAAGGCGAAGGTCTACGCGAACACGCGCTACGCGTGCGTCTACAACCGCGCTGACGACGCGACCATGCGCATGGTCGAGGAGGCCGACGTCGTCGACGGCGCGCGGGCGATCGGCTTCGGCACCGACGCCCCCGGCCCGAGCGACGTCGGCGTCGTGGACGACATCCTCGTCGACCGGGCCTTCCTCGACGACCGCCACCGCTCGGCGCTCGAGCTCGGGACGCTCGCCGATGTGCGGCTCGCGGGTCTCGCGACCCCGCACGGGCTCGCGAACGCGCTCGCCGCCGCCGCGCTCGCGCGCGCCGCGGGGGCCCCGCCGCTCGCCGTCCGCGACGGGCTGCGCGCCTTCCGCCTCGACCACCACCGCACCGAGATCGTCCGCGACGCGGGCGGCATCATGTGGGTCGACGACTCCAAGGCCACCAACCCGCATGCGGCGAACTCCGCGCTCAGCGCCTTCCGCTCCGTCATCTGGATCGTCGGCGGGCTCCTCAAGGGCGTCGAGATCGACGCGCTCATTGAGACCCACCGCGAGCGCCTGCGCGCCGCGGTCGTCGTCGGCGTGGACCGCGCGGCCGTCGTCGCGGCGTTCGGGCGACACGCGCCCGGGCTGCCCGTGTTCGAGGTCGAGGCCGACGACACTGAGCAGGTGATGCCGGTCGCCGTGCGACTGGCGGCCGCAGCGGCGCACGATGGCGACACCGTGCTCCTCGCGCCCGCCGCGGCATCCATGGACCAGTTCGCCGACTACGCCGACCGCGGCCGTCGGTTCCAGGCCGCGGTGCGCGAGCATCACGGCTCGAGCTGAATCCGACAGAGGCGACGACCGGGGGAAGGGGGATCGTGTGACCGCGACGCGACCGCCGCACGGCGCTGCACCCGAGACCGCCCCTCCCGCCCGCGGCGGCGCCGCGATCGTCGCCGTGCGCCGCCTCTTCACCGCGCAGAGCGCCGACTGGATGCTCGTGCTCGGGACGACGATCTTCCTCGTCCTGCTCGGCCTCGTCATGGTGCTCTCGAGCTCGTTCGTGCAGTCCGGCAAGGGCGATGGGGACTTCTTCGGCATCTTCCTGCGCCAGGGGCTGTTCGCCCTCATGGGCATCCCCCTCATGCTCCTCGTCTCACAGCTGCCCGCGGTGTTCTGGCGCCGCTGGGCGCGCAACGGCGTGCTCCTCGGGCTCGGCCTCCAGCTGCTCGTGTTCACGCCACTCGGCAACGAGTACGGCGGCAACCGCAACTGGATCGAGATCGCGGGCTTCAGCCTGCAGCCGTCCGAGCTACTGAAGCTCGCGCTCGTCGTGTGGCTCGCAACGGTGCTCGCGCCGCGCGCCGACGCCTTCACCGACTGGCGGAGCGTCGCCATGCCGGCCCTGCCGGTATCGGCCGTCGCGATCGGCCTCGTCCTGCTCGGCCAGGACCTCGGCACCGTCACGATCATGGCCTCGATCGTCCTCGCCGCCCTGTTCTTCGCGGGCGCCCCCATGCGCCACCTCCTGGGGCTCGTCGCCCTGGGCGTCGGCGGCGCCGTGCTGTTCGCCCTCTCCGGCGCGTCGCGCTCCGATCGCATCACCGCGTGGCTCAACGGTTGCACGCCCGAGCAGCTCGAGGATGTCTGCTGGCAGCCGATGCACGGCATGTGGGCGCTCGGCTCGGGCGGCGTCTTCGGCGTCGGCCTCGGCAACTCCGCCCTCAAGTGGTCGTGGCTGCCGCACGCCGAGAATGACTACATCTTCGCGATTATCGGTGAGGAGCTTGGCCTCATCGGAGCGATGCTCGTCCTCCTCCTCTTCGCCGTGCTCGCGGTGGGCATGATCCGGCTCATGCGCGCGCACAGCGATCCGTTCCGCCGCATCGCGACGGGCGCCGTGCTCGTCTGGATCGTCGGGCAGGCCTTCATCAACGTGGCCGTCGTCCTCGGCCTGCTTCCCGTGATCGGCGTGCCGTTACCCCTCATGTCCGCCGGTGGTACCGCGCTCGTGACGACGCTCTTGGCGATCGGCGTCGTGCTCTCCCTCGCCCGCGACGTCCACCCGGGGCCGCGCCTGTGACGACCGCGCTGCTCGCCGGCGGCGGCACCGCTGGCCACGTGAATCCCCTGCTCGCCCTCGCCGACCACTGGCGCGCGGTCGAGCCCGAGGTGGGCATCCTCGCCCTCGGCACTGTGGGTGGCCTCGAGGAGCGCCTCGTCCCCGCGCGCGGCTACGAGCTCCTGACCATCCCGCGCGCGCCGTTCCCGCGCCGTCCGAGCGCGTCGGCGCTGCGGTTCCCGCGCGCCTTCCGCGACGCCGTCGATCAGACGCGCGCGATCATCCGCGAGCGGGGGGCGGATGTCGTGGTCGGCTTCGGCGGGTACGCCTCGGCCCCCGCGTACGTCGCCGCACGCCTCGAGCGCGTGCCGCTCGTGGCCCACGAGGCGAACGCCCGCCCGGGTATCGCCAACCGGCTCGCCGGCTGGCTGGGAGGCCGCGTCGGCACGACCTTCCCCGGCACCCCGCTGCGGGGCTCGCGCGTCGTCGGCATGCCGCTGCGCCGCGAGATCGTCGAACTCGACCGGGTCGCGCTACGGCCGCAGGCGGTCGCGCACTTCGGGCTCGACCCCGAGAGGCCGACTCTGCTCGTCACGGGCGGCTCGACGGGCGCGAAGCGGCTCAACGAGACCATCGGCGACGCCATCGCGCACATCCTCGGCTCGGGCTGGAACGTCCTCCACATCACGGGCCGCGACCGCGGCGGCGCCGACCCGGGACTGCCCGGCTACCGCGTCCTGGAGTACTGCGACCGCATGGATCTCTCGTTCGCCGCCGCCGACCTGGTCGTCTGCCGCTCGGGCTCGGCGACCGTGAGCGAGCTCGCCGCCGTGGGCCTGCCGTCGATCCTCGTGCCGTACCCCGTCGGCAACGGCGAGCAGCGGCTCAACGCGCGCGAGCTCGTCGCCACCGGGGGCGCCCGGCTCGTCGCCGACGCGGCCTTCACCCCCGCGTTCGTGACGGGCGAGCTCGTTCCGCTGCTCACCGGGCGCGCCGAGATCGCGCGCATGGCCGCGGCGGCCCAGTCGGTCGGGCGGCGCGACGGCAGCGCCGCGCTCCTCGCCCTCGTGCGCGAAGCCCTGGCCTCATCGACCCCGTAGGGTGAACGGCGATATGACGATCAAGCCCGACCCCACACTCGTCCTCCCCGATGACCTCGGCCGCCTCCACTTCGTCGGAATCGGCGGCTCCGGCATGAGCGGCATCGCGCGCCTGTTCCACGAGCGGGGCTTCGCCGTGACCGGGAGCGACCGCTCCGATTCCGCCACCGTCCAGGCGCTGCGCGAGCTCGGCATCCCCGTCTCGATCGGCCACGACGCGGCGCACGTCGGCGACGCCGACACGCTCGTCGTGACCGGCGCTCTCTGGGTCGAGAACCCCGAGTACCAGGAGGCCCTGCGCCGCGGCCTTCCCGTGCTGCACCGCTCGCAGGCCCTCGCCTGGCTCGTGCGCGGCGAGCGGCTGCTGGCCGTCGCGGGCGCCCACGGCAAGTCGACGTCGACGGGGATGCTCGTCACGGCCCTGCGCGCCCTCGACCTCGACCCCTCCTTCGTGAACGGCGCCGTGATCCAGGGCGCGAACACCTCCTCGGCCTGGGGCGAGGGGGATCTCTTCGTGGTCGAGGCCGACGAGTCCGACGGGTCGTTCCTCCTCTACGACACCGCGATCGCGCTCGTCACCAACATCGACACCGATCACCTCGACCACTACGGCTCGGCCGAGGCCATCGCCGACGCGTTCGAGCGCTTCGCGGCGGCGGCGAGCGAGCTCGTCGTGCTCTCGGCCGACGATGCGGGCACGCGCGCCCTGCGTGACGCCCTCGTCGCGCGCGGGGCCGCCCCGCGCATCCTGACCTTCGGCGAGGCGGCCGACGCCGACGTGCGCCTGACCGCCGTGAGCGAGACGGGGCCGATCGCGTTCACGATCACCGCCGACGGCGCCGAGGCGCACGGCCAGCTCGGCGTGCCCGGCCGGCACAACGCGCTCAACGCGGCGGGCTCCGTCGCCGTGCTCGTCGGTCTCGGCGTCCCGCTCGCCGAGGCGGTCGCCGCGCTCGACGGCTTCGCGGGCACGCTGCGCCGCTTCGAGTCGCACGGCGAAGCCGCGGGGGTGCGCCTCTTCGACGACTACGCGCACCATCCGACCGAGGTCGCCGCGGCGCTCCAGACGGCGCGCTCCGTCGTGGGCGACCACCGCGTCATCGCGATCCACCAGCCGCACCTGTTCAGCCGCACGCAGGCGATGGCGGGCGACTTCGCCGCGGTCTACGAGCGACTCGCCGACCACACGGTCGTCCTCGACGTCTACGGAGCGCGCGAGGACCCGATCCCCGGCGTCACGGGTGCCCTCGTGAGCGAGGCCTTCGGCGACCCCTCCGTCGTCGACTACCGCCCCGACTGGAGCGCGGCCGCCGCGCGCGTCGCCGAGATCGCCCGCCCGGGCGACATCGTCATGACGCTCTCCTGCGGCGACGTCTACCGCATCCTCCCGAGCGTCCACGACGCGATCGTCGACGCGAGCGGCCAGGCGGGGGATGCCCCCGCCGGCCCCGCCGAGGAGCCCGCCCGGTGAAGCGCCCCGAGGGCTTCGATCGCGGGCGCCAGCCCGGGTCGGGCTCGCCCTCGGGCTCCGGCTCCGCGGCCTCCCGGCCCGCGGGCCGCGGAGGCGCGACGGGCCCCGCCGCACCCCCGAGCCCCTCGACCGGGCCCGCGGCGCGCACCCCCCGTCCCTCCCGCCCGCGCTCGCGCCCCTCGGCCCCCGAGCCGGACGGCGCCGTACCCGGGGCGGTCTCCGACGCCGTCCCCGTGCCGCGCGGCGGGCCGCGCCCCCGGCTGCTTCCCGCGCGTTCGATCGACCCGGCCGAGCAGGCGCGCCGCCGGGCCGACCGCCTCGAGCGCTCCGCCGCCCGCGCTGCGCGACGAGCCGAGCGGGCCGAGGCGCGCCGGTTCACGCGCCGCTCGCGCCGGCGCCGGCTGATCACGTGGGGGTCGGTCGCGGTGCTCACGGCGCTGCTCGCGACGGTCGTCGCGGTCACGCTGTCTCCGCTCATGGCCCTCACGGACATCCGCGTCACCGGAACGGTGCGGCTCGACCCGGCCGCGATCGGCGGGGCGCTCGAGCGGCACCGCGACACGCCGCTCGCGCTGCTCGACGAGGGCGGCATCCGCTCCGATCTGGAGGACTTCGCGCTCATCCGGTCGTACTCGCTCGAGGTCGTGCCTCCGCACTCGCTCGTCGTACGCGTCGTCGAGCGCGCGCCGATCGGCGCGATCGAGCGCGGCTCGGTATTCGATCTCGTGGACGCCGCGGGCGTCGTCGTCGAGTCGACTCCCGAACGGCCGACGGGCGTCCCGCTCATCCGGGCGGGGGAGGCGGACCCCGACGAGGCGGCCTTCCGCTCCGTCGCCGAGGTGCTCGACGCGCTGCCCGACGAGCTCGCGACGCGCGTCGACGTCGTGACCGCGTCGACGCGCGACGACGTCGCGTTCACGATCCGCGACCTGGGGCACCGGGTCGTGTGGGGGAGCGCCGAGCGGTCGGCCTTCAAGACGCGCGTGCTCGAGGCCGCGATCGCGGTCAACGACCCCGCGGTGTCGTGGCAGTTCGACGTCTCCGCGCCCGACAGCGTCATCGTCCGCCGGCTCTGAGCCGAGCCCTTTGAGCCGAGCCCTCTGGGCGTTGCGTCTCAGCATCGCCGGCACCCCCGATCGCACCCCCGAGCACGAGTCTCGCGCGCAATCGACCCGACACGCGGCGCGCTTGAGCGGTCTGCGCCCCTCGCCCCCCTACCGTCAGGACTCAGGAGTACATACTGAGCATAACTTTAGACCTCAACTGGAGGTTTAGGGTTAGACGCGGAGGCCGGACGTGACCAGCAACCAGAACTACCTCGCCGTGATCAAGGTCGTCGGCATCGGCGGCGGCGGTGTCAACGCGGTGAACCGCATGATCGAGCTCGGCCTGCGCGGCGTGGAGTTCATCGCCATCAATACCGACGCCCAGGCGCTGCTCATGAGCGACGCTGACGTCAAGCTCGACGTGGGCCGCGAGCTCACGCGCGGCCTCGGCGCGGGCGCCGACCCCGAGGTCGGCCGCCGTGCGGCTGAGGACCACGCGGAGGAGATCGAGGAGGCCCTCGCGGGCGCCGACATGGTCTTCGTCACCGCGGGCGAGGGCGGCGGCACGGGCACCGGCGGCGCTCCCGTCGTCGCGCGCATCGCCAAGTCGATCGGCGCGCTCACGATCGGTGTCGTCACGAAGCCGTTCAGCTTCGAGGGGAAGCGCCGCCAGGCGCAGGCGGAGGACGGCGTCGCCGCCCTCAAGAACGAGGTCGACACCCTCATCGTCGTCCCGAACGACCGCCTGCTCGAGATCAGCGACCGCGGCATCAGCATGCTCGAGGCCTTCGCGACCGCCGACCAGGTGCTCCTCGCCGGTGTGCAGGGCATCACCGACCTCATCACGACTCCCGGCCTCATCAACCTCGACTTCGCCGACGTCAAGAGCGTCATGCAGGGCGCGGGCAGCGCCCTCATGGGCATCGGCTCGAGCAGGGGAGCCGATCGCGCCATCAAGGCCGCCGAGCTCGCCGTCGCGAGTCCGCTGCTCGAGGCGAGCATCGACGGCGCGCACGGCGTGCTCCTGTCGATCCAGGGCGGGTCGAACCTCGGCATCTTCGAGATCAACGACGCCGCCAAGCTCGTCCAGGAGGCCGTGCACCCCGAGGCCAACATCATCTTCGGCGCCGTCATCGACGACACGCTCGGCGACGAGGTGCGCGTCACGGTCATCGCCGCGGGCTTCGACGGCGGCGAGCCGACGACCGTCCACAAGGACCGCCGCTCGAGCTTCGTGCCCGCCGCCCCCGGCGAGCGCGTCACCGCGCAGCCCGGCTCGGCCCCCGAGGCCGGCCAGGCTCCGGTGCTCGCCGCGACCGCGCCGATCGACCCGCTCGAGGTCGAGGCCGACAGCGACGACGACCTCGACATCCCCGAGTTCCTGCGCTGACCCGGTGACGGCCTCGCCCGAGCTCGCCGAGCGCTACGCCGCGGTCACAGCGGGCATCGCCGACGCGTGCGCGAGCGCGGGGAGGTCGCCCGATGAGCTCACGCTCGTCGTCGTGACGAAGTTCCACCCTGCGCAGCTCGTCCGCGACCTCGTCGACCTCGGCGTGCGGCAGGTCGGCGAGAACCGCCACCAGGACGCCGCTCCGAAGGCCGCCGAGCTCGAGGGTCTGCCGCTCACGTGGCACTTCGTCGGGCAGCTGCAGTCGAACAAGGCGAAGGCCGTCGCCCGCTACGCCGACGTGATCCACTCCGTCGACCGCGCATCCCTCGTCACGGCGCTCGCGGGCGCCGAGCGCGCGGTCGACGTCTTCCTCGAGATCAATCTCACCGACGACCCCGGCCGCGGGGGAGTCGCGCCCGATCGCGTCGAGGAGCTCGCCGAGGCCGTCCTCGCGACCGAGCGCCTGCGCCTGCGCGGCGTCATGGGCGTTGCGCCCCTCGATGAGGATGCCCGGGGCGCGTTCGCGCGACTGCGCGCGATCGGCGACCGCGTGCGCACGATCGCCCCCGAGGCAACCGATCTCTCGGCGGGCATGTCGGGTGACTACGCCGAGGCCATCGCCGAGGGGGCGACACACCTTCGGATCGGAACCGCAATCACCGGAAAACGTCCGGCGCCCCAATAGCCTGCAAGAGCACCACGACTCGAAGGACGCCTCATGACGAACCCGCTTCGCAAGACCATGGTCTACCTCGGCCTCGCCGATGAAGAGGTCGAGTACGACGCTCCCGCCGAGCAGCGCGACCACCGTGCTCAGCCCGCGCCCTCCGTCGCCGCGGTGCCCGCTCCGGGTCCGCAGCGCGCCCCCGTGACGCCTCTGCGTCGCTCCGCCCCGACACGGAATGCCGCACCCTCCGACATGAACGAGATCCTCACCGTCCACCCGCGTCACTACAAGGACGCGCAGGTCATCGCCGAGAGCTTCCGCGAGGGCATCCCCGTCATCATCAACCTCTCGCAGATGACCGAGTCCGAGGCCCGCCGCCTCGTCGACTTCGCGAGCGGCCTGTCGCAGGGCCTCTACGGCAAGATCGAGCGCGTCACGAGCAAGGTCTTCCTGCTCTCGCCGTCGCACGTCGCCGTGAGCGGCGAGCAGGCCGAGGCCGAGCCCGACGTCGACGCCTCCTTCCTGTCCTGAGCCCGTCCCGCCGCGCCCCGGCGCCGGGTCGCGTCCGCTCCCAGCGTGACCTGACAGACTGATCGTCGTGCAGGCCGTCTTCTCCATCGTGTTCGGCGTGATCTACGTCGCGCTGCTCATCGTCTTCCTCGCCATGTGGGCCCGGTTCGTCTTCGACTGGATCCAGGCGCTCAATCGCGGATGGCGCCCGACGGGCGCCGTGGTCATCGCCGCCGAGGTCAGCTACACGCTCACGGACCCGCCGATCAAGGCCGTGCGCCGCGTCATCCCGCCCATCCGGCTGGGCATGATCCAGCTCGATCTGGCCTGGACGATCGTCATGATCGGCATCTTCATCCTCATGTCGCTCGTCGGCCCGCGCTGAGCCCGTCGCGCACGATTCGACTCTGACGCGTCGAGCCGTGAGTGGGTAGGGTGGGGTAACCGATGTGACGCGTGTGGTTCGCTGTTGCTAGCGTTATCCCATCGTTATCCGACCGCTCTCCAGAAAGTTCCGAGGTAGCACGGAATGGCCCTCACTCCCGAAGACGTCGTCAACAAGCGCTTCCAGTCGACCAAGTTCCGCGAGGGATACGACCAGGACGAGGTCGATGACTTCCTCGACGAGATCGTCGTCGAGTTCCGTCGCCTGAACCAGGAGAACGACGAGCTGAAGCAGCGCCTCGTCGCCGCCGACGCCCGCATCGCCGAGCTCCAGCGCAGCGGCGGCGCGGCCCCGGCCGCCGAGCAGCCCGCTCCTCAGCCCGTCGCCTCGGTTCCCGCCGCGTCGGCCCCCGCCTACTCGGCGCCCGCCGCTCCGGCTCCGGCCTCGGCGCCCGCCGCGTCGGACGCGTCGCTCGAGACCACGAGCACGAACAACCTCCTGCAGCTCGCGCGCCGCCTCCACGAGGAGCACGTCCGCGAGGGCATCGCCAAGCGCGACGAGCTCATCGCCGAGGGCCAGGCGACGGCCCAGCGCCTCGTCTCCGAGGCCGAGGGCCAGCAGCGCCAGATCGTCGACCAGCTCCAGGCCGAGAAGACGACGCTCGAGGCCCGTGTCGAGGAGCTCCGCGTGTTCGAGCGCGAGTACCGCAACCAGCTCCGCACCTACATCCAGGGCCAGCTGCGCGAGCTCGAGGGCTCGAGCGCCACGACCGGCCAGCCCGAGTCCGCCGCGCCCGGCTCCGCCCCCGCACCGGTCGGCTCGGCCCCCGTCGGCGCCCCCGGCTCGGCCCAGTTCCCGGGCTCCGCGCCGAGCTTCGGCCAGCCGCAGCAGACGCCGGGTCAGTACCCGGGCTACGGCTCCTGAGCAGCACCCTCCGTCGGGGACGGGGAGGGGCGTCGTGACCGAGTCGCGCGCCCTCCCCGTCCCCGACGGGCTTTCCGGCGAGCGCGTCGACGCGGCCCTCGCCAAGCTCCTCGGCTTCTCGCGCACCTTCGCCGCCGAGGTCGCGGAGGCCGGGGGAGTCACGGTCGACGGCCGCACTCTCGGCAAGTCCGACCGGCTGCCCCGCGACGCCTGGCTCGAGGTCTCGTGGGAGCCCCGCCGCGAGCCCTCGATCGAGCCGATCGCCGTCGAGAACCTCCGCATCGTCCATGACGACGACGACCTCGTCGTGATCGACAAGCCCGTCGGCGTCGCCGCGCACCCGAGCGTCGGGTGGGACGGCCCGACCGTGCTCGGCGCCCTCGCCGCCGCCGGGTTCCGCATCGCGACCTCGGGCCCCGCCGAGCGCGCGGGCATCGTGCACCGTCTCGATGCCGGCACGAGCGGCCTCATGGTCGTCGCGAAGACCGAGTCGGCCTATCGCGAGCTCAAGCGCCTCTTCCACGACCGCGAGGTCTCGAAGATCTACCACGCGATCGTGCAGGGCCACCCCGACCCCTTCTCGGGCACGATCGACGCCCCCATCGGCCGGCACCCCGGCTCGGCCTGGAAGTTCGCGGTCGTCGCCGACGGCAAGCCCTCCGTGACGCACTACGACACGCTCGAGGCGTTCCCCTCCGCCACGCTCCTCGAGATCCACCTCGAGACCGGCCGCACCCACCAGATCCGCGTCCACATGGCCGCGCAGCGCCACCCCTGCGTCGGCGACGCGATGTACGGCGCCGACCCGACGCTCAGCGCTCGGCTCGGCCTCACTCGCCAGTGGCTCCATGCCATGCGACTCGGTTTCCGGCACCCCGCCACGGGCGCCGAGGTCGAGTTCTCGTCGGTCTACCCCGACGATCTCCAGCACGCGCTCGACGTGCTCCGAGCATCCTGACCGGTCGTTCTCGGCGACGGATGCGCGGCTCGCGCGACGCGCCCGCGACACGCCGAACGGCCCCCGAGCGCGACCTAGACTGATGAGCCCGCACGCCGCGGACCCCGCCCCAGACTCGCACCCGGAGGTGCCGTGACCACCGACTCGTTCGTCCACCTCCACGTGCACAGCGAGTACTCGATGCTCGACGGAGCGGCCCGCGTCAAGCCGCTCATCGAGGAGGCGGTCGCCCAGGGCATGCCCGCGATCGCGGTCACCGACCACGGCAACATGTTCGGCGCGTTCGACTTCTGGCGCACCGCGACCGAGGCTGGCATCACGCCCATCATCGGCACCGAGGCCTACCTCACGCCCGGCACGCACCGCACCGACAAGACGCGCGTGAAGTGGGGGACGGGCGGCGAGGACGACGTCTCCGGCGCGGGGTCGTACACGCACATCACGATGCTCGCCGAGTCGACGACGGGCATGCACAACCTGTTCCGGATGTCGTCGCTCGCGTCGATCGAGGGCTACTACTTCAAGCCCCGCATGGATCGCGAGCTGCTCAGCCGCTACAGCGAGGGCATCATCGCGACGACGGGCTGTCCGAGCGGCGAGGTGCAGACCCGCCTGCGCCTCGGCCAGTACGACAAGGCGGTCGAGGCGGCGGCCGAGTTCCGCGACATCTTCGGGCGCGAGAACTACTTCGCCGAGATCATGGACCACGGCCTGGGCATCGAGCGCCGCATCATGAGCGACCTGATCCGCCTCGCGAAAGACCTGGGGCTGCCGCTCGTCGCGACGAACGACCTCCACTACACGCACCCGGGTGACGCGAGCTCGCACGCGGCCCTGCTGTGCGTGCAGTCGGGCTCGACCCTCGACGACCCGAACCGATTCAAGTTCGACGCCGACGAGTTCTACCTCAAGACCCCGGCGCAGATGCGCGAGCTCTTCCGCGACCACCCCGAGGCGTGCGACTCGACCCTGCTCATCGCCGAGCGCGTCGATGTCGCGTTCGACACGGCCGCCAACTACATGCCGCGCTTCCCGGTGCCCGAGGGCGAGACGGAGAACAGCTGGTTCATCGCGGAGGTCGAGAAGGGCCTCGAGCACCGCTACCCGGGGGGAATCTCGGCCGAGGTGCGCGCGCGGGCCGAGTACGAGATCGGCGTCATCACGCAGATGGGCTTCTCGGGCTACTTCCTCGTCGTCGCCGACTTCATCAACTGGTCCAAGCGCAACGGCATCCGCGTCGGACCGGGCCGCGGCTCGGGCGCGGGCTCGATGGCCGCCTACGCGATGCGCATCACCGACCTCGACCCGATCGAGCACGGCCTCCTCTTCGAGCGCTTCCTCAACCCCGACCGCGTCTCGATGCCCGACTTCGACGTCGACTTCGACGACCGCCGCCGCGGCGAGGTCATCCGCTACGTCACCGAGAAGTACGGCGATGAGCGCGTCGCGCAGATCGTCACCTACGGCACGATCAAGGCCAAGCAGGCGCTCAAGGACAGCTCGCGCGTGCTGGGCTTCCCCTTCGGCATGGGCGAGAAGCTCACGAAGGCGATGCCCCCGGCGATCATGGGCAAGGACATGGCGCTGTCGGGGATCCTCGACCCCGCGCATCCGCGTCACAAGGAGGCGGGCGATTTCCGCGCCGTCATCGAGGTCGATCCGGATGCCCGGCGCGTGTTCGACACCGCTCTGGGTCTCGAGAACCTCAAGCGGCAGTGGGGCGTGCACGCCGCCGGTGTCATCATGTCGAGCGAGCCGCTCATCGACATCATCCCGATCATGAAGCGGGAGCAGGACGGCCAGATCGTCACGCAGTTCGACTACCCCGCGTGCGAGTCGCTCGGCCTCATCAAGATGGACTTCCTGGGGCTGCGCAACCTCACGATCATCGACGACGCCCTCGACAACATCCGCGCCAACCGCGGCACCGAGCTCGTGCTCGAGGACCTCTCGCTCGACGACCCGGCCGCGTACGAGCTCATGGCGCGCGGCGACACCCTCGGCGTCTTCCAGCTCGACGGCGGCCCCATGCGCTCGCTGCTGCGCATGATGAAGCCCGACAACTTCGAGGACATCTCGGCCGTCCTCGCCCTGTACCGCCCGGGTCCCATGGGCGCCGAGTCGCACACCAACTACGCGCTGCGCAAGAACGGCCGGCAGCCGATCACGCCCATCCACCCCGAGCTCGCCGAGCCGCTCGAGGAGGTGCTCGGCACGACCTACGGCCTCATCGTGTATCAGGAGCAGGTCATGGCGATCGCGCAGAAGCTCGCGGGCTACACGCTCGCGCAGGCCGACCTGCTGCGCCGCGCAATGGGCAAGAAGAAGAAGAGCGAGCTCGACAAGCAGTTCGAGAACTTCAGCGCCGGCATGCAGTCCAACGGCTACTCGGCCGCGGCGGTCAAGACCCTGTGGGACATCCTGCTGCCCTTCTCCGACTACGCCTTCAACAAGGCGCACTCGGCCGCCTACGGCGTCGTGTCGTACTGGACGGCCTACCTCAAGGCGCACTACCCGGCCGAGTACATGGCCGCCCTGCTCACGAGCGTCGGCGACTCGAAGGACAAGATGGCGGTGTACCTCAACGAGTGCCGCCGCATGGGCATCACCGTGCTGCCGCCCGACGTGAACGAGTCGATCGGGTTCTTCGCCGCCGTCGGCGACGACATCCGCTTCGGCCTCGGCGCCGTGCGCAACGTCGGCCACAATGTCGTCTCGGGCATCCGGCAGGCGAGGGAGGAGAAGGGGCGCTTCACGGGCTTCCACGACTTCCTCAAGAAGGTGCCGACCCCGGTCGCGAACAAGCGCGCGATCGAGTCGCTCATCAAGGCCGGGGCCTTCGACTCGCTCGGCGACACCCGCCGCGCGCTCATGGAGATCCACGAGGGCGCCGTCGAGGCGGCCGTCAAGGACAAGCGCGCGGAGGACAAGGGCGACATCGGCTTCGACTTCGACAGCCTGTTCGACGAGGGCGAGGCGACGGCGGCGAGCGTGCCGGCGCGCCCCGAGTGGGCGAAGAAGGACAAGCTCGCCTTCGAGCGCGAGATGCTCGGCCTCTACGTCAGCGACCACCCGCTCGCGGGTCTCGAGGTCGCGCTCGCGAAGCACGCCGGCGCCCCGATCGCCGAGCTCAACGACAACCCGCCCGACGACGGCGAGCAGGTCACGGTCGCGGGCCTCATCACGAGCGTGCAGCACCGCGTCGCGCGCAACTCGGGCAACCCCTACGGCATGGTCACGATCGAGGACTTCGGCGGCGAGCTCACGGTCATGTTCCTCGGCAAGACGTATCAGGAGTTCGGTCCGCGCCTGCATGCCGACTCGATCGTCGTGCTCCGCGGGCGCGTCAACCACCGCGACGACGGCATCACGCTCCAGGCGATGACGCTCCAGATGCCCGATTTCGGCGTCGCGACCGACAACGGCCCGCTCGTGCTCTCGGTGCGCGAGCAGCGGGCGACGGTCGACGTCGTCACCGAGCTCGAGGCCGTCCTGCGGCGCCACCGCGGCTCGACGGAGGTCCGGCTGCGGCTCGTCCGCGACGAGGCCGCGCGCGTCTTCGAGCTGCCGCACCGCATCGCCCCGACGGCCGGCTTCTTCGGCGAGGTCAAGAGCCTCCTCGGCCCGCGCGCCCTCGCCTGAGCCGGGCATCCGCTGAGAGACGGCCCGCGAGGCCGACCGGGCGAGCATAATCGTGCCGACGCGCCCCGCGGCGCGCACGACAGCGCCGTCGGCGCGAGAAGGAGGACGTCATGGGCATCGACGACATCACCGGCAAGGCCAAGGAGTTCCTCGAGAGCGACCAGGTCAAGGGCATGCTCGAGAGCGAGCAGGCGGAGGACATCAGCGACAAGGTCCTCGACGCCGTGGCCGACGCCGCCGACAAGGTCACCGGCGGGAAGTTCTCGGATCAGATCGAGGACGTCAAGTCGAACATCGACGGCGCGATCGGCACCGACCGCCCGTAGCGCGGGCCCGGGAGATCGGTCCGCGCGAGGAGCGCTAGAGCTCGGCGCCGAGCGCGCGGTACCGGCGCTCGTGGTACAGCAGCGGCTCGTCGGGCTCGCCGAGCGCGCCCTCCACGATCTGCACCGCGATCATCGCGTTCTCGGCGACGTGCGTGCGGGCGACGATGCGTCCGACCATCCACGCGGTGACGCCCTTCAGGATGGGCAGATCGTGCGGGCCCGGCTCCCAGTGGTCGCCGTCGAAGCGGTGGTCGTGATCGCCGGCCATGATGCCGGCGACCGCGAAGTCGTCGAGGCCGAGCATGTGGATCGCCACGTGGTCGGTCTCGGCGATCGCCGGCCAGCTGCTCGCCGTGCGCGCCATGTTGAAGGTCGCGAGCGGGGGAGCGGCGGCGAGCGACGCGAGCGAGGTCGCCGTGAACCCGACCGGGTCGCCCGCGGCGGTGCGCGCCGTGATCACCGCGACGCCCGCCGCGTGGCGGCGGAAGGCCTGGGCGAAGGCGTCGAATCCGGTGGCGTCGGCTGTCGTGGTCATCACGCACGATCCAACACCCGAGCGCGCGGGGTATTCCCGAGGCTGGCCGCGATTAGGCTGATCGCGCCATGATCCAGACCCTCGATCTCCGCGGCCGCGTGCTCTCCGCGGCCGACCTCCTCGCCCTCGTCCCGCGCTCCGCGAGCGACGTCGGCTCCGCCGTCGAGGCGGTCGACGCCCTCATCGCGGATGTCCGCGCCCGCGGCGCCGCCGCCCTCCTCGATCAGGCAGAGCGCTTCGATCGCGTCCGCCCGCCGCACGTCCGCGTGCCGCTCGACGCGCTGCGCGAGGCCGAGGCCGCGCTCGATCCCTCGGTGCGCGAGGCCCTCGTCGAGGCGATCGACCGCGTGCGCCGCGGCACGGCCGCGCAGGTGCCGCCGACCGTCACGACCGAGATCGCCCCGGGTGCCCGCATTGTGCAGCGCTGGCAGCCCGTCGACCGCGTGGGCCTCTACGTGCCCGGCGGGAAGGCCGTCTACCCCTCGAGCGTCGTCATGAACGTCGTCGCCGCGCAGGTCGCGGGCGTGCCGTCGATCGCGCTCGCGAGCCCCGCGCAGGCGGCGTTCGGCGGCAGCGTCCACCCGACGATCCTCGGCGCCGCGCACCTGCTCGGCGTCGACGAGGTCTACGCGATGGGCGGCGCCGGCGCGATCGGCGCCCTCGCCTACGGCGTCCCCGACCTCGGGCTCGCGCCCGTCCAGGTCATCACGGGCCCCGGCAATCTCTTCGTCGCGACCGCGAAGCGCGCCGTCACGGGTGTCGTCGGCATCGACTCCGAGGCCGGGCCGACCGAGATCCTCGTGATCGCCGACGAGTCGGCCTCGCCCGCGCTCGTCGTCGCCGACCTCGTGAGCCAGGCCGAGCACGACGAGCTCGCGGGCGCCGTCCTCGTGACCGACTCGCCCGGTCTCGCCGCCGCGGTCGAGGCCGCGCTCCCCGCCGCCGTCGCCGCGACCCGGCACCGCGAGCGCATCGAGATCGCTCTCGCCGGGCCCCAGTCCGCTCTCGTCCTCGTCGACGACCTCGCGGAGGCCGCGCGATTCAGCAACGCCTACGCGCCCGAGCACCTCGAGGTGCAGGTGCGCGACCCGCACGCGCTCCTGCCGCGGCTGACGAGCGCGGGCGCGATCTTCGTCGGCGATCACACGCCCGTGAGCCTCGGCGACTACATCGCGGGGTCGAACCACGTCCTCCCGACGGGAGGGCAGGCCCGCTTCGCCGCGGGCCTCGGCGCGTACAGCTTCCTGCGCCCGCAGCAGGTCGTCGAGTACGACCGCGCCGCGCTGCGCGCGGTGGCCGACCGCGTCGGCGTGCTGAGCGACGCCGAGCAGCTGCCCGCCCACGGCGAGGCCGTCCGCGCGCGCTTCCGCGACGCCGGCGACTAGGCTCAGTCACCATGCACTGCCCCTTCTGCCGGTACCCCGACAGCCGCGTCATCGACTCGCGCACGAGCGACGACGGGCTCTCGATCCGGCGACGCCGGCAGTGCCCCGAGTGCGGCCGCCGCTTCTCGACGACCGAGACGGCGAGCCTCTCGGTGATCAAGCGGAACGGCGTCGTCGAGCCCTTCTCGCGCGAGAAGATCGTCGCGGGCGTCCGCAAGGCGTGCCAGGGCCGCCCGGTGACCGACACCGACCTCGCCCTGCTCGCCCAGAAGGTGGAGGAGAACCTCCGCGCCACGGGCGCCTCGCAGCTCGAGGCGAACGACATCGGCCTCGCGATCCTGCCGGAGCTGCGTCAGCTCGACGAGGTCGCGTTCCTCCGCTTCGCGAGCGTCTACCAGGCGTTCGAGAACCTCGACGACTTCGAGTCGGCCATCCGCCAGCTGCGCATCGAGGACGCGCAGCGCCTGCCCGAGGCCTGACCGCGTGGGCGCGTACGACGTCGTCTTCCGGCAGGTCTTCGCCCGAATGGACCCGGAGCGGGCTCACCACGTCGCGGTCTCCGTCATCCGCGCGATCCCGAGGCTCGGCCTGACGGGGCTGGTGCGCCGGTTCACCGCGCCCGACCCGAGCCTCGCGGTCGAGGCCATGGGGCTGCGCTTCGAGTCGCCGTTCGGCATGGCGGCGGGGTTCGACAAGGATGCGGAGAGCATCCGCGGGCTCTGGGCGCTCGGATTCGGCCACGTCGAGATCGGCACCGTCACCGCGATCGCGCAGGAGGGCAACCCGCGCCCGCGCCTGTTCCGCCTCCTCGCCGATCGCGCGGTGATCAACCGCATGGGCTTCAACAACCGCGGCGCCGCGCACGCCGCCGAGAACGTCCGTCGTGAGGCAGCCCGCCGCCCGCGCCCCATCATCGGCGCGAACATCGGCAAGAGCCGCGTCGTCGCGGTCGAGGATGCCGTGGCCGACTACCGCGAATCGGCCCGCCTCCTCGCGCCCGTCGCCGACTATCTCGCCGTCAACGTCTCGTCTCCCAACACCCCGGGGCTCCGCGGGCTGCAGGACGAGGCGCTCCTGGGGCCGCTGCTGGATGCCGTGCTCGAGGAGGCCGGGTCCACTCCCGTCCTCGTGAAGATCGCCCCCGATCTCGACGACGAGTCCGTCGACGCGGTCGCGCGCCTCGCCGTCGGCAAGGGCCTGAGCGGCATCATCGCCACCAACACGACCATCGGGCGCGAGGGCCTCGCGACCGACCCCGCGATCGTCGAGGCCGCGGGCGCCGGCGGTCTGAGCGGCGCGCCGCTGACGGAGCGCTCGCTCGAGGTGCTCCGTCGCGTGCGGGCCGCGGTGCCGGCCGACTACTGCGTCATCGCGGTCGGCGGGATCGACACCGCAGAGGACGCAGCCGAGCGGCTCGCCGCGGGCGCGACGCTCGTGCAGGGCTACACGGCGTTCCTCTACCGCGGGCCGGGCTGGGCCCGCCAGGTCACGCGCGGTCTCGCGCGACTCCTCGCGACGACAGCCGTGCGCTGAGCCGACGGCGGGTCAGGCGGGGAACTGCCCGCGGCTCACCTGCGGCTTCGGCAGGCGCAGCACGCGCAGCTGCAGCGAGCGCATCGCCGCGTACCACTTGACGCCCTTCTCCACGCGGTCGGCGCCGAACTTCTCGGCGAGGCGCCGCTTGACGAGGAAGCCGAGGATCGTCGCGTCGAGCACGGCGACGAGGAAGAACGCCCAGAGCGCGAGGATCGCGTAGATGTCGAGCGTCGGCACGAAGCTCAGGAGGATCACGGCGAACATCACCGGGATCATGAACTCGCCGACGCCCCAGCGGGCGTCGACGTAGTCGCGGACGAACCGCTTCTGCGGGCCCTTGTCGCGGGTCGGGAGGTATCGCTCCTCGCCGTTGGCCATGCCGATGCGGGCGCGGTCGCGCGCCTCGTTCATCTTCGCTCGGGCGGCCTTTGCGGCCTCCTTGCGGTCGTTCGGCACGAGCGGGCGCTTGCGCGCGGCCTCGCGCTCGCGGCGGCTCGGGGTCGGGCGGCCCTTGCCTGCGGCGATCGCGGCGGCCTCCTCGCTCGGGGCGGTCGACGCGGTCGTGCCCGCCTTCGCAGCGGCGGCGTCAGCGTTGTCTCGGGGGGCCACGGCGGCACATCCTTCCGGTGGAGTCGCCCACTAGATTACCGGCATGACGCTCCACGACCGGCCCACGAGGCCCGCCACCCCGACCGATCTGATCGAGCAGCTGCGGGGGAGCGTGAGAGACGGGCTCCCTGCGGCGATCGCCGACCTCTCGACGCTCGTGCGCATCCCCTCGGTGTCGTGGGACGGCTTCGACCCGGCGCACGTGCAGGCCTCCGCCGACGAGGTCGCCCGCCTCGTCCGCGAGCTCGGCGTCTTCGACGAGGTCATCGTCGACCGGGTCGAGATCCCGGGCTCGGGCGCCCTCGGCCAGCCCGCCGTCCTCGCGCGCCGCGAGCCCCGCAACGGCCGCCCGACCGTCCTGCTCTACGCGCACCACGACGTGCAGCCCCCCGGCCGCGACGAGGACTGGGAGACCCCGCCCTTCGAGCCCACCGTGATCGGCGACCGGCTCTACGGCCGCGGCGCCGCCGACGACAAGGCCGGTGTCATCGCGCACATCGCCGCCATCCGCGCGCTCATCGAGTCGGTCGGCGACCCCGAGCTCGCGGGCGAGCTGCTGCAGGCGGCGGGCCTCGGGATCGTCGTCGAGGTGCTCGCGCGGCGGTCCGCCGGCGACCAGCAGCTCGACGCCCGGCAGCTGC
>JBKHYA010000030.1:0-18819 GCA_046565745.1 Actinomycetes bacterium
GCCGGCCACGCAAAACGCTCGGCTGGGATACCCCAGCCGAGCGTCTGCTAGAACTTGTCTAAATCACTTGGTGTTGCGACGACCCCTGGAATCCGCGATCGGACGGGGCCCCGGGTCGCTGGGCAGCGACGGGACTACTTCGACTCGGCGTCGCCCTCGGTCGCCTCGGCGTCGGTCGACTCGGTCTCGGTCGCCTCGGCGTCCGTCGACTCGGTCTCGGCGGACTCCTCGGGAGCCTCCTCGACGTCCTCGGTCGGCTCCTCGACGGGGGCGGCGGGCGCCTCCTTCGGGGCGGACTTCTTCGCCGACTTCGGCTTCGGGTTCACGGGCTCGAGAACGAGCTCGATGACCGCCATGGGGGCGTTGTCGCCCTTGCGGTAGCCGACCTTCGTGATGCGGGTGTAGCCGCCCTCGCGCTCGGCGACGAGCGGAGCGATCTGCGTGAAGAGCTCGTGCACGGCGCTCTTGTCGCGGATGATCGTCATGACGCGACGGCGGGCGTGGAGGTCGCCGCGCTTCGCGAAGGTGATGAGACGCTCGGCGAGCGGGCGGAGGCGCTTGGCCTTCGTCTCGGTCGTCGTGATGCTCTTGTGCGTGAACAGCGCCGTGGCGAGGTTCGCGAGGAGCAGGCGCTCGTGGGCGGGGCCTCCGCCGAGGCGCGGACCCTTGGTGGGCTTAGGCATGATCAGTGTTCTCCAGTGTCAGGTGCTGCCGGGGCTGTCGGGGACGACGGGCCCTTAGATGTAGTCGTCCTCGTTGCCGCCGTAGTAGTGGGCGCCGTCGAATCCGGGAACCGCGTCCTTGAGCGAGAGGCCCATCTCGACGAGCTTGTCCTTGACCTCGTCGACCGACTTCTGCCCGAAGTTGCGGATGTTCATGAGCTGCGTCTCCGAGAGGGCGACGAGCTCGCTGACCGTGTTGATGCCCTCGCGCTTGAGGCAGTTGTAGCTGCGGACCGACAGGTCGAGGTCCTCGATGGGCATCGACAGCTCGGTCGAGAGGACGGCGTCGACCGGCGCGGGGCCGATCTCGATGCCCTCGGCCTGCGTGTTGAGCTCGCGCGCCAGACCGAAGAGCTCGGTGAGGGTGCGTCCGGCGGATGCGATCGCGTCACGGGGGGTGATCGCCGGCTTCGACTCGACGTCGACGACGAGGCGGTCGAAGTCGGTGCGCTCACCGGCACGCGTCGCCTCGACGCGGTAGGTGACCTTGAGCACGGGCGAGTAGATCGAGTCGACGGGGATCTGGCCGGCCTCGCTGAACTCGCTGCGGTTCTGCGTCGCGCTGACGTAGCCGCGACCGCGCTCGATCGTGAGCTCGAGCTCGAACTTCGCGTTGTCGTTGAGCGTCGCGATGACGAGCTCGGGGTTGTGGATCTCGACGCCCGCGGGGGCCGAGATGTCCGCCGCCGTGACCTCGCCGGAGCCGGTCTTGCGGAGGTACGCCGTGATCGGCTCGTCGTGCTCGCTCGAGACGACGAGGTTCTTGATGTTGAGGATGATCTCGGTGACATCCTCCTTCACGCCCTGGATGGTGCTGAACTCGTGCAGCACTCCGTCGATGCGGATGCTCGTGACGGCAGCGCCGGGGATCGACGAGAGGAGAGTGCGGCGAAGCGAGTTGCCGAGGGTGTAGCCGAAGCCCGGCTCGAGCGGCTCGATGATGAACCGCGAGCGGAAGTCGGAGACGCTCTCCTCGGTGAGGGTGGGACGCTGTGCGATGAGCACTATGGATTCCTTTCGGCAAAGTGTCCGCCATATGACACTTGTTTGCGACGAGTGGCTGGCTCGTCGAGTGTGTTGAGTTATTGAGGTCGTGCGTCTGACGCAACCCGCCGGAACCGGCGGCCGAGACGGCCGCCGGAACTGGCGTCGCGGCGAGGCCCAGAAATGGGCCTCGCTCTAAGCTCCAGCGTTCAAACGCGGCGGCGCTTGGGCGGGCGGCAGCCGTTGTGCGCCTGCGGCGTCACGTCGCTGATCGACCCGACCTCGAGACCGGCGGCCTGGAGCGAGCGGATCGCGGTCTCGCGGCCCGAGCCGGGGCCCTTGACGAAGACGTCGACCTTCTTCATGCCGTGCTCCTGCGCCTGGCGCGCGGCCGACTCGGCGGCGAGCTGAGCGGCGAACGGGGTCGACTTGCGCGAGCCCTTGAAGCCGACGCCGCCGGACGAGGCCCAGCTGATGACGGCCCCGCTGGGGTCGGTGATCGAGACGATCGTGTTGTTGAACGTCGACTTGATGTGGGCCTGGCCCACGGCGATGTTCTTCTTCTCCTTGCGACGCGGCTTGCGAGCGGCCGACTTGGGTGCTGCCATGTTTTTCTCTCTCCGTGTGAGTTCGTGGCGCCGGGCGAGCATGCGCCCGGCAGTCGGCTACTTGCGGCCGGCCTTCTTCTTGCCGGCGACGGTGCGCTTCGGGCCCTTGCGGGTACGAGCGTTGGTCTTGGTGCGCTGACCGCGCACGGGCAGGCCACGACGGTGGCGGATGCCCTCGTAGGAGCCGATCTCGACCTTGCGGCGGATGTCGGCGGCGACCTCGCGGCGGAGGTCGCCCTCGACCTTGTAGGCGCCCTCGATGTGGTCGCGGAGCTGGACGAGCTGGTCGTCGGTGAGGTCCTTGACGCGCGTGTTCGGGTCGATGCCCGTGGCGACGAGGGTCTCGACGGCGCGGGTGCGACCGACGCCGTAGATGTAGGTGAGGGCGACCTCGACGCGCTTATCGCGCGGGATGTCGACTCCGGCAAGACGGGCCATGACGGCTCCTTCGGATGAATCGGGGAGGTGTGGAGCAGTTCCGGTGCCCGGGCCTCCCGCCCGGGGTGTCCACCGCTCTCGCGGCTTCTGGAACTGCCAGTTCGTCTATTCAGTTGTCAGTCGTGAGTCGCCGTACGATGGCGACGGGCGACTAGCCCTGGCGCTGCTTGTGGCGCGGGTTCTCGCAGATGACCATCACGTTGCCGTGGCGGCGGATCACCTTGCACTTGTCGCAGATGGGCTTGACGCTGGGGTTGACCTTCATGGTTATTCCTTCGGGGGTTCGCTGGCCTCGTGCGCCGGGTGGAGTCCCGGGCCGTTCCTTGTGCAGCGAGATCCGTTACTTGTAGCGGTAGACGATCCGGCCGCGGGTCAGGTCGTAAGGGCTCAGCTCCACGATCACGCGGTCCTCCGGGAGGATGCGGATGTAGTGCTGGCGCATCTTGCCCGAGATGTGGGCAAGCACCTTGTGACCGTTGGTCAGCTCAACGCGGAACATCGCATTGGGCAGAGCTTCGATCACCGCGCCCTCGATTTCGATGACACCGTCTTTTTTGGCCATAGCCTCTTCGTCGCTAAAAGTTGGGGATTTCGCTGGTCATGCGCATACCGGCACCCGTGGGAATCCGCGTCGACTGCACAAGCGACGCGCCACGTCGACACGCCGAAGGCGTGCCATGAGCACCAAGGGTCAAGCTTAGGTGGTAAAGACGCTCTCTGGCAACTCGGCGCTGGGACGGAGCGATGCGTCAGCCGGCGACGACGACGCCGCGCTCGGCGAGGGCCGACGCGATGCGCGCGGTCACCTCGTCGATCTCGCCGATGCCGTCGACCTTCACGAGCAGCCCGCGCTCCTCGTACACGCCGATGAGCGGAGCGGTCTGCTCGCGGTACACCTCGAGGCGGTGCCGGACGACCGACTCGTCGTCGTCGCTGCGCCCCTGATCGAGGGCGCGCTGACGGAGCCGCTCGACGACGACGTCCGGGTCTGCGACCAGCTCGACCACGACATCCATCGCCGTGCCTTGCTCGGCGAGGAAGGAGTCGAGGTAGGCGACCTGGTCGAGCGTGCGCGGGTAGCCGTCCAGCAGGAAGCCCGACGCGCAGTCGGCCTGTTCGAGCCGATCGCGCACGAGATCGTTCGTGAGCGAGTCGGGGACGTTGTCGCCGGCATCCATGAACGCCTTCGCCTGAACCCCGAGCGGCGTCTCATCGCGGACGTTGGCGCGGAAGATGTCACCGGTCGAGATGGCGGGCACCCCCAGCATGTCGCGGAGCCGCGCCGCCTGGGTGCCCTTGCCCGCACCGGGCGGGCCGATGAGCAGCAGGCGCGCGCTCACTTGAGGAGCCCCTCGTAGTGGCGCTGCTGGAGCTGCGCGTCGATCTGCTTCACCGTCTCGAGGCCGACGCCGACGATGATCAGGATGCTGGCACCGCCGAACGGGAAGTTCTGGTTGGCGTTGACCGTGGCCAGAGCGATCAGCGGGATGAGCGCGACGAGACCGAGGTACAGCGAACCGGGGAGGGTGACGCGGGTGAGGACGTAGTCGAGGTACTCCGCCGTCGGGCGACCCGCGCGGATGCCCGGGATGAAGCCGCCGTACTTCTTCATGTTGTCCGCGACCTCCTCCGGGTTGAAGGTGATCGCGACGTAGAAGTACGTGAACCCGACGATGAGGAGGAAGTACACGATCATGTAGATCGGGCTGTCGCCGGAGACCAGGTTGTTCTGGATCCACACGACCCACTCGGGCACGGTCTCACCCGCCTGCGGCTGGTTGAACTGCGCCACGAGCGCGGGCAGGTACAGCAGCGACGAGGCGAAGATGACGGGCACGACGCCGGCCATGTTGACTTTGATCGGGATGTACGTGTTGTTGCCGCCGTACGTGCGACGGCCGACCATCCGCTTGGCGTACTGGACGGGGATGCGCCGCTGCGACTGCTCGACGAAGACGACCGCCGCCATGACGAGCAGGCCGAGGCCGAGCACGAGCAGGAAGATGTCGAAGCCCTGCGCCTGGGCGATGGCCCACAGCGCGGAGGGGAACGTCGCCGCGATCGACACGAAGATCAGGAGCGACATGCCGTTGCCGATGCCGCGCTCGGTGATGAGCTCGCCGAGCCACATGATGAGGCCCGTCCCGGCAGTCATCGTGATGACCATGAGGAGGATCGCGTACCAGTTGGAGTCGGTGATGAGCTGACTGCACTCCGCCACACCCGAGGTGGTCGGGAAGAGCGCTCCGGCCCGGGCGACCGTGATGAGCGTCGTCGACTGCAGGATGGCCAGCGCGATCGTCATGTAGCGCGTGTACTGCGTCAGCTTGGCCTGGCCGGCCTGACCCTCTTTGTAGAGGGCGTCGAAATGGGGGATGACCACGCGGAGGAGCTGCGTGATGATCGACGCCGTGATGTACGGCATGATCCCGAGCGCGAAGATCGAGAGCTGCAGGAGCGCGCCGCCGGAGAAGAGGTTGACGAGTTGATACAGCCCGGTCGCTCCGGCATTGCCCTGGAGGCAGATCTGGACGTTCTCGAAGTCGACGAACGGCGCGGGGATGAACGAACCCAGACGGAAGAGCGCGACGATCCCGAGGGTGAAACCGATCTTCCGGCGGAGGTCGGGCGTGCGGAAGATCCGCCCGATAGCTCTGAACACGAGACCTCCCGTACTAAACAGCATGAGCACCTCGTGCGCGACGGCTCGAGATGCTGTGGCCCGGTTGGGCCGGAAGCCGGGCGGCCCCCGGAGGGGCCGCCCGAGCGGCTAGTTGATCGAACCGCCGGCCGCGACGATCTTCTGCTCCGCGGAGCGCGAGACCTTGTCGACGGCCACGTTCAGCTTAACCGCAATGTCGCCGTCGCCGAGAACCTTGACCTTCTCGTTCTTGCGAACAGCGCCCTTGGCCACGAGGTCGCCGATGGTGACGTCGCCGCCCTTCGGGTAGAGCTCGGCCAGCGTCGACAGGTTCACGACCTGGTACTCGACGCGGAACGGGTTCGTGAAGCCGCGCAGCTTGGGCGCGCGCATCACGAAGTTGAGGTTGCCGCCCTCGAAGCCGGGGCGGACCGAGTAGCGGGCCTTCGTGCCCTTGGTGCCACGACCGGCCGTCTTGCCCTTCGAGCCCTCACCGCGGCCGACGCGAGTGCGGTCCTTCTTCGACCCGGGGGCGGGACGGAGGTGGTGGACCTTGAGCACCTGCGGGCGCGCGACCTCGGTCGACTCCGCCTTCTTGGCCGGAGCCTTCTTGGCGGGAGCCTTGGCAGCGGGCGCCTCGTCGGCGGCGGCCTTGGCCGGCGCCTTCTTCGCGGGAGCCTTCTCAGCAGCCGGCTTGTCGGCAGCGGCCTTCGCCGGAGCCTTCTTCGCCGGAGCCTTGGCAGCGGGCGCCTTGTCAGCAGCGGCCTTGGCCGGCGCCTTGTCGGCGGCGGCCTTCTTCTCTTCAGCCATTAGTCAATCTCCTCGACCTTGACGAGGTGTGCGACCGTGCGGACGTACCCGCGGTTCGCCGGGCTGTCCTCGCGGACGACGACATCGCCGATCCGCTTGAGGCCCAGGCTGCGCAGGGTGTCGCGCTGGTTCTGCTTCTCGCTGATTACGGACTTGATCTGGGTCACCTTCAGACGCGAGGCCATCACGCACCAGCCTTTCCGGCCGCAACCTTGGCCGCGTGGGCCTCGGCGCGGACGAGACGGGCCGGAGCCACGTCCTCGAAGTCGCGACCACGACGGGCGGCGACGGCACGCGGCTCCTCGAGCTGCTTGAGCGCCTCGACGGTCGCGTGCACGATGTTGATCGTGTTCGACGAGCCGAGCGACTTGCTCAGCACGTCGTGGATGCCCGCGCACTCGAGCACGGCGCGCACCGGGCCACCGGCGATAACACCGGTACCGGCGGCGGCGGGGCGCAGGAGCACCACACCGGCGGCCGCTTCGCCCTGAACGGGGTGCGGGATCGTCTGAGCGACGCGGGGGACGCGGAAGAAGTTCTTCTTCGCCTCCTCGACGCCCTTCGAGATCGCGGTCGGGACCTCGCGGGCCTTGCCGTAGCCGACGCCGACGAGCCCGTTGCCGTCACCCACGACCACGAGGGCCGTGAAGCTGAAGCGACGGCCGCCCTTGACGACCTTCGACACGCGGTTGATGGTCACGACGCGCTCGAGGAACTGGCTCTTCTCGGTGTCGCGCGCACCGCGGTCGCGGTTGGGGTTCCGCTCGCGGCTGCCGCGGCGGGCCTCGCGAGGCTCCGTCGACGGCTCCGACGATGCGGCGGTCTCCACGGGGGCCTCTGCCGCCACGGTCTGCTCCTTCGCGATGTTGTTGATGTCTGACTCGCTCACAGGCTCAGCCCTGCCTCTCGCGCTCCATCGGCGATCGCGGCGACGCGACCGGCGTAGCGGTTGCCGCCGCGGTCGAACACGACCGCCTCGACGCCGGCCTGCTTCGCGCGCTCGGCGAGCAGCTCGCCGACCTTGCGGGCCTTGGCCGTCTTGTCGCCGTCGAACGTGCGGAGGTCGGCCTCCATGGTGGAGGCGCTGGCCACGGTGTGGCCCTTGGTGTCGTCGACGATCTGCACGAAGACGTGACGCGCGGATCGCGTGACGACGAGGCGCGGACGCTCGGGGGTGCCGGCGATGCGCTTGCGAAGACGGGCGTGACGGCGGCCCTTGGCGGCCGTCTTGCTCTTGCCTCTAGTTCCGAGACCCATGATTACTTACCACTCTTTCCGGCCTTGCGGCGCACGATCTCGCCGGCGTACCGCACACCCTTGCCCTTGTACGGCTCGGGCTTGCGGATCTTGCGGATGTTCGCTGCGACCTCGCCGACGGCCTGCTTGTCGATGCCGCTGACGGTGAGCTTGTTGTTGCCCTCCACCGTGAAGGTGATCCCGGCGGGCGGGGTGACGGTGACGGGGTGCGAGAAGCCGAGCGCGAACTCGATGCTCTCGCCCTTGGCCTGCACGCGGTAGCCGGTGCCGACGACCTCGAGGCCCTTGGTGTAGCCCTGGGTCACGCCGACGATGTTGTTGGCGATGAGCGTGCGGGTGAGGCCGTGGAGCGAGCGCGACGCGCGCTCGTCATCGGGACGGGTCACGACGACCTGGTTGTCCTCGATGGAGACCTCGATGGGGCTCGCCACGGTGAGCGCGAGCTCGCCCTTGGGGCCCTTGACGGAGACGGCCTGGCCGTCGACCGTGACCGTGACACCCCCGGGGATGTCGATGGGCATGCGTCCGATACGTGACATCTCAGATCACCACACGTAGGCGAGGACTTCCCCACCCACGCCCTTCTGCATCGCCTCGCGGTCGGTCAGCAGACCCGAGGAAGTCGACAGGATGGCCACGCCGAGGCCGCCGAGGACGTGCGGGATCTCGGTGGACTTCGCGTACACCCGGAGGCCGGGCTTCGAGACGCGCTTGATGCCGACGATCGACCGCTCGCGGTTCGGGCCGTACTTCAGCGACAGCGTCAGGGTCGAGCCGACGCGGGCGTCCTCGACGGCCCAGTCGGAGATGTAGCCCTCGCGCTTGAGGATCTCGGCGATGTTGGTCTTGAGCTTGCTGCTGGGCAGCGAGACCGTCTCGTGGAAAGCCGAGTTGGCGTTGCGCAGTCTGGTCAGCAGGTCTGCGACCGGATCTGTCATCGTCATGATGATGTTCCTGTTCTCGTCCGGTTTCCGCGCCCGTTACACGAACGCGGACCTGTCCGATCGGGGCCCCGAGTCGGGGCCGGTGTGGAGTGCCTCGGTCTAGGAGGCGTCGGCCGACTTGAAGGGGAAGCCGAGCGCGCGCAGCAGGGCGCGACCCTCGTCATCCGTCTTCGCGGTCGTCACGATGGTGATGTCGAAGCCGCGGACGCGGTCGATCTTGTCCTGGTCGATCTCGTGGAACACGCTCTGCTCCTGGAGACCGAAGGTGTAGTTGCCGTTGCCGTCGAACTGCTGGTCGCTCAGGCCGCGGAAGTCGCGGATGCGCGGGAGCGCGAGCGACAGCAGACGGTCGAGGAACTCCCAGGCGCGGTCGCCGCGCAGCGTCACGTGGGCGCCGATCGGCATGCCCTCGCGCAGCTTGAACTGCGCGATCGACTTGCGCGCCTTCGTCACCTGCGGCTTCTGGCCGGTGATCGCGGTGAGGTCCTTGACCGCACCGTCGATGACCTTGCTGTCGCGCGCGGCCTCGCCGACACCGGTGTTCACGACGATCTTCACGAGACCGGGAACCTGGTGGGGGTTGGCGTAGCCGAACTGCTCCGTCAGCGCCTTGGTGATCTCAGCGCGGTACTTCTGCTTGAGGCGCGGCTGGATTCGGCCAGCCTGCGCTGCAGTGGTCGTCGTCATTAGAGCTTCTCACCTGAATTCTTGGCGTACCGCACGCGCACGGTCTTCTTGACGCCGTTCTTCTCGACGGTCTCCTCACGGTGACCGACGCGCGTGGGCTTCTTGGTCTTGGGGTCGACCACGGCCACGTTGGAGATGTGGATCGGGGCCTCGTGGGTCTCGATGCCGCCGGTCTTGGTGCCGCGCTGCGTCTGGCCGACGCGAACGTGCTTGGTGACGAGGTTGATGCCCTCGACGACCACGCGGTTCTTCTCGGCGAGCACCTCGATGACGCGACCCTGCTTGCCGCGGTCTCCGCCGCGATCCTGCTTGGCGCCGCTGATGACCTGCACGAGGTCACCCTTCTTGATCTTCGCCATGGTTACAGCACCTCCGGGGCGAGCGAGACGATCTTCATGAACTTCTTGTCGCGAAGCTCACGGCCGACCGGTCCGAAGATGCGGGTACCGCGGGGGTCCCCGTCGTTCTTCAGGATGACGGCGGCGTTCTCGTCGAACTTGATGTACGAGCCGTCGGGACGACGGGTCTGCTTGCGCGTGCGGACGATGACCGCCTTGACGACGTCGCCCTTCTTGACGTTGCCGCCGGGGATCGCGTCCTTGACGGTGGCGACGATGACGTCACCGAGACCCGCGTAGCGGCGGCCGGAGCCTCCGAGGACGCGGATCGTGAGCAGCTCCTTGGCGCCGGTGTTGTCGGCGACCTTGAGCCGGGATTCCTGCTGAAGCATTTCTCTCTCCTATAAGGGCAAGCAGGCGAAGGCCTACTTGGCCTTCTCGAGGATCTCGACGAGGCGCCAGCGCTTCGTGGCGGACAGGGGGCGGGTCTCGGCGATGAGCACGAGGTCGCCGATGCCGGCGCCGTTCTGCTCGTCGTGCGCCTTGACCTTCGAGGTGCGGCGGATGACCTTGCCGTACAGCGGGTGCTTCACGCGGTCCTCGACCTCGACGACGATGGTCTTGTCCATCTTGTCGCTGGTCACGTAGCCGCGGCGGACCTTGCGGTAGCCGCGCGCGCTCTCGTCGCGAACGTCGTGCGCGGCCGACTCGTGGCCGGCAGCGGCCTTCTTCTCGGCAGCCATCAGTTCTTCTCCTCCGTCTCGGCAGCGGGAGCCTCAGCGGCCTCCGCCTTCTTCGCCGACTTCTTGGCCGGCTTCGCCGGGGCCTCCACCGGCGCGGGCGTGGCACGGATGCCCAGCTCGCGCTCGCGGATGACCGTGTAGATGCGAGCGATGTCGCGCTTCACGGCGCGCAGGCGGCCGTGGCTCTCCAGCTGGCCGGTCGCGGCCTGGAAGCGCAGGTTGAACAGCTCTTCCTTGGCCTTCTTCAGCTCGTCGACGAGTCGCTCGTCTTCGAAGGTGTCGAGCTCGACAGGTGCGAGCTCCTTGGATCCGATCGCCATTACGCGTCGCCCTCCTCGCGCTTGATGATGCGTGCCTTGAGGGGCAGCTTGTGAATGGCACGGGTCATGGCCTCACGAGCGAGCTGCTCGTTGACGCCCGCGACCTCGAAGAGGACGCGACCCGGCTTGACGTTGGCGACCCACCACTCCGGCGAGCCCTTTCCGGAACCCATGCGGGTCTCGGCGGGCTTCTTGGTGAGCGGACGGTCGGGGTAGATGTTGATCCAGACCTTGCCGCCACGCTTGATGTGGCGGGTCATCGCGATACGCGCCGACTCGATCTGGCGGTTCGTGACGTACGCGGGCGTGATGGCCTGGATGCCGAACTCGCCGAACGAGACCTCGGTTCCACCGGTCGCGTGCCCACTCCGCTTGGGGTGGTGCTGCTTGCGGTACTTGACCTTGCGGGGAATCAGCATTGTTCCTAGCCTTCCGCTCCGGCCGCGGCGGGCGCCTTGGCGGCGGCCGGACGGCCACCATCGCGACGGGGGCCACGGTCGGAATCACGACGCTCGGGGCGCGACGACTTCTGAGACGCCTGCTCGCGAGCGAGTTCCTTGTTGGTGATGTCGCCCTTGTAGATCCAGACCTTCACGCCGATGCGGCCGAACGTCGTCTTCGCCTCGTAGAAGCCGTAGTCGATGTTGGCGCGGAGCGTGTGCAGGGGCACGCGGCCCTCGCGGTAGAACTCCGAGCGCGACATCTCGGCGCCGCCGAGACGGCCGGAGACCTGGATGCGGACGCCCTTGGCGCCGGCGCGCTGCGCACCCTGCAGCCCCTTGCGCATCGCGCGGCGGAAGGCCACGCGGGCGCTGAGCTGCTCGGCGACGCCCTGCGCGACGAGCTGAGCCTCGGCCTCGGGGTTCTTGACCTCGAGGATGTTCAGCTGGATCTGCTTCGACGTGAGCTTCTCGAGGTCGGCGCGGATGCGCTCGGCCTCGGCGCCACGGCGACCGATGACGATGCCGGGACGGGCCGTGTGGATGTCCACGCGGACGCGGTCACGCGTGCGCTCGATCTCGATGCGGGCGACGCCGGCGCGGTCGAGGCTCGTGGTGAGCATCCGCCGGATCTTGACGTCCTCGGCCACGTAGTCGGCGTAGCGCTGACCGGGCTTGGTGCTGTCCGAGAACCACCGCGACACGTGGTCGGTGGTGATGCCGAGACGGAAACCGTACGGGTTGACTTTCTGACCCATGACTACTTGCTCGCCTTCTTCTTCGTTCCCGAGCCCGCGACAGCGGCCTCATCCGGCGTGGCGAGCACGACGGTGATGTGGCTGGTGCGCTTGTTGATGCGGAACGCGCGACCCTGCGCTCGCGGCTGGAACCGCTTGAGCGTGGTGCCCTCGTCGACGAACGCGCGGGCCACGTAGAGGTCCTGCTCGTCGAGGAAGGCGTTGGCAGCGTCCGCCTTCACCCGGGCGTTGGCCATGGCCGACGCGACGAGCTTGTAGACGGGCTCGCTCGCGCTCTGGGGCGCGAACTTCAGGATGGCAAGGGCCTCCATGGCCTGCTTGCCGCGGATCAGGTCGACGACGCGACGAGCCTTCTGAGGCGTCACGCGGATGTGTCGCACGCGGGCGATCGACTCCACCATGTCTGTACTCCTCTACACGCCGCCGGGTTACCGGCGACGACCCTTCTTGTCGTCCTTCTCGTGACCGCGGAAGGTGCGGGTGGGCGCGAACTCGCCGAGCTTGTGCCCGACCATGGTCTCGGTCACGAACACGGGGATGTGCTTGCGACCGTCGTGCACGGCGATCGTGTGCCCGAGCATGGCGGGGACGATCATCGACCGGCGCGACCAGGTCTTGATGACGTTCTTGGTGTTGGCCTCGTTCTGCGTGAACACCTTGCGAAGCAGGTGGTCGTCGACGAACGGGCCCTTCTTGAGACTGCGAGGCATGTTTCTCGACTCCTACTAGCGCTTCTTACCGACGGTGCGGCGACGGACGATGAGCTTGTCGCTCTCCTTGTTGGGGCGACGGGTGCGGCCCTCGGACTTGCCCCAAGGGCTGACCGGGTGGCGACCACCGGAGGTCTTGCCCTCACCACCACCGTGCGGGTGGTCGATCGGGTTCATCGCGACACCGCGGACGGTCGGGCGGACGCCCTTCCAGCGCTTGCGGCCGGCCTTGCCCCAGTTGATGTTCGACTGCTCGGCGTTGCCGACCTCGCCGACCGTGGCGCGGCAGCGGGCATCCACGTTGCGGATCTCGCCCGAGGGGAGACGCAGCTGGGCGTAGGGGCCGTCCTTCGCGACCAGACGCACGGAGGCGCCGGCCGAGCGGGCCATCTTCGCGCCGCCGCCGGGGCGGAGCTCGATGGCGTGGATGACCGTACCCACGGGGATGTTGCGCAGCGGGAGGTTGTTGCCGGGCTTGATGTCGGCGGAGGCGCCCGACTCGACGATGTCGCCCTGCGAGAGCTTGTTCGGCGCGAGGATGTAGCGCTTCGTGCCGTCCACGTAGTGCAGGAGCGCGATGCGCGCCGTGCGGTTCGGGTCGTACTCGATGTGCGCGACCTTCGCGTTCACGCCGTCCTTGTCGTTGCGACGGAAGTCGATCATGCGGTACTGGCGCTTGTGGCCACCACCGATGTGACGGGTCGTGATGCGACCGGTGTTGTTGCGGCCACCGGTCTTCGGCAGCGGCTTGAGCAGCGACTTCTCGGGCGTCGATCGGGTGATCTCGGCGAAGTCGGCGACCGACGAGCCGCGACGACCCGGGGTCGTGGGCTTGTACTTGCGAATAGCCATTGTTCTCTGTCTCCGTTGCCTAGCCGACGGCCGTGAAGATGTCGATGGAGCCCGACTTCAGGGTCACGATCGCGCGCTTGGTGTCCTTGCGCTTTCCGGTGCCGAAGCGGGTGCGGCGGGTCTTGCCAGGGCGGTTGAGCGTGTTGATCGACTCGACCTTGACGGTGAAGATCTTCTCGATGGCGAGCTTGATCTCGGTCTTGTTCGCACGCGGGTCCACCAGGAAGGTGTACTTGCCGTCGTCGATGAGCGCGTAGGACTTCTCGCTCACGACGGGCGCGATGATGATGTCGCGCGGGTCCTTGTTCTGGGCGACAGCGTGGATGCTCATGCGCCGACCTCTTCCTTCTTCGTCTTCGCGTTCACGAAGGCGTCGTAGGCGCCCTTGATGAACACGATGTCGTCGCTGACCAGCACGTCGTACGCGTTGAGCTGGTCGGGGGTGATGACGTGCAGGTTCTTGAGGTTGCGGACGCTCTTGAGGTTCACGTCGTCATCGCGCTCGATGACGACGAGGACCTTGCGACCGGCGGTCAGCGCCTGGATGACGGAGGCCGCGGCCTTCGTCGAGGGCACGTCGGTGCCGAACGACTCCACGATGTGGAGGCGCTCACCGCGCGCGCGGTCGGAGAGGGCGCCGAGCAGAGCCGCGGCGATCATCTTCTTGGGCGTGCGCTGCGCGTAGTTGCGCGGGGTCGGGCCGTGGACGATGCCACCGCCGCGGTGCTCGGGGGCGCGGACGGAGCCCTGACGGCTGCGGCCCGTTCCCTTCTGCTTGAACGGCTTGACGCCGGAGCCGGAGACCTCACCGCGACCCTTGGTCGAGTGGGTGCCCTGGCGGGCGGCGGCGAGCTGGGCCACGACCACCTGGTGGAGGAGCGGGACATTGGTCTGCACGTCGAAGACGGCGGCGGGCAGGTCGACCGAACCGGTCTTCTTGCCGGCGGCGTCGACGACGTCGAGCGAGTTAGCCATCGCGGTTACGCTCCCTTCACGGCGTTGCGGACGAATACGAGGCGGCCACGAGCACCGGGAACGGCACCCTTGATGAGCAGCAGGCCCTTGTCGAGGTCGACGGCGTGGACCTTGAGGTTGAGAACGCTCACGCGCTCGCCACCCATGCGGCCGGCCATGCGCATGCCCTTGAACACGCGGCTCGGGGTCGACGAGGCGCCGATCGAGCCGGGCTTGCGGTGGTTGCGGTGCGAACCGTGCGAGGCAGAGACGCCCTTGAAGTTGTGGCGCTTCATGACACCGGCGAAGCCCTTGCCCTTGCTCGTGCCGACGACGTCGACGAGCTGGCCCGCCTCGAAGATGTCGACCGCGAGCTCCTGGCCCGGGGCGTACTCGGACGCGTCGGCGGTGCGCACCTCGGTGAGGTGGCGGCGCGGCGTCGAGCCGGCCTTCTCGAAGTGGCCCGTGAGGGGCTTCGTGACCTTGCGCGGGTCGATCGCGCCGTAGGCGATCTGCACGGCCGCGTAGCCGTCCTTCTCGACCGTGCGCACCTGCGTCACGACGTTCGGGGCGATCTCCACGACGGTGACGGGAACGAGCTTGTTGTTCTCATCCCACACCTGGGTCATGCCGAGCTTCGTGCCCAGCAGACCCTTGGTCGTCTTGGTAGCAGACATAGAGGGGTTCCTTAGAGCTTGATCTCGATGTTGACGTCGGCGGGGAGGTCGAGGCGCATGAGCGAGTCGACCGCCTTCGGCGTCGGGTCGATGATGTCGATGAGCCGCTTGTGCGTGCGCTTCTCGAAGTGCTCGCGGCTGTCCTTGTACTTGTGGGGCGACCGGATGACGGCGATGACGTTCTTCTCCGTCGGCAGCGGCACGGGGCCGACCACGGTTGCTCCTGCGCGGGTCACGGTGTCGACGATCTTGCGCGCCGATGCGTCGAGACCTGCGTGGTCGTACGACTTAAGCCGGATGCGGATCTTCTGTCCCGCCATGCTCAACTCTCTTCCTTCTTGGACGTGATGAACCCTGACGGGCACATCTGCGCGGAGCGCTCTCGCTGTCGCACCACTGTTCTTCTGTCAAACATCGATCTGCTGCCGCACGCGGGTTGGACCTCTGCTCGTCACCGACCCCCGCGCTCGGGCGTGTCGCCCTCGCCAGGCACAGAGATATCCCCTGTGCGAGTTGGTTGTCGATTTAAGTCGTGTTCTTCTGCCTGCGGCCTAGGCTCATCGCCACCCGCACCTGCGGGCTGCTCGTCCTATGCACTGCCTGGCAGTGAACCGCGCACGAAAGCGCGGCGTGTGGAACTAGAAGAGTCTGCCACAGGCGAGGTGGTGCTGCAACCCGGGCGTGTCGCCTCAGAGTGGAGGCCATTTCTGACCACGGCGACAGACCGGGGGCCGTCCCGGCCCCCGGTCTGTCGGGTTGTTCGCTCCGAGGCCGCGAGGTACAGCGCTCGGCGAAGCCGGCGCCCCCGCGCTCGCCGAAGGCGGGGCTACCGCACCCCGCCGACGACCTCGCGCACGAGCGGCACCCCGACCCGGTATGCGAGCCACGAGTGCGACGGCGCGTCGAGCACCACGACTCCCCCGCGCGAGCCCACGCGCACGTGCCCGACGTCGTCGCGCCGCAGGGCGCGAGCCCCGCCGACGGTCGCAGCCTCGAGGGCCTCGAGCGGGGTGACTCCCATCTCGCGCACCGCGAGAGCGAGGGCGAGCGGCATGGACGACGAGAAGTTGGATCCGGGATTGCAGTCGGTCGCGATCGCGACGGCGACGCCCGCGTCGAGGAGGCGCCGGGCATCCGGGTACGGCTGCCGCGTGGAGAACTCGACGAGCGGGAGCAGCGTCGCGACGGTGGAGCCGAAGTGCCGGGGTTCGGCCGAGGCGTCCGTCTGGACTGCGGGGTTCGCGGCGGCACGCGCCGAGTCGGCGAGCGCGTCGATGTCGGCGTCGGTGAGGTGCGTGCAGTGGTCGACGCTCGCGGCGCCGAGCTCGACGGCGAGGGCGACTCCGCCGTCGGCGGCGAGCTGGCCGGCGTGGACGCGCAGGCCGAGTCCGGCATCCCGCCCCGCCTCGAGGATGAGCCGCGCCTCGTCGACGGTGAAGGCGCCCGAGTCGATGAAGACGTCGACCCAGCGGGCGTGGGGCGCGCACGCGGCGAGCATCGGCCCGCGCACGAGGTCGACGTAGGCGGCGCGGTCGTCGGCGTATTCCGCCGGCACGACGTGGGCTCCGAGGAAGGTGGTCTCGTCGGTGACCTCGCGGGCGAGGCGGAGGGCGCGCTCCTCGTCGGCCACGGTGAGCCCGTAGCCGCTCTTGATCTCGAGCGTCGTCGTGCCCTGCGCGCGCGCCTGGGCGACGAGGGCGTGCAGCCGGGCGCGCAGCTCGTCGTCGCTCGCCGCGCGCGTCGCCGCGACCGTCGAGCGGATGCCGCCCGCCGCGTACGGCCGCCCCGCCATGCGCGCCTCGAACTCGGCCGCGCGGTCGCCGGCGAAGACGAGGTGGCTGTGGCTGTCGACGAATCCCGGGATGACCGCCCCGCCCGCCGCGTCGACGCGCGCGTCCGCGGACGGCGCGTCCGCATCGTCGCCCACCCACTGCACGACGCCGTCGACGAGCACGACCGCGGCCCCGTGCCGCACGGGACGGTCGGGCTCGAACGTCACGAGCTCGCCGACGTTGGCGACGACGACGCTGGTCATGCGGGCATCCTCTCGCGGGCGCCGCTCACGCGACGCCCGGTCGCGCGGCGAGCCCTGCGAGCGCCTCGAGCACGCACAGTGCGGCGAGGCGCACGGTGCGCTGATCGGCGGCGTCGCGCGCGGCGTCGAGCTCGGTGAGGTCGATGCTCGTGACGGCCGGGTGCGCGCCCGCGAGCCGCGCCGCCGTGCGCAGCTCGATCGCGCTCAGCCCGCCGGGCACGCTCGCGGGGCAGCCGGGCGCCACGCTGCGGTCGCACACGTCGAGGTCGAGGTCGACGTGCACGGGGCCGCCCGCCGACGCGGCGCGATCGAGCGCCGCCGCCATCGCGGCCTCGATCGGGGTGCGCCGAAGCTCGGACCGGGTGACGACGGTGATGCCGTGCTCGGCGGCCCGCGCCGCGTACGCGCGCGAGTTCGCGAGCGGCTCGATGCCGAGCTGGCTCACTCGCGCCCCCGCGAGCCCCGTCTCGAGCAGCCGTCGCACCGGCGAGCCATTGCTGACGCCGTCGCGGAGGTCGTGGTGGGCATCCAGCGTCACGAGGCCCGAGGTCGCGATGCGCGCGCCCCACGCGCCGAGCGCGGCCGGCACCGTCGCGGCGTTGTCGCCGCCGAGCACGATGACGAGGGATGCCGTGGCCGCGATCTCGCCGACGCGCGCGGTCGCGTCCGCCTCGCCCGCGCCGTCGGGCTCGACCACGTCTCCGGCGTCGAGCACGACGAGCCCCGCCCCCGCCGGTGCCGCGTCGGTGCCGGATTCGGCCTCTATCGGTCGCTCGTTGCGGCCGGCATCTGACGCGTCGGCAACGAGTGACCGATCGACGGTCGGAAAGCGCAGCAGTGCGTCGGCCGAGTAGTAGCGCAGGGCATCCCGGATCGCCGCGGGGGTCGTGTGCGTCTGACCCGGCGACAGCGACGTCCGCCAGGTCGGGATGCCCAGCACGACCGCGTCTGCGCGTGAGCCCGCCGCCCACGCGGGCCAGCCGCCCGCGCGGGGCCAGAGCGGGTCGTGGCTCAGCAAGTTCTGGCTCAGCACGCTCAGCCCTGCTCGCGCATGGGGATGCGCACGCCGAACTCCTCGACGACGCCCTCGCCCTCGTCGTACCCCGCGTCGATGTGCCGGATGACCCCCATGCCCGGGTCGTTCGTCAGCACGCGCTGCACCTTCTGGCCGGCGAGCGCCGTGCCGTCGGCGACGACGACCTGCCCGGCGTGGATCGACCGGCCGATGCCCACTCCCCCGCCGTGGTGGATCGACACCCACGTCGCGCCGCTCGCCGTGTTGACGAGCGCGTTGAGCAGCGGCCAGTCGGCGATCGCGTCCGAGCCGTCCTTCATCGCCTCCGTCTCGCGGTACGGACTCGCGACCGATCCCGAGTCCAGGTGGTCGCGCCCGATCGCGACCGGGGCGCTCAGCTCACCCGACGCGACCATGTCGTTGAAGCGCTCGCCCGCGACGTCGCGCTCGCCGTAGCCGAGCCAGCAGATGCGCGCCGGCAGCCCCTGGAAGTGCACGCGCTCCTGCGCGAGCGGGATCCACCGCTGCAGGCTCTCGTTCTCGGGGAACAGCTCGAGCACCGCCCTGTCGGTCGCCGCGATGTCCTTCGGGTCGCCGCTCAGCGCCGCCCACCGGAACGGGCCCTTCCCCTGCGCGAACAGCGGGCGGATGTACGCGGGCACGAACCCGGGGAAGGAGAACGCGTCGGCGAATCCGGCCGCCCTCGCCTCCGTCCGGATGTTGTTCCCGTAGTCGAAGACCTCGGCGCCCGCCCGCTGGAAGCCGACCATCGCCTCGACCTGCACGGCCATCGACGCGCGCGCCGCGGCCGCGAAGCCGATCGGGTCGCGCTCGCGCGCCGCGTGCCAGTCGTCCATCGTGTGCTCGAGCGGCAGGTAGGCGAGCG
>JBKHYA010000031.1:0-18392 GCA_046565745.1 Actinomycetes bacterium
CGGCGACACCACGGCCCCTCCCCGCCGGGCCTGAGCCTCCCCGCCGCGAAACCTGAGCGCCCACTGGACGCGCGGAAAGTCAACCCCGTGACGCGCCCGCGGTCGACCTGGCACCGTCAGAGGTCCATCGCGACGAAGGGATCCGACGATGAACAACGAAGCGAAGCACAAGGGCGAAGAGCTCGGCGGCAAGATCAAGGAGGGCGTCGGCAAGGCGACCGACAACGAGCGCCTCGAGGCCGAGGGACGCGCCGACCAGACCGCCGCGAACCTCAAGCAGGCCGGCGACGACGTCAAGGACGCGTTCCGCTAACCAAGCCCCCCACGACAGCCGCGGCCTCCAGGTGGCCGCGACTGCCCCGGCGGGCGTTCGACCTCAGGGTCGGGCGCCCGCCTTCTTCATGCCGCGGTGCCTCCCCGCCGCGCTCGTTTGACAACGCCTCGCGCAGGAGTACGGTTGCGCGAGTGCGATCCGTCAGGGCGGCTGCACGCCGTCCGATTCGAGTGATCCGAGCAACGCCTCCTCAGGTGGTCGTCCTCGGATTCCTCGGTGCAATCCTCCTCGCCTCCGTCCTGCTGGCGCTGCCCTTCGCGCAGGCGCCCGGGGCGAACGTGAGCCCTCTCGACGCGGCGTTCACCGCGGTCTCCGCCGTCGCCGTCACCGGGCACATCGTCGTCGACACCGCGACGGCCTGGTCGGGAGCAGGCTTGGTCATCATCCTGCTGTTCATCCAGCTCGGCGGCCTCGGCGTCATGCTCGTCGCGTCGCTCATCGGTCTCACGATCGTTCGGCGCTACTCCTTGCGCTCGAGGACTCTCGCCGGCACCGAGAACCGCGGCGTGACGACCGGTGACGTCGCCCGACTCGCGAAGGGCATCCTCATCAGCGCTCTCGCGATCGAGGCGGTCGTCGCGCTCACTCTCAGCCTGCGCTTCCGGCTGCAGTACGACGACTCGTGGGCCGAGGCCATCGGGCACGGCGTCTTCCTCGCCATCTCGAGCTTCAACAACGCCGGCTTCGCGCCCTTCAGCGACAGCATGATCGGCTTCGCGAGCGACCCCTTCGTGCTCCTGCCGATGTGCGCCGCGACGATCCTCGGCGGGCTCGGCTTCCCCGTACTCCTGCAGCTGCGGCGCGAGTTCCGCCGTCCCCTGCACTGGTCGATGAACACGAACATCGTCCTGTCGATGACGGCCCTCCTGCTCGTCCTCGGCACGGTCTACATCGCCGTTCTCGAATGGAGCAACCCCGAGACCCTCGGGTCGATGTCGATCGGCGATCGGCTGCTGACGGCGTTCTTCCATGCCGTGTAGGTGCGCACCTCGGGCTTCAACAGCGTCGACATCGGGCAGCTCACGAGCGAGACGTGGCTCGGCATGGACGTCCTGATGTTCATCGGCGGCGGCCCGGCCGGCACCGCGGGCGGCATCAAGGTCACGACCTTCGCCGTGCTCCTGTTCATCATCCTCACCGAGCTGCGCGGCGAGGGCGCCGTCAACATCTTCGGCAAGCGGCTCTCCCGCGCCGTCCACCGCGAGGCGATCACGATCTCGCTGCTGTCGCTCGGGGCCGTCATGTCGGCCACGATCGCCCTCATGGTGATCACCCACCTCGATCTCGACGTGATCCTGTTCGAGGTCGTCTCCGCCTTCGGAACGGTCGGGCTCAGCACCGGCATCACGGCCGACCTTCCCGACGCGGGCAAGGTCATCCTCATGATCCTGATGTTCCTCGGCCGACTCGGCCCCCTCACGCTCGGCACGGCGCTCGTGCTCCGGCAGCGTCGCGTGCTCTACGAACTCCCCAAGGAAAGGCCCGTCATTGGCTAACTCGCGCATGTTCAGCACCGGTCGCGCCGCCCGCATCGCCGAGGCGGACTCCGTCGCGGTCATCGGGCTCGGCCGATTCGGCCAGGCCCTCGCCCGCGAGCTCATGGCGACCGGCACGGAAGTGCTCGGCATCGACACGAGCGAGGAGATCGTGCAGAGCCTCAACGGCGAGCTCACGCAGGTCGTCCGCGCCGACTCGACCAAGGAGGAGGCTCTGCGGCAGCTCGCGGTCGACGGCTTCGATCGCGTCGTCCTCGCCATCGGCTCCGACATCCAGTCGAGCATCCTGACCGCGTCGCTCCTCCTGCGCCTGGGCGTCCCCCAGATCTGGGCGAAGGCGGTGAGCGACGCCCACGGCCTGATCCTCAGCCAGCTCGGCGTGCAGCACGTGATCTACCCCGAGCACGACATGGGCCGTCGTGTCGCGCACCTCGTCCGCGGGGCCGCCCTCGACTACATCGAGGTCGACGCCGAGTACGCCATCGTGAAGATGCAGCCCAACTCCGTCCTGCTCGGTCGGCGCCTCGGCGACACCAACCTGCGGCAGGCGCACGGCGTGACCGTCATGGCCGTGCAGCGCGGCGCCGAGCCCTGGTGCAACGCCGACGCCGACACCGTCGTGCGCGAGGGCGACACCGTGCTCGTCGCAGGGCCCACGCGCAAGGCGGAGGGCTTCGGCCAGCTGCGCTAGCGGGCGCCGGTCACGATCCACCGATCCCCGCGAGCCCGTGCGCCGAGCGTGACCGCGCGCGCCCCGAGGTACCCGAAGGTGAACGCCGCGAGCAGCGCCGGCAGCCCCGCGCCCGCCGCGAGCACGAGCAGCACGAGGTAGACGAGCAGGTTGAGGATGCCCGTGACGGCGAGGTAGCGCCCGTCACCGGCTCCGATGAGGACACCGTCGAGCACGAACACGAGCCCGGCGAGCGGCAGCCCGATCGCGAGGATCAGCAGGACGACGGGGAGGGCATCCCGCACCCGCTCGTCGGAGGTCACGAGGATCGGGACCAGCGGCGCCGACGCGGCCACGAGAACGGCGAGGGCCGAGCCGACGAGCACGCCCCATCCGACGAGGCGGCGGGTGATGCGGTGCACGCGATCGACGTCGGACGCGCCGAGTCCGTGGCCGACGAGCGCCTGCCCGGCGATCGCGAGCGCGTCGAGGGCGAGCGCGAGCAGGCTGTAGACGGCGAACCAGACGTGCGTCGCGGCGAGCTCGACGGTGCCGAGGCTCGTCGCGACGAGCACGGTCGCGACGAGGGCGATGCGCAGAGAGACGGTGCGCAGCAGCAGCCACGAGCCCGCGGCCATCGCGGCCCGCAGGCCCGCGGGCCCCGGTCGCAGCTCGGCGCCCTCCGCGCGGGCGCCCCGCACGACGACCCCGACGAGCACCGCCGCCATCGCCCACTGCGCGATGACCGTGCCGAGCGCCGAGCCCGCGACGCCGAGGCCCGCGCCGTAGATGAGGAGGGCGTTGAGGACGATGTTCGCGCCGAAGCCCCACGCCGCGACGACGAGCGGCGTGCGCGCGTCGTGCAGGCCGCGCAGCACGCCCGTCGCCGCGAGGACGAGCAGCATGCCGGGCACGCCCCACCAGGCGATGCCGAGGTACTCGAGCGCCGCGGCCTCGACCGGGGCGGCCGCCCCGAAGGCGCCGACGATCGCGGGCGAGGTCGGCAGCAGCACCACGAGCAGCACGACACCGATGCCGAGCGCGAGCCAGAGGCCGTCGACGCCCGCGGCGTGCGCGCCGGCCCGGTCGCCGGCTCCGAGGCGGCGCGCGACGGCCGGGGTCGTGGCGTAGGCGAGGAAGACGAGCAGCCCGATCGCCGTCTGGAGCACCGTCGAGGCGACGCCGAGCCCGGCGAGGGCATCCGCCCCCAGATGGCCGACCATGGCCGTGTCGGTGAGCACGAACAGCGGCTCGGCGACGAGGGCTCCGAGCGAGGGCACGGCGAGGCGCAGGATGTCGCGGTCGATCGCTCGCAGGCGGAGGGGCACGCGTCAACGCTAGGGCCGGTCGCGGAGGCCGGTCGCCGTGGCTTAGTATCTGCGTATGCATGCAGATACGCATGAGGACGAGCTCGACCCGTCCTCCCCGCTCGTCGACGTGGTCGCCGAGCTCTTCGGGCTCCTCGCCGACCCCACGCGCGTCCGGATCATCGTCGCCCTCGACGTCGATGAGCTCTCGGTCAACCACATCGCCGACATCGTCGATCGCCCGCCCGCCGCCGTCTCGCAGCACCTCGCGAAGCTCCGGCTCGCCCGGCTCGTGACCGTCAGGCAGGAGGGCAATCGCGCCTTCTACCGCCTGCGCGACGAGCACGCCCGGCGACTCGTGCTCGAGGCGCTCCGCCAGGCCGAGCACGCCGTCTCCGACAGCCCGCGCCATCACGGGGAGCGCTGAGCATGCTCGCGGTCCTCCGCCACCGGCGCTTCGCCGCCCTCTTCGCCTCGCAGGTCGCCTCGCTCGTCGGCACCGGCGTGCTCACTGTCGCCCTCGCGCTCGTCGCCGTCCGCATTGCAGGGGAGGACGCCGCGCAGATCATCGGCATGGCCCTCACGATCCGCATCGCCGCGTACGTCGTCGTGTCGCCGATCGCGAGCGCGCTCGTCGCGGGCCGGTCGAGCAGGGCCGTCCTCATCGGGGCGGATGCGGCGCGTCTCGTCATCGCGATCGGTCTCGTCCTCGCGACCGAGGCCTGGCACATCTACCTCGCGATCCTCCTGCTGCAGTCGGCGTCGGCGGTCTTCACCCCGACGTACCAGGCGGTCATCCCCGAGGTGCTGCCCGACGAGCGCGACTACACCTCGGCGCAGTCGCTCTCGCGGCTCGCCTACGACCTCGAGTCGCTCCTGAGCCCCGTGCTCGCCGCGGTGCTCGTGCTGGTCCTCCCGCCCAACGCGCTCTTCGCCGTCACGGCCGCAGGCTTCGCCATCTCGGCGCTCGCCGTGGCGCTCTCGCGCATCAGCCAGCGCGCGGGAGCGGCGGGCGAGCCGTTCTCGTCCCGCCTGACGCGCGGCCTGCGCCTCATGGCGCGGATGCCCACGCTGCGGTTCCTCGCCGTGCTCGACGCCGTCACCGCCACGGTCTACGCCACCGTGCTCGTGACGACGGTCGTGCTGCTCGTCGTCATCGGCGCCGCCGACGTCGACGACCCCTCGGGGCCGCTCGCCGTCGCGCTCGTCGCGTTCGGCGTCGGATCGATCGCGGTCGCGCTGCTGCTGCCGCGCATCCTCGATCGGGTGAGCGATCGCACGGTCATGGCGACCGGCGCGGCCGTCGTGCCCGTCGCGCTCGCGGCGACCGCGTCGCTCGCCGTGACGGGGGCGCTCACGCTGCCGCTCGTCATCGCGCTGTGGTTCGTGCTCGGCGCGGCGAGCTCGGCGGTCAGCACGCCGAGCGCGCGGATCATCCGTCGCGAGGTCGAGCCCGACGACCGACCGGCCGTCTTCGCCGCGCGGTTCTCGAGCTCGCACGCCTGGTACGCCGTGACCTACCCGATCGCCGGTCTCGTCGGCTCGGCGGCGGGCCCGGCCGCGGCGACCGCGGTGCTCGCGATCGTCGCCCTCGGCGCGCTCGCCGCCGCGCTCGTGCTCTCGCGGGGTGCGCGACCCTCGGTGGATGCGCAGGCGAACAGGCCCGCGCCCTGATTAGAGTCGGTCGGGTGACCGACGACGCCCGTACCCCCTCTCTCAGCAGCGGGATCCTCCGCGACGACCTCGACCCGAGCATCCGCCCGCAGGACGACCTGTACCGCCACGTCAACGCCGCGTGGCTCGCGCGCACGCCGATCCCTGCCGACAAGGCGCGCTACGGCAGCTTCATGGTGCTCGCCGAGGAGGCCGAGAAGGCCGTTCGCGACATCATCATCGAGGCGCAGGCGGCCGAGCCGGGCACGCTCGAGCGCAAGGTCGGCGACCTCTACGCGAGCTTCATGGACGAGGAGCGCATCGAGGCGCTCGGCGCGGCCCCGCTCGCTCCGCACCTCGCCGCCGTCGACGCGATCGCCGACAAGGATGCCCTGCTGAGCGAGATCGGACGCCTCGAGCGCGAGGGAGCCCGCGGCTTCGTGCAGCTCTTCGTCGACAACGACCCCGGCGACCCCGAGCGCTACCTCGTCTTCGTCGAGCAGGGCGGGCTCGGCCTGCCCGACGAGTCGTACTACCGCGAGGACGCCCACGCCGCCACGCGCGCCGCCTACCTCGCCCACCTCGAGCGGATGCTCGCCCTCGCCGCCATCGACGCCCCCGCCGAGCGCGCGGCGCGCATCATGGCCCTCGAGACGCACCTCGCGAGCCACCACTGGGACAAGGTGCGCAATCGCGACAGCCAGGCCACCTACAACCTGCGCACCTGGGCGGAGTGGGAGTCGGAGGCGCCGGGCCTCGACCTCGCACGCTGGCGCGACGCGTTCGGCATCACCGAGCAGCAGCTCGCCGAGGTCGTGCTTCGCCAGCCGTCGTTCCATGCCGGGCTCGCGGCCGCGATCGCGGACCGCCCCCTCGAGGAGTGGACGGACTGGCTGCGCTGGTCGGTCATCCGCTCGATGGCGTCGTACCTCTCGCGCGACTTCGTCGACGCGACGTTCGACTTCTACGGCCGCACCCTCACCGGCACCCCCGAGCAGCGCGCCCGCTGGAAGCGCGGTGTGAGCTTCGTCGAGGGCTCGATGGGCGAGGCCGTCGGCGCGGTCTACGTCGAGCGGCACTACCCGCCGGAGGCGAAGGCCGCGATGGACGAGCTCATCGCGAGCCTCATCGAGGCGTACCGGCAGTCGATCACCGAGCTCGAGTGGATGACCGCCGAGACCCGCGAGCGCGCCCTCGACAAGCTGTCGAAGTTCACGCCGAAGATCGGCTACCCGGTGAAGTGGCGCGACTACTCGTCGCTCGAGGTCGTGGCCGACGATCTCGTGGCGAACGTACGGGCGGCGGGGGAGTTCGAGTTCCACCGCGAGCTCGGCAAGATCGGCGAGCCGGTCGACAGGACCGAATGGGGCATGAGCCCGCAGACGGTCAACGCCTACTACAACCCGCTGGCCAACGAGATCGTGTTCCCGGCGGCGATCCTGCAGTTCCCCTTCTTCGATGCGGGGCGGGATGCCGCGGCCAACTACGGTGCGATCGGCGCGGTCATCGGCCACGAGATCGGGCACGGGTTCGACGACCAGGGCTCGCGCTACGACGGCGACGGCGCCCTGCGCGACTGGTGGACGGAGGCCGACCGCGCCGCGTTCGAGGAGCGCACGGGCTCGCTCATCGCGCAGTACGACGCCCTCTCGCCGCGCGAGGCGCCCGACCACCACGTCAACGGCTCGCTCACGATCGGCGAGAACATCGGCGACCTCGGCGGGCTCGGCATCGCATGGAAGGCGTACTTGCTGTCGCTGAACGGCGAGGAGCCCCCGGTGATCGATGGGCTCACCGGCGCGCAGCGCTTCTTCCTGTCGTGGGCCCAGGCCTGGCAGATCGCGATCCGCCCCGAGGAGGCCCTGCGCCTGCTGTCGATCGACCCGCATTCGCCCAACGAGTTCCGGTGCAACCAGATCGTGCGTAACATCGGAGCGTTCTACGAGGCCTTCTCGGTCACCCCCGACGATGCCCTGTGGCTGGACGAGAAGGAGCGCGTGACCATTTGGTGACGACCCCGATGCTGCGCGACCGGAGCGCCCGCCTGGCGGCTCCGGTCTCCGCGCGGCGTCGGGCCCTCGAGCGGTCGCCCTCGTTCCGCCCCTCCTTCCGCGCTCTCGGCGCTCTGGCGTACGAGGGCGCGCGCGTCTCGGTCGCCGCGGTCGACCTCCAGTCGGGGCAGAGCGTCTTCGCCGTCGACGAGCGCATCGTGCTGCCGACGGCGTCGATCGGCAAGATCCTGCTGCTCATCGAGGTGAGCGCGCGGATGACCGACCGCTCGCTCTCGGAGTTCGCGATCGTCGACCGGGCGGTGCAGGGTTCGGTCGCCGATTCGGGGATCTGGCAGCACCTCCAGGCGCCGGCCCTCCCGCTGTCGGACCTCGCGGCCCTCGTCGGCTCGACGAGCGACAACGTGGCGACCAACGCGCTCCTCCGTCACATCGGGCTGGATGCCGTGCGCGCGCGCACGGAGTCGCTCGGCCTCGTGCGCACCGCCCTGCTCGACGTCGTCCGCGAGAGCCGCGGGCCGGATGACGCGCCGCAGCTCTCCGTCGGCTCGACCGCGGAGCTCGCGTGGCTCTTCTACGCCCTCGCCCACGGGCACATCATCGACCCGGCGACGAGTCAGCGCGTGCTCGGCTGGCTCTCGCTCAACACCGACCTCTCGATGGTCGCGAGCGCGTTCGGCCGTGACCCGCTCGCGCATCGCGGCGTCGAGCACAGCACGTGGATGGTCAACAAGACGGGAGCGGACCCGGGCATCCGATCGGAGTCGGGCATCCTCCGCGGCCCGCGCGGCGGCCTCGCCTACGCCGTGTCGGTGCAGTTCGAGGAGCGCGACCTGGCGAGCCGACTGCGCGTGCTCGATGCGCTGCGCATCTTCGGGCTCGACCTGCTGGAGTTCGTGCACTGATCGCACCGCGAGGCATCCGCCTGGCGCGTGAGCATTGCTCGTACCCCTCTTGTGGGGTAGACGGAACGGTCCAGTCTTGCTTTCGGCACTCTGCGGGGAATATCGTCGGGCTCGCCTGCGGAATCGGCTCACCCGATGTTCGTCGATCCGCGCAGGCAGGGAGAGTACACACCTGGCGATTCCTTGACTACCCCGTCGAGCGGATCCATCGGAAAGTCGTACTGTTCCGAAGAACGTGCAGTACCCGCTGTATCCGAACACCGCTGCACCCCAGCACCCCACGGTCGACGTTCCCCGACGACGACCAGCCGCACGAGCGGCCTCACCCCCGAGAGCGCTCGAGCGTTACCCGAATACCCGAACACTGAGCGTCGCCGGTTCGCTGGCGCGCTCGGCTCCGACCCCCCAGGAGCTCACCATGTTGCGCACGCGCATTCTTGCCGCGGCGACCGCCGCCCTCCTCGCCCTCGGCATGGCCGCGGGCGGAGCGAGCCCCGCGATCGCTGCGAACCCCAACTCCAGCGGAGGATCGACATCGCAGAGCGAGCTCGATAACCCCTGCGACCAGTACGGCTACACCAAGATCGACAGCCCGACCGGGAGCTTCTCCGGCGACTGGGGCTCGATGGTGTGGGATGGGACCGGTCTGACTCTCACGACCAACCCCGGCTGGACCATCGACCTCTGTCTCAAGGGCGGCAACGAGGACAACGTCTTCGTCGACGCCGCGACGACGGGCTTCTTCAACGTCACGGCAGGCTCGATCTCGCACATCGGTTGGGCGAACCCGACCTTCACGCCGACGCAGACGACCCCTGACGCGTCGTCGGTCCCCGCGACCTGCGACGTGCCCACGGGCACCATCACCTTCGCCGTCGTAACGGGCATCGCGTCCTACTCGCTCGGCGGCGTGGACTACGCACCGGGTGCCACGACGGGACCGTTGCCGCCGGGCGACTACTCGATCAGCGCCACTGCCACGGCCGGGTTCGTCCTCGCCGCCGGCTCGTCGCCGTTCACCGAGACCATCGGCGGACCCGCCGAGGGCGAGTGCGATGAGGAGCCGACGATCGTCATTCCGGCCTTCACGGTGGTCGCTGAGAGCTGCCCCACCGGTACCTCGCTCGTCGGCGGATCGATCGCCCTCGACACCAAGGGCGGAACGATCAGCTATGTCGTGACCGACTCCGAAGCCAACGTGGTCGAGACGCTCACCGGTCTCGCGCCGGGCACCTACACCGTCACACCGACGGCGGTCGGCGAGAACGTCGAGCTCAACCTCGACGGCTACAGCGCCGACGCCGTGATCGCTCCCTTCGAGGGCGAGTGCCTCGAGCCCGAGCCCGAGGTCGTCATCCCCGCGTTCACAGTCGCCGATGAGACCTGCGTGAGCGGAATCCTCCTTGAGGGCGGATCGATCGCGCTCGACACCAAGGGCGGCACCGTCTCGTACGTGGTGACCGACGCCGACGACAACGTCATCGAGGACCTCACCGACCTCGCGCCGGGCACCTACACGGTCACGCCGTCGCCGGTCGGCGACGTCGAGCTCGACCTGGAGGGCTACAGCGACCAGGCGGTCGTCGACGCTTTCGACGGTGAGTGCGGATCTGTGCTGCCGATAACGGATGCGTCCCTCGCATTCATCGACCCGACCTGCGATGAGCGCCAGCAGCTCGACCCGGACGACTTCGTCTACGACCGGGAGCTCGCCGAGCTGACCATCGTCGAGGTCGAGGAGAACGGCGACTACCTGGTCGTCTTCGAGGCCATCGGTGAGGACACGCAGTTCTTCCAGGACAGCGAGCCGGTTGAGGGCCGCACGGTATCCGAGGACGGGACGGTGCTGACCTTCACGGGAACGCTCGACGGCCCGAACGAGGAGCTGTGCCCCGATGACACGGTCATCGTCCCGCCGGTCACGGTCGTCGACACGTGCCTCGAGCAGTCGTACACGATCACAGCGGTTGAGGGCGTCAGCTACTCGGTCTCGGTCAACGGGGACGAGTCCGAGTCGGTCACGTTCGAGGAGGGCGAGGAGACGGTGACGATCACCGCCGACCCGTTCGACGAGATCGTGGTCACGGCGACGGCCAGCGAGGGCTTCTTGCTCCCGGAGAGCTACGAGCCCTTCGAGTACACCTTCGCGTTCGATGACGAGTGCCTGCCCACGGGGCCGCTCACCTTCGCCACGGTCACGTTCACGCAGCCGGACTGCCTCGGCAACCCGGGTTCGTACACGCTGACCAACGGGCTCGGAGTGATCTGGACGGTCGATGGCCTCACCGTCGCTGGCAACACGAAGTACACCCCGCCGACGGGTTCGACCCCGTCGATCGAGGCTCGCCTCGCTGGTGCAAGCTCCGAGTACCCGCTCGGCTTCGGATGGGACTCGCCGGAACCGCGCACGCTGTGGAACCTGTCGTTCGCGGCGCCGACCGGCTGTGTCACCACGACGGTCACCGACCTGCCGACGCTGGCCCTCACCGGTGCGTCCAACGCGCTGGGTGGCCTGGGAGTCATCGCGATCCTGATCATGATGGCCGGCACCGGCCTCGTGGTCGCCCGTCGCCGTGAGGCGGCGAACGTCCAGGGCTGATACCCGGCCCTGCGGGGCCGGGGTGGCGATGCGACCCGAAAACGCGTCGTCGCCCCGGCCCTGCACCTCCCCGCCGGATGACGGAGGGGGAGCATCCGCACCACTGAACCGGGTGCCGCTCAGGCGGCACCCGGTTCTGCGTGTCAGCATCGCCGCGTGATCAGCACCTCCCTCGCCCGCCTGCTGCGCGACGCGGGGCTGCGCTGGAAGCCCGCCTCGGGCGACCGCTTCCAGATCGACCGCTCCGAGTTCGATGCCGAGGTCTTCACCGTCAGCGACCTCACCATCGAGCCGCACGAGTACTCGACCGGCACCGTCCTCGGCTTCAACGGCACGACCGAGTGGGCGCTCGACTCCGTCGCCCTCGACGACGCGCTCTGGCTGCCCCGCGAGGACCAGCTGCGCGACCTGCTGCGCGCGGCCTTCGTGCGCCTCGAGCGCGACGGCGACGACTACCGCGTCGTGCTCCGCGGGGCGGACGGCGCGGAGACCGCGTTCGCGAGCGTCTCGGCGCCCGAGGCGTACGGGCTCGCGCTGCTGTCGATCCTCGAGCGCGTCAGCGCCTGAGGCGCGCCAGACCCGGGCGACCTACGCCGAGGCGGCCGAGCCGAGCTCGTCGTGCTCGCTCGGCGCAGTGACCGGCGCAGCGACCGTCGGCGCGACGGGCGACGCGAGCGACCCCGCGGCCGTCGCGGGCCGCGCGACCGGGATCCCGAAGAGCGTCTCGATCGCGGCCGCGACATCGACCCCGCGTCCGGCGACTGCGTGGCGCCGCGCGAGCGTCGAGGGGGTGTGGAGGAAGACGCTCGTGAGGTGCCGGAGGGCCTCCTCGACGCGGCCGTCGGCGTCGCCGCGGCGACGCGCCCGCTCGATCTCGTCATCGACGAGCTCGAGCACGTGCTGACGCAGCGCGACGATCGACGGCTCGACGGCGGCAGCGGTGACGAACGCGTGGGCCGACTCGGCGACGACGCTGCGCGCCTCCTCCTCCGCCGACCAGTGCACGAGCGGCGCGTGCAGCCGGATCGTCTCGAGGTCGAGCAGCGTGACGCCCTCGATCTCGCCGACGGCGGCATCCACGTTGCGGGGCAGCCCGAGGTCGACGACGTACGCGGGCGCCTCGGCGGGGACGTCCGCCGCGGAGAGGCTCAGCCGCGTCGTGCACGTGATCACGACATCCGCCCCGCTCATGGCGGCCCTGAGGTCGTTGGTCCAGTCGAGGCCGTGGCGCGTGCCGAACACCTGCGCGCGACCGCTCGGCGAGTAGACGGTGATGCTCTCGGCGCCGCGGTCTCGCAGGGCGGCGACCGTCGTGGCGGCGTAGCGGCCGGTGCCGACGAGCACGACGCGCGCCGAGCTCCAGTCGGCGAGGCGGCTGCCGACGAGGTCGAGCGCGAGGCGGGCGAGGCTGCGACCCGTGCGGCTCGCATCGCCCTGCGCGCGCGCGGCCCGAGCGGTGCGGATCGCCTCCTGGAAGACGCGATCGAGGCGACCGGTGGATGCTCCGCTCGCGCGCGCCGCCTGAGCGGCTCGACGGACCTGCCCGGCGATCTCCTCCTCGCCGACGGCGACCGACTCGAGCCCGGCCGAGACGGCGAAGAGGTGGTGCACGGCGGCGGGGGAGTCGAGGACCTCGGCGGTCGCGGAGACCTCGTGCGGGGCATCCGCGCTCAGGGAGCGGAGGGCGCGGGAGACGGAGTCGCGCGCGATCGCGTGGGCGTCCTCCGGCGTCGCGTCGGCGGGGGCGTCGACGTCGAGGTAGACCTCGAGGCGATTGCACGTCGCGACGGTGATGGCGCCGCGGACGGCGGGGTCGGAGCCCCGGACGGCCCCGGTGAGGGCCTCGGCGTCGACCGCGAGCCGCTCGAGGACCTCGAACGGCGTGTTGCGGTGATTGGCGGTGACGCACAGGAGCACTGGACGATTCTACAGCGCGCAGCCTGGGTGTCCTGCAGGGTCGGAAGGCCCCATCCGGCCCGGAGGACTCTCGGATTCCAGCGCCTATCCTTGACGGGTGCCGTTGAGCCCCTCCCATCCTCTCGTCGACGGTCGCACAGCGAACGCTCCGCTCATCCGCGCGTACCGCGGCGACCGCCCCGAGCGCACCCCCGTCTGGTTCATGCGCCAGGCTGGCCGCTCGCTGCCCGAGTACCGCGAGCTGCGGGCCGGCGGCGACATGCTGCAGGCGTGCCTCACGCCCGAGATGGCGAGCGAGATCACCCTGCAGCCGGTGCGCCGTCACGGCGTGGACGCGGGCATCTTCTTCAGCGACATCGTCGTGCCCGTGCTGCTCGCGGGCGTCGACGTGCGCATCGTCGGCGGGCGCGGGCCCGTGATCGACGAGCCTGTCCGCACCGCGAGCGACGTCCTCAAGCTTCGACCGATCGACCCCGCCGCCCTCGACCCGGTGCGCGAGGCCGTCGCGATGACCGTCGCCGAGCTCGGCAGCACCCCGCTCATCGGCTTCGCCGGCGCCCCCTTCACGCTCGCCGCCTACCTCGTCGAGGGCGGGCCGTCGAAGGACCAGATGCGCGCCCGCGCCCTCATGCACAGCGATCCGCAGACGTGGGCGACCCTGCTCAACTGGTGCGCCGACATCACGGGCGAGTTCCTGAAGGCCCAGATCGAGGCGGGCGCGAGCGCCGCGCAGCTCTTCGACTCGTGGATCGGCTCGGTCTCGCAGAACGACTACCTGCGCCGCGTCGCCCCGCACTCGAAGCGCGCCTTCAGCCACCTGCGCGGCCTCGACGTGCCGAAGGTGCACTTCGGGCTCGGCACCGAGCGCATCCTCCCCGACATCGCGAACCTCGGCGTCGACGCGATCGGCATCGACTGGCGCCTGCCGCTTGACGAGGCGAACGCGATGCTCGGCGGCCGATTCCCGCTGCAGGGCAACATCGACCCCGCCTTCCTCGGCGCTCGCTGGCCGACCCTCACGGCGCACGTCGATGCCGTGCTCGACGCCGGCCGCGCCGCCCCCGCCCACGTCGTGAACCTCGGCCACGGCGTGCCCCCCGAGACCGACCCCGACGTGCTGACCGCCCTCGTGCGGTACATCCACGGAGAGCTGCCCGACTGATGCGCGAGACCCTCGTCGTCGGCGCCGGCATCGCGGGCCTCGTGGTGGCGCGCGAGCTCGTCCTACAGGGGCATCGCGTGCGCGTGCTCGAGGCCGAGGCGCGCGCCGGCGGCCAGCTCCTGCGGAAGTCGGTAGCGGGCATCCCTCTCGATGCGGGGGCCGAGGCCTTCGCGACGCGCGGCGGCACCGTGCGCGCCTACCTCGAGCGCCTCGGTCTCGCCGACCGCATCGTCTCGCCGCTCGACGCGCCCGCGTGGCTGCACGCCCGCCCGGGCACGACCGTGCCGCTCCCTGCGGTGAGCCTGCTCGGCATCCCGTCGGCGCCGCTCGCCGAAGACGTCGTCGCGGTCGTGGGCCGGCGCGCGGCCTGGCGCGGCATGACGGATGCCCTGCTCCCCGGCCCCGTCGGCGCGAAGTCGGCGACGCTCGGCGAGCTCGTCCGGCGGCGCATGGGCGACGGCATCCTCGAGCAGCTCGTGGCCCCCGTCGTCGAGGGGATCCACTCCCAGCACCCCGACGACCTCCCGGTGAGCGTCGCCCCCGGCCTTGTCCACCACCTGCTGCGCGAGAACTCGCTCGCCCGCGCCGTCGCCCGCCTGCGCACCGACGCCCCCGCCGGCTCGCTCGTCGCGGGTCTCGACGGCGGCATGGGGATGCTCGTGGAGACGCTCCTCGCCGAGCTCGACCGCTACGGCGTGCCCATCGAGTACGGCGTGCGCGTCGCCGAGGTGCACGCCGACCGCGTCGTGCTCGCGGTCGACCCGGATGCCGCGGGCGCGCCCGCCGGCACGGACGCCGACGAGGACGTCGAGCCCGAGGGCGAGATCCGCGAGGGCCTCGTCGTGGTCGCCGCGCCCGGCCTCGTGACCCCCGCGGACGGCCGGGCCACGACCCGCACCGCCACGCACCTCATGATGCTCGTGATCGAGGCCGGCACCGACGCCGCCCGCGCGCTCGCGGAGAATCCGCGCGGCACGGGCGTGCTCGTCGCGCGCGGCACCGACGTCACCGCGCGCGCCCTCACGCACGTGAGCGCCAAGTGGGCGTGGGTGCGCGAGGCGGCCGCCGGGCGCGAGGTCGTGCGGCTCAGCTACGAGAGCGCGCCGACCGCAGAGACCGCGCGGCGCGACGCCGAGCTGCTGCTCGGCGTGAGCATCCCCGAGACCGCGGTCGTCGCGACCGAGGCGACCACGTGGCTGCGCGCCGGCCGCTTCGAGGCCGCGCCGGGCATCCCGATCACCGGTGAGCAGGTGTCGGGCACGGGCCTCGCGAGCGTCATCGACCACGCCCACCGACTCGCCGAGATCATCGGCCCGCCCGCCCCCGAGGCGGAGGCCGACAGCAGCACCGACCCCGAGGCATCCACCGAAAGGACAGCATCGTGAGCGATCAGCTCGCCTACACCGTCTACGTCGTGCTGCGGCGCGACCCGCACCGCCCCGCGACGGGCGGCGGCGTGCAGGAGGCCGTCGCCGCGGTGACCGCCGACGGCGTGACCGTACGCGGCGTCTACGACGTGAGCGGGCTGCGCTCCGACGCCGACATCATGCTGTGGCTGCACGGTCCCGACCCCGAGCGGATCCAGGCCGCGGTGCGCACGCTGCGCCGCGCCGAGCTGCTCTCGACCCTCCTGCCGACGTGGAACGCCATGGGCGTGCACGTGCAGGCCGAGTTCAGCCGCAGCCACGCGCCCGCGTTCATGTACGGCAAGGAGCCCAAGGGCTGGCTCTGCGTGTACCCCTTCGTGCGCTCGTACGAGTGGTACCTGCTGCCGGAGGAGGAGCGCCGCGACATGCTCGCCGAGCACGGCCGCAGGGGCAGCGCCTTCACGGGCGTGCTCGCCAACACCGTCGCGAGCTTCGCGCTCGGCGACTACGAGTGGCTGCTCGGGCTCGAGAGCGATGAGCTGCTCGACCTCGTCGACATGATGCGCGACCTGCGCTACACCGAGGCGCGCCGCCACGTGCGCGAAGAGGTGCCCTTCTACACCGGCCGTCGCCTCGACGACGCCGAGCTCGACGCTCAGATCATGGAGGTTCTCCGATGACACTGAACCAGTCCAACATCAGCAACAACGGCCTCGGCCCCGACGGCAGGGCCGTCGTCGTCGAGCTGAACGAGGGCCGCTTCGAGGGCGAGCAGTTCGCCCGCGCCGCGACCGACACCGCCCAGAAGTACGCGGTGCCCGGCCACGTCGAGGAGGGCGTCGCCTACGACGCCGTCATCCTCGCCGGCTTCGGCGGCCCCGAGGGGCAGGACGACGTCATCCCGTTCCTGCGCAACGTCACGCGCGGCCGCGGCATCCCCGACGAACGCTTGGAAGAGGTCGCGCACCACTACCGCCACTTCGGTGGCGTGAGCCCGATCAACGAGCAGAACCGCCAGCTGCAGGCGGCGCTCCAGGCCGAGGCCGACCGCCGCGGCCTGGGCATCCCCATCTACTGGGGCAATCGCAACTGGGATCCCTACCTCCCCGAGGCCCTCCAGCAGGCCTTCGACGACGGCCACCGCACGATCCTGGGCCTCGCGACGAGCGCCTACTCGAGCTTCTCGAGCTGCCGCCAGTACCGCGAGGACTTCGCCAAGGCTCTCGACGCCACGGGCCTCTGGGGCCAGGTGCGCATCGACAAGGTCGGCCAGTTCTTCGATGCGCCCGGCTTCGTCGCGCCGTTCGTCGCCGGCGTCGTGGATGCGCTGCGCCGGTTCGCGATCGAGGGCGTCGATCTGGCGACGACTCGCGTCCTGTTCGCGACCCACAGCATCCCGACGGCCGACGCCGAGCGCAGCGGGCCGCGCGACGTCGACTGGGGCGAGGGCGGAGCCTACGCCGCGCAGCACCTGGCGGTGAGCGAGGTCATCATGGCCAAGGCGCTCGCCGAGCTGCGGGCCGACTCGTCGCTCTCGGACATCCCCGACGTCGACTGGCAGCTCGTCTACCAGAGCCGCTCGGGCCCCCCGACGCAGCCGTGGCTCGAGCCCGACATCAACGACGCGATCGCCGACCACGCCGCCGCCGGCGCGACCGCGATCGTCATGGTGCCCGTCGGGTTCGTGAGCGACCACATGGAGGTCATGTGGGATCTCGACACCGAGGCGATGGAGACGTGCGAGGAGCACGGCCTGCGGGCCCTCCGCGTGCCGACCCCCGGCGTCGACCCCGTCTACGTGAGCGGCCTCATCGACCTCGTCGAGGAGCGCCTGCGCGGCGCCGCGAAGAACGAGCGCGTGCGCGAGACGACTCTGGGCCCCTGGTACGACGTGTGCCGACCGGGCTGCTGCGAGAACGTGCGCGCGGGCTTCAAGCCCGCCATCTCGGGTCTGCAGCCGTGATCCGGCTCGGCACGCGCGGCAGCGCGCTCGCTCTCGCGCAATCGCAGCGCGTCGCCGACTCGATCGCGGCCCGCACGGGGGAGGAGGTCGAGCTCGTCCGCATCGTCACGCACGGCGACGTCTCGACCGCGCCGCTCGCCACGATGTCGCAGACGGCTCCGGGCGGGGTGGGCGTGTTCGTCGCCGCCGTGCGCGAGTCGCTCCTCGCCGAGGAGTGCGACGTCGTCGTGCACTCGCTCAAGGACCTCCCGACGACGCCCCACCCGGGCCTTCTCGTCGCCGCGATGCCCAAGCGCGCCGATGCCCGCGACGCGGCCATCGTGCGCGACAGCATCGCGCTCGCCGACCTGCCCGCGGGCTCTCGCGTGGGCACCGGATCGCCCCGACGGCAGGCGCAGCTGCGCCGCCGGTTCCCCGACCTCGAGGTCGTCGAGCTGCGCGGCAACGTCGACACGCGCCTCGCGCGCGTGCTCGGCCGCGAGGCCGGCGTCGCCGCCGACGGCTCGCCCATCGAGGCCATGACGCCCGACCTCGACGGCGTCATCCTCGCCGCCGCGGGGCTCGAGCGTCTCGGTCGACTCGACGTCGTCACCGAGTACTTAGGGCTCGACGGATGGCCGACCGCGCCCGGGCAGGGAGCCCTCGCGATCGAGACCCGTCGCGATCTGAGCGGCCCGCTCAAGAAGGCGCTCCTCGCACTCGATCACCGCTCGACCCGGCTCGCGGTCGAGGCGGAGCGCGCGGTGCTCCGCCGCCTCGAGGCCGGCTGCTCGGCCCCGCTCGGCGCCCACGCGTTCATCGACGGCGACATGATGTTCCTCGCCTCGCGCGTCTACTCGCCCGAGGGCGAGCAGGTCTCGGCCGCGCACGCGCTCTACATCGACGACGCCGACGACCCCGCCGAGGATCTCGCCGCGCGCGTCGCCGACGAGCTGCTCGCGAACGGGGCCGCGGAGCTCGCCCCTCTCGGCGGCGCGCGATGAGCGCGCCGAAGTCGGACAAGACCGGCG
>JBKHYA010000032.1:0-17865 GCA_046565745.1 Actinomycetes bacterium
CGGCGAACACGCAGGGCACCCAGCCGATGAGGTCGGCGTCGTCGGCGCGGTAGTCGCGCGGGGTGCCGTCGGGGCCCGCGTACTCGCCGCGCACGCGCTCGTGCAGGCGCGATACCCACGCGCAGCCGGCCTCGGCCTGCGCGCGGTCGGCGAAGGTCGTCGTGAGCACCCAGCGCACCGTGCCGGCGAGGCGCCCGAGAGGGTCCTGCTGGTAGCGGCTGTGATCGTGCACGCCCGCCATCGCCCCGGGGTGCAGGGTCTGCATGAGCAGGGCGCGGATGCCCGCCACGATCGTGGGTGTGCCGTTGTGCACCGCCCAGACCGCCGAGCCGGGCCCGAAGAAGCCCTCGTCGTCGCCGGTCTCGAGGGCGCTCACCCACGCGGGAACGCCGTCGGGATCGCCGGAGAAGATCGTGAGGATGCGCGCCCGCGCGCGGCGGAGGAGGGCGGGCCTGGGCATGATCCCGACTGTCGCACACGGCTCTGGGGGGCGATCGTGAGCGGGCTGGGAGCACGGCCCCCTCGGGCCTCGCGCGGGGCATCCGCACACTTGCAAAAATACCCCCGGGGGTATACGCTCGAGTCATGACCCACCCTCGAACCTATGTGATCGTCGGCGGCGTCGCGGGCGGCATGTCCGCTGCGACCCGCCTCCGCCGCCTCGACGAGACCGCCCGCATCGTCGTCCTCGAGCGCGGCGAGCACGTGAGCTTCGCCAACTGCGGCCTGCCCTACCACGTGGGCGGCGTCATCGAGGATCGCGCCTCGCTCGTCCTCCAGACCCCCGCCGCCCTCGGCGCCCGCTTCGGGCTCGACGTGCGAGTGCGCACCGAGGCCGTCGCGATCGACCGCGAGGCCCGCACCGTGACCGCGCGCTCCGTCGAGACCGGCGCGGAGGAGCGGATCGCCTACGACGCGCTCGTCCTCAGCACGGGCGCGAGCCCCGTGCGCATCCCCATTCCCGGCGTCGAGCACGGCCTCGCCCTGCGCGACCTCGCCGACATGGACGCGATCATCGAGCGCGCCCGCGACGCGCGCCGCGTCGTCGTCGCCGGCGGCGGCTTCATCGGGCTCGAGCTCGCCGAGAACCTCCGCCATCGCGGCCTCGAGGTCACGGTCGTCGAGATGCTCCCGCAGCTGCTGCGCCCCTTCGACGTCGAGATGGCCCATCTCGTCGCCGAGCGGATGCGCGCGAACGGCGTCGACGTCCGTCTCGGGACGGCCCTCTCGGCCATCGAGCCCGACCACGTGGTGCTCGACGGCGGCGCCGCGACGCTCGAGGCCGACCTCGTCATCCTCTCCGTCGGCGTGCGCCCCGACACCGGGCTCGCCCGCGAGGCGGGGCTCGACCTCGACGAGCGCGGCTACCTCGTCGTCGACGCGCAGCAGCGCACCTCCGACCCCGCGATCTGGGCCGTCGGCGACGCCGCGCTCAAGCAGCGCGCCGAGGGCGGCTCGGCCCCCGTGTGGCTCGCCGGGCTCGCCAACCGCCACGGGCGTCTCGCCGCCGACGCGATCGCAGGTCGCCCGCACGACGCCGTGCCCGCGTTCGGCACCGCGGTCATCGGCGTCTTCGGCCTCACCGCCGCGGTGGTCGGCCGCACCGAGCGCGAGCTGCGCGAGGAGGGGCGCAGCATCCGCGTCATCCACACACACCCGAGCGACCACGCCGGCTACTACCCGGGCGCGACCATCCTTTCGCTCAAGCTCGTCCTCGACGCCGAGACCGATCGCATCCTCGGTGCTCAGGCGGTCGGCGAGAACGGGGCGGACAAGCGCATCGACGTCATCGCGACCGCGATGGCGGGCGGCCTCACGGGTCGGCAGCTCGCCGATCTCGAGCTCGCCTACGCACCCCAGTTCGCCTCGGCGAAGGACCCGATCAACATGCTCGGGTACGTCGACGACAACCTCATCGACGGGGAGGAGAGCGTGCAGTGGCACGAGCTCTCCGACCGGCTCTCCGAGGGCTGGCGCCTCATCGACGTCCGGACGACGGGCGAGAACGCGGCGGGGGCGATCCCCGGCGCCGAGCTCATGCCGCTCGACGGCCTGCGCGAGCACGCCGAGTCGCTGCGCGGCGAGCGCGTCATCGTGCACTGCAAGGTCGGCCAGCGCGGCCACACCGCGGCGGCCCTCCTGCGGCAGTACGGTGTGACGGCGGCGAACCTCGACGGCGGCTACACGACGTGGCTCTCCGGCACGGCGGCGACCGCCGCCCCGACCCTGACTGGAGCATCCCGTGGCTGACGAGATCACCGTCGACGAGCTCGCGCAGCACCACGCGCAGGGCCCGATCGCCCTCATCGACGTGCGCGAGCTGGACGAGTACACGGCGGCGCACGTCCCGGGAGCGCGGCTCGTCCCGCTCGGGACGGTCCCCGACGCCGTCGAGACGCTTCCGGCCGACGAGCGCCTCTACGTCATCTGCCACTCCGGCGCGCGCAGCCAGCGCGCTGCCGACTATCTGCTCGCGCGCGGCTTCGACGCCGTCTCGGTCGCGGGCGGGACGTCCGCCTGGGTCCAGCGCGGGCTCGACTACGAGACGGGGGAGCGACCGTGACGACCATCCCGGCGGCCGAGGCGAAGAAGATCACCAACCGGCTCCGCCGCGCGCAGGGGCAGCTGACGGCCGTCCTCTCGATGATCGACGAGGGCCGCGACTGCCGCGACATCGTCACGCAGCTCTCGGCCGCTTCGAGCGCGATCGACCGCGCGGGCTTCGCCGTCATCGCCTCCGCGATGAAGGAGTGCCTGCGCGACGACACGGGCTCCGACAGCGACGTCGAGGTCGCCGACCTCGAGAAGCTCTTCCTCAGCCTCTCCTGACGTCCCCGGGCCGCGTCACGCGCTCGGCCGGAGCGGCTTGCCGAGCCAGCGCGTCGCGTTCGGGTTGTCGTTGAACGGCTCGATGTCGACGAAGCCGAGGCTCGCGTAGAGAGCGCCGGCGGCCGATTGCGCGTCGTGCGTGTCGAGCACGAGCTCGCGCGCGCCGCTCGCGAGCGCGCGCCGCTCGAGCTCGAGCATGAGCGCACGACCCGCGCCGATGCGCCGCGCGTGCGGCTGCACCCACACGTGCTTGACCTCGCGGCGCGGCCCGAGGGGGCCGTCGGGGATCGTCCGGATGCCCCCGCAGCCCACGTCCGCGGGCTCGCCCGCGAGGTTCTCGCCCTCGACGAGCAGGAACGCCCCGCTCGATGGCGCGAACTGCGCAGCGTCCACCGTCGGGCGCCGGTACTCGCGACCGTCGGGGAAGCCCTCCGCTCGCGCGGCGAAGTACTGGTCGAGCAGGGCGGCAGCGATCGGGTCGGTCGGCGTCGCGTCGCGGAAGGTCACCATCCCGCCAGCCTACGAGCGACGGGAGGCGGACGCTCGGGATCCCGACAGTAGGCTGAGCCCATGGTCATCCGGGTCGCCGTCGTAGGCGCGAGCGGGCGTCTGGGCTCCGTCGCGTGCCGCGTCATCGAGCAGCAGCCAGATCTCGAGCTCGTCGCGCGCCTCACATCGCGCAGCTCCCTCGACGACATGCTCGGCGCCGACGTCGTGCTCGACGTCACCCACCCGGGCGTCTCGCCGACCGTCGTCGACCACGCCGTGCGCGCGGGCCTGGCGGTCGTCGTCGGCACGAGCGGCTGGAGCGAGGACCGCGTGCGCACCCTGCGCACCCTTCTCGCCGGTCGAGAGGATGCCGCGGTCGTCATCATCCCGAACTTCTCGGTCGGGTCGGTGCTCGCGACGCACTTCGCGACCATCGCCGCGCAGTTCTACGAGTCGGTCGAGATCGTCGAGGCGCACCACGCCGCGAAGGTCGATTCGCCGAGCGGCACGGCCGTCCGCACCGCCGAGCTCATCGGCCACGCACGGGCCGAGCTGGGGCCCGTGGTCGCACCGCACGTCGATCAGCGCGCGCGCGGTCAGCAGGTCGCGAGCGTGCCCATCCACTCGCTGCGCCTCCAGGGCGTCGTCGCGAAGCAGGACGTCCACTTCGGCGGCACCGGCGAGGTCCTGACGCTCTCGCACGAGACCCTCTCGCCGGCGGCCTACGAGCAGGGCATCGCGCTCGCGATCCGCGCGGCCGCGCAGGTCCGCGGGCTCGTCGTCGGTCTCGACCGGCTCATCGGGCTCGGCGCTCCCGGCGCGGCGTCCGGCGCGTCGGCGTCCGATTCGTCCGGGACCTCGGCGCCGACGGACGACGCCGCGTGAGGAATCGCACCCGCTGGGGCGCGCTCGCGATGGGCGCCCTCCTCGCGCTCTACCTCGCCTTCACGATCTTCTACGCCATCCAGCTCGTGACCGGCGCGCAGCCCGTCGCGCGCGCGATCGGCTGGGCGCTCATCGTCCTTCCGCTCATCGGGGCGTGGTTCGCCGCGGCGGAGTTCGTCTTCGGCTTCCGCACCGAGCGGCTCGCCCGACGGCTCGAGGAGGAGGGCGGCGTGCCCGACGACGCCCTGCCCGCGCGGTCGAGCGGCCGTGTCGAGCGCGCCGCCGCCGACGAGATCTTCGCGCGCTACGCCGCCGAGGCGGAGGCGAGCCCCGACTCGTGGGCGCACTGGTTCCGGCTCTCGCTCGCGTACGACGGCGCGCGCGATCGTCGCCGGGCGCGCTGGGCGATGCGCGAGGCCATCCGGCTCGCCCGCGTCGACGGCGTGCTCTAGGCGGCCGACTCGCGCTCGGTCGGCCCGGCGGCCGCGGAACCGCTGGCGGGCCGTTCCTCCGGGTGCACGAGCTCGGCGATCGCCTGCTCGATCGTCTCGTGACGGAAGCGGAATCCGTCGGCGAGCAGCTTCGCCGGCACCATCTTCTGGCTCGCGAGCAGCAGCTCGCGGCCGGCCTCGCCCATGCCGAGGGCGATGAGGCGCTCGGGCAGCACGAAGGCGTGCGGCCGGTTCATCGCCTCGGCGAGAGCTCGCGTGACGCGGTCGCTCGTCGCGGGCGTCGGGCCGGCGAGGTTGACCGGTCCGCGGATCCCCGAGGTCAGCAGATGCACGATCGCGGCGGCCTCGTCATGCAGGCTGATCCACGGCCAGTGCTGGCCGCCCGAGGCGACGCGCGCCGCCAGGCCGAAACGCGTGAGCAGTCGCAGCGGCGCCATCGCGCCGCCGGGTCCGATGACGAGGCCGGTGCGGACCATGACGGTGCGCGTGCGCTCGGGAGCGAGCTGCGCGGCCTGCTCCCAGGCCTCGACGACGTCGGCGAGGAAGCCCTCGCCCTTGCTCGACTCCTCCGTGAGCCGCACCGCGGGGCGGTCGCCGTAGTAGCCGACGGCGGATCCGCTGATGAAGGTCGCGGGCGGCCGCTCGGCCATGCCCATCGCCTCGGCGAGCGCGCGCGTCGCGCCGATGCGCGAGTCGAGGATCTGCTTCTTCCACCCCGACGTCCACGGGATGCGGCTGATCGAGGCGCCCGACAGATTGACGACCGCATCCACCTCGTCGAGGATGCGCGCGTCGAGCACGCGCGATTCCGGCGACCACGCGAACTCGGTCTCCGATCGCGGCGGCCGTCGCACGAGGGTGCGCACGGCGTGCCCCTGCGCGCGCAGCTGGCGCTGCAGCTCCGAGCCGATCATGCCGGAGGCGCCCGCGATGAGCACCGTCTGCGATGCCGAGGGCTTCCCGGCGCTCGCGCCGCGACCCGCGCGGGGTGCGGCCGCCACTAGGCGAGCGAGGCTTCGAGCGTGATCTGCACGCCCGCGAGGGCGGCCGACACGGGGCAGTTCTTCTTCGCGTCCTCGGCGAAGCTCGCGAACTCCTCGGCCGAGATGCCGGGGATCTTCGCACTCACGAGCAGGTGGCTGCCGGTGATGCCCTCGCCGGGCACGAACGTCACGGCGGCGGTGACCTGCAGGCTCTCGGGCGCGTGCCCCGCGCCGGCGAGCGCGTGCGAGAGGGCCATCGAGTAGCACGCCGAGTGCGCCGCGCCGAGCAGCTCCTCCGGGTTGGTCTGGCCGGCGACGCCCTCGCTGCGGGCGGCCCACGTGACGGGGAACTCCGCCGCGTCGGACGAGTCGAGCGATGTCGTGCCGTGCCCCTCCGTGAGGGATCCGAACCAGAGGGTGGTGGCTTCGCTCGTGACGGCCATGAGGGTCTCCTTCGTCCTGACGGGAGCTTCAGCCTACGGAAGCGATCCCACAGGCGCGAGAGGCCTCCGCACAGGCGCGTGGGCTATCGCGACGACCAGGGGGGACGGCCAGGCGGATCGGCCAGGCGGATCGGCTAGGCGCGTCGCGGGCGGATCGCGCCGGCGCGAACGAGCAGCACGTACAGCTGGCAGCCGAGGCAGTAGTCGAAGACGGCGTTGAGGAAGGCCGCGATGAACGCCATCGACGCGGCGACGACGAGCGCGCCCGGTACGCCGAGCAGGTGCAGCACGAGTCCGGCGCCCGTGATCAGGAAGCCGACGAGCTGCGCGAAGGTCGGCGCCGCCGGGTCCTCCCGGTGCGCGGGAGGAGCGAGGCGCGGAGCGACGAGCCGCGCGTACAGCCGACCCCACGGGTGGCGGCGGATGCCCGCGAACGCCCCCCAGGCGAAGATCGCGACGAGCGCCGCGAGGGTCGCCGTCGCGGCGACGGACTGCCCGCTGAGCGCGAGCCCCACGACCACGAGCAGCAGCGCCGCGGTGATCGCGGCGCCGAAGCGCGGCCCGCGCGGGTCGATGCCGGGCTGCCCCACGGTCGCGCCGGGGTCGACGTCCTCGGCGCTCACGCGGAGGCCCCGATGCTCTCGCGCACCGACTGGACGGCCGCGCGCACCTCGGCGGGCTTCGCCGCACCGACGATCCGGCCGCGCACGAGCCCGGCCGCGTCGACGAGCAGGGTGGTGGGCGTGCTCAGCACGCCGTGCGCGCTCGCGATGTCCGGGTGCTCGGTGACGTCGAGCTCGCGACGGGCGAGGCCCTCCTCGCCCGCGACGAGCTCCTCGCTCACGCGCCGCATGACCGCGCAGGCCGAGCAGACGGGGCTCGAGAGCTGCAGCAGGGTGACGTCGGCGCCGGCGACCGCGAGGCGAGCATCCGCCGCCCCCGATCGGTCGGCGACCACGACGCGACCCGACCGGGCGCGGATGACGAGGCCGATCGCCGTCGCGCCGATGACGAGCGCGGCGATCGCGAGGAGCGCGGGGGAGTCCATGTGAGCAGGCAACCATGCACGGCGGTTCATCTATTCCCCGGCGTCGCTGTGTGACGATTCGTGACGCGGGCCGCGCACGGCCCGTCGGCGGTCGGATGTCCGCGGCCGCCGGTAGGGTTTCGATCGTGTCCGACGCAGCCGAGATCACCTTCCGCTCCGATGTGACCGTCGAGCTCGTGCGCGCGAGCGCCGCCGACTCCGACGTGCTCTTCGCCGCTCGCGTCTCGACGCAGGGCGAGCAGACGCTCGAGAGCGCGGCGTCGGGTCAGGACGCCACCGTGCGCGACCGCGGCCTCATCAACTACCTCATGCGCGACCGCCACGGCTCGCCGTTCGAGCACAACTCGATGACGTTCTACGTGCAGGCGCCGATCTTCGTCTTCCGCGAGTTCATGCGGCACCGCATCGCGTCCTACAACGAGGAGTCGGGCCGCTACCGCGAGCTGCGCCCCGTGTTCTACGTGCCTGGCGCAGACCGCAACCTCATCCAGGTCGGCAAGCCCGGCGCCTACGACTTCCTGCCCGGCACCCCCGAGCAGCACGCGATGGTCGACGCCGAGGTGCGCGGCGTGTGCGAGGCGGCCTACGCCTCCTATCAGCGGATGCTCGACGCGGGCATCGCGCGCGAGGTGGCCCGCACGGTCCTCCCGGTCACGATCTACAGCTCGATGTACGTCACGATGAACGCCCGCTCGCTCATGAACTTCCTGTCGCTGCGCACCAAGCGGGAGGGCACGCACTTCCCGTCGTTCCCGCAGCGCGAGATCGAGATGGTCGCCGAGCTCATGGAGGAGCGCTTCGCCGAGCTCATGCCCCTCACGTACGAGTCGTTCAACGCGAACGGCCGCGTCGCCCCGTAGCCCCGTAGCCCCGTAGCCCCGTAGCCCGTAGCCGCGCCCCGTTCGCCGCCTCGCACTGCCACAAAAGCTGGCCCGCGTCCCTCCCGCGCACCCGCGCGCTCGCCGGAGGTCGTCGCGACTGCAGGACCGACACATCTGCTTTTCGTCCCGCGTGTCGAGCTGCGTCGACAGCGTGTCGGGGCTCGCTGTCGGTCTCATGGACAGTTCTCGTCCTCAAGCGGCCCGACAGCATCCAGGCTCACCGATCCCGGAAGAGCCCGCTCGCGACCGCGACGCTCGGCGCAGACTCGCCGAATGCCCCCGCTCTCGTCCTCACTCCGCGCCGCGGGAGGCATCGCGACCCTCCGAGAACTCAACGCGTCACCAGCGCAGCAGCGGCGCCTCGCCCGTGCGGTCGATCGGGGCGAGCTGCTCCGACCTCGCAAGGGCGTCTACGCGATGCCGGATGCTCATCCCGACCTTCTGCGAGCAGCACACATCGGCGGCCGACTGACGGGAGTATCCGCTCTCCCGCATCATCGCCTGTGGGCGCCGCCCTGCTCGGGACGGGAACCCCTGCATGTGGAGGTGCACATCGCGACGACGCCGAGCAGCCAGATGGAGAATCGGCGAATCCACTGGACTCGCGAGCGGCCCCATCCGCAGTTCGGTCTCGCCCCTCTCGAGAACGTGCTGCAGCTCGCCGTAGCGGACCTCCCTCTCCCGTTCGCGGTGGCCGTGCTGGATTCCGCGATGCGGGTGTCGCCGCTCACGCCGACTGAGCTGCTCATGGCGGCGCAGTCGTGGCGCCGACCGGCCCGTGAGGCGGTGGAGCTCTCCGATGAGCGTTCCGAGTCCGGGACGGAGAGCGTGCTGCGGGTCCTCCTCCATCAGGCGGGGATCTCCTCGACTCCCCAGGTCCCGCTTCCGACGGGGGACCTGGATCGCGCCGACCTCCTCGTCGGCGATCGGCTGATCATCGAGTGCGACAGCGAGGCGCACCACGCGGAACCTGCGCATCGCCGCGCCGATCTGAGACGAGATGAGCTGCTCGTCGCTCTCGGATACCTCGTGCTTCGACTCGACTACCGCCAGGTGTTCGACGATCCGGATGGTGTGGTCGCGGTCGTGAAGGCCATCATCGCGCGCCGAGATCATCTGTCCGCGAGACCGACAAGCCTGAGGTGACACCCGAGGGAGGAGCCAGATCGTCGGCGAGTCGATGCCGGCTGTCGGTCCTGCGGACACCTGACCGGCGCGGCATCGGCGAGCGCGAGCCGATACCCTGGGAACCGTGAGCGAGCAGAACCCCTTCGGCCAGGTCCTGGTCGCCCTGGTGACCCCGATGACCGCCGACGGCGAGGTCGACTGGCCCGGGGTCGAGAAGCACATCGAGCACCTCATCACCCGCGGGGCCGACGGCATCGTCGTCACGGGCACGACGGGCGAGACGAGCACGCTCACCGATGCCGAGAAGCTCAAGCTCGTCACCGTGGGCAAGGCGGTCAGCTCCGGTCGCGCGACGATCATCACGGGCGGCGGCTCGAACGAGACGGCGCACGCGATCGAGCTGTACAAGGCGAGCGAGAAGGCCGGCGCCGACGGCGTCATGATCGTCACGCCGTACTACAACAAGCCGACCCAGGCCGGGGTGCTGACGCACTTCCGCATGATCGCCGACGCGACCGACCTTCCGGTGATCCTCTATGACATCCCCGGCCGCGCAGGCATCCCGATCCGCTACGAGACGCTGCTCCGCGCGGCGAAGCACCCGAACATCCTCGCCGTGAAGGACGCCAAGGGCGACTTCGCCGAGGTGAGCCGCGTGCTCAACCAGACCGACCTGCTCTACTTCTCGGGCGACGACGCCAACGTGCTCCCGACGCTCGCGATCGGCGCCACCGGCCTCATCGGGGTCACCGCCAACATCGCACCGCGCCCCTACCGCACCATGATCGACGCGGTGAACAGCGGGGACCTGGGTGCGGCGACGAACGCCCACAAGCGACTCGAGCCGCTCGTGCGGGCCACCATGACGCACGTGCCCGGCACCGTCGCGACGAAGTACATCCTCCACGGCCTCGGTCGCATCGGCAGCCCGCGCGTGCGGCTGCCGCTCGTCGGCCCCGAGGACACCGAGGCAGCCCTCATCGAGGACGAGATCGCCCTCGTCCGGGGCGTCGACGGCCTCGACCTGAGCCGCTTCCGGCCCGACCGCAACGCGGCGGCCGGCGGCGCGCTGCCCAAGGTGCACGGCACCACCCGATAGGGCCCCGGCCCACGCAGACCACAGAGCGCGCGAGGTGCGCGCACCCCACCACATCCGCTCGACCCCGGCACACCGCGGGCGAGCCCCACATGAAGGAGGCCCATTGACGGCCATCACCCAGCCGGCCCCGCTCGAGGCAGGCACGCTCCGCATCTTCCCGCTCGGCGGCCTCGGCGAGGTCGGCCGCAACATGACGGTCTTCGAGTACGACGGCAAGCTGCTGATCGTCGACGCCGGCATGTCGTTCCCACGGGACGAGCACCCCGGCGTCGACCTGATCCTGCCCGACTTCGGGCCCATCCGCGACCGCCTCGACGACGTGGTCGGGCTCGTGCTCACGCACGGCCACGAGGACCACATCGGCGCCGTGCCGTACCTCCTGCGCCTCAAGGCCGACATCCCCCTGCTCGGCTCGCAGCTCACGCTCGCGCTCGTCGAGGCGAAGCTCAAGGAGCACCGCATCAGGCCCTACACGCACACGGTGCGCGAGGGCGAGAAGGAGCAGCTCGGCCCGTTCGAGACCGAGTTCGTCGCGGTCAACCACTCCATCCCCGACGCCCTCGCGGTCGCGATCCGCACCCGCGCGGGCCTCGTGCTCCACACGGGCGACTTCAAGATGGACCAGCTGCCGCTCGACGACCGCATCACCGACCTGCGCGCCTTCGCGCGCCTCGGCGAGGAGGGGGTGGATGCGTTCCTGGTCGACTCCACGAACGCCGACGTCCCCGGGTTCACGGCTCCCGAGCGCGAGATCGGCCCCGTCATCTCGCAGGTGATCGCCAAGACGACCGGTCTCGTCGTCGTCGCGTCGTTCTCGAGCCACGTGCACCGCGTGCAACAGGTGCTCGACGCCGCCGCCGAGAACGGCCGCAAGGTCGCGTTCGTCGGCCGCTCGATGGTGCGCAACATGGGCATCGCCGCCGACCTCGGCTACCTCGACGTGCCGCCGGGCGTGCTGATCGACCTCAAGAAGGCCGAGGGGATGCCGCGACGAGCAGGTGCTCATCTGCACCGGGTCGCAGGGCGAGCCGATGGCGGTCCTGAGCCGCATCGTCAACGGCGAGCACCGCATCGAGGTGGGGGAGGACGACACCGTCATCCTCGCCTCGAGCCTCATCCCCGGCAACGAGAACGCCGTCTTCCGCATCATCAACGGCCTCATGCAGCTCGGCGCGAAGGTCGTGCACAAGGGCTCGGCGAAGGTGCACGTCTCGGGCCACGCCTCCGCCGGCGAGCTGCTCTACATCCTCAACGCCACCCGGCCGTCGAACCTGATGCCGGTCCACGGCGAGTGGCGGCACCTGCGCGCGATGGCCGCGCAGCTCGCGATCGACACCGGCGTGCCGCGCGAGCGCGCGATGGTCGGCGAGAACGGCACCGTCTGGGATCTCAAGGACCACGAGATCCGCGTCGCCGGACAGCTCGAGATCGGCTTCGTCTACGTCGACGGCTCCTCCGTCGGCCGCATCGACGAGGCCGACCTGAAGGACCGCCGCATCCTCGCGGAGGAGGGCTTCATCTCGATCTTCATCGCGCTCGAGCCGCAGACGGGCAAGGTCATCGTCGGGCCCGAGATCCACGCGCGCGGCTTCGCCGAGGACGACAAGGTCTTCGACGACATCCGCCCCAAGATCATCAAGGCGCTCGCCGAGGCCGGCGAGCAGGGCGTGCGCGACCAGCACCAGTACCAGCAGGTCGTCCGTCGCACGGTCGGCCGCTGGGTCGGCACGCGCATCCGTCGCCGCCCGATGATCATCCCCGTCGTCATCGAGGCGTAGGCCGCGGGATCGGGGAGGCGCGGAGCGCCTCCCCGTCCCTGTCGCCGCCTCGATCTAGGGTGTGCGCATGTCCACGAGCACCAAGCCGACGCGCCCGCAGCCCAAGGGGAAGTCGACCGCGAGCACCGCCAAGGCGCAGCGCCAGACGCGCGCGACGACGGTGCAGCCGACGTTCGAGGAGACCGGTCCCGGCGTCGGGCAGCGCGCCTGGATGGGGCTCGCGCACGCGACCGGCGCCGCCGCGCGCGTGTTCGGCCGCGAGTCGCTCGCCAAGGAGGAGCGCCGCGACGGCGTGCCCTTCTTCCTCACGATCCTCGCCGTGCTCGGCGCCGTGGTCGAGTGGATCCTGCCCGCGAACCCGGTCGCCCAGGCGATCTCGGCCTACACGTGGGGCGGGCTCTTCGGCCAGGTCGCGATCGCGCTGCCCGTGGTCTTCGTGCTGCTCGCGCTGTGGATGTTCCGCCACCCCGCCTCCGTCAGCGACAACGGCCGCGTCGGCGTGGGCCTCGCCCTGCTGCTGATCTCGGTGGCGGGCCTGTGCCACGTGGTGCTGGGCATGCCGGATGCGTCGCAGGGCATGCCGGCGCTCGCCGACGCGGGCGGCATCCTCGGCTGGGTCGCCTCGGCGCCGCTCGCGGCGCTGTTGACCCCGATCGGCGCGGGCATCGTCTGCGGCCTCGTGGCCCTGCTCGCCGTGCTCGTCATCACCCGCACGGCGCCCAACCGCATCCCCGAGCGCCTCGTCGAGCTCTACGGCTACCTCTTCGGCGTCGAGACCGCGAGCGCCGAGGAGCGCGAGGAGGCCCGCCGCGCGCGCAAGGAGGCGAAGGAGCTCGCCCGCGCCGAGGCGGCCGACGCCGCCGACGACGAGCCGGTCGACGACGACCCCGACGCGCTGCCGTTCTGGCGCCGCAACGCCACCGGGCGCGAGGTCGACCCGGCCTACGACACGCCCGTGCTCATCGACCGCGACCAGCCGACCACGCGCGTCGACGAGGTGCCGGCGGCGACGCCCGAGCCGCTGCCCGCGGCGACCCCGGCGCCCGACGAGCACGACGACTACGCGACCGCCGTGCTCGCCTCGCTCGAGCAGGCGGAGGAGGCGATGCGCCGCCACACCGGCGAGGTCGCCGAGGCGCCGGCGGCGCCGCCCGCCGCGGCCCCCGCCCCCGCGCGCGAGCGCCCCTACCGGCTCCCGTCGATCGCGTCGCTCGGCCAGGGCGACCCGCCCCGCGCGCGGTCGCAGGCCAACGACGACATCGTCGCCGCGATCACGCAGGTGCTCGGCTCGTTCAACGTCGACGCGAAGGTCACCGGCTTCTCGCGCGGCCCGACCGTCACGCGCTACGAGATCGAGGTTGCGCCGGGCGTCAAGGTGGAGCGCGTCACCGCGCTGTCGAAGAACCTCTCGTACGCCGTCGCCTCGAACGAGGTGCGCATCCTCTCGCCCATCCCCGGCAAGTCGGCGATCGGCATCGAGATCCCGAACCCCGACCGCGAGACCGTGAAGCTCGGCGACGTGCTGCGCTCGCGCGCGGCCGCCGACTCGAAGCACCCGATGACGATCGGCATCGGCAAGGACGTCGAGGGCGGCTACGTCGTCGCGAACCTCGCGAAGATGCCGCACCTGCTCGTGGCCGGCTCCACCGGCTCCGGCAAGTCGTCGTTCGTCAACTCGATGATCACGAGCCTGCTGATGCGGGCGAGCCCGGCCGACGTGCGGATGGTGCTCGTCGACCCGAAGCGCGTCGAGCTCACCGCGTACCAGGGCGTGCCGCACCTCATCACGCCCATCATCACGAACCCCAAGAAGGCCGCCGAGGCGCTGCAGTGGGTCGTGAAGGAGATGGACATGCGGTACGACGACCTCGCGTCGTTCGGCTACAAGCACATCGACGACTTCAACAAGGCGGTGCGCGCCGACGAGATCGTGCTGCCCGCCGGCAGCCAGCGCACGCTCAAGCCCTACCCGTACCTGCTGGTCGTCGTCGACGAGCTCGCCGACCTCATGATGGTGGCGCCGCGCGACGTCGAGGACTCCATCGTGCGCATCACGCAGCTCGCGCGCGCGGCCGGCATCCACCTCGTGCTCGCGACGCAGCGCCCGAGCGTCGACGTCGTGACGGGCCTCATCAAGGCCAACGTCCCGAGCCGCCTCGCCTTCGCGGTCTCGAGCATGACCGACAGCCGCGTCATCCTCGATCAGCCGGGCGCCGACAAGCTCATCGGCCAGGGCGACGGGCTCTTCCTGCCGATGGGTGCCAGCAAGGCCGTGCGCGTCCAGGGGGCGTGGGTCACCGAGCCCGAGATCGCCGCGGTCGTCGACCACGTCAAGAAGCAGGCCCGCCCCGAGTACCGCAACGATGTCGCTGTCGAGGCCGAGAAGAAGCAGATCGACGCCGACATCGGCGACGACCTGGAGCTGCTGCTCGCGGCCACCGAGCTCATCGTCGGCACGCAGTTCGGCTCGACCTCGATGCTGCAGCGCAAGCTCCGCGTCGGCTTCGCGAAGGCGGGTCGCCTCATGGACCTCCTGGAGTCGCGCGACATCGTCGGCCCCTCCGAGGGGTCGAAGGCGCGCGACGTCCTCGTCACCCCCGAGCAGCTGCCGGAGGTTCTCGCGCGGCTGCGGGGCGACGACGCGCCGAGCGGCCCCTCGGCCGCCGGCGGCTCGAGCGGCGTGGCCGCGGGCGCATCCGCCGCCCTTGGGAGCGATCCGGTCGACGAGATGACCCGGGGGTATCCTGAGGTCGAGGGCGATGCCGATGAGGACGCCTGGGGGCTCACCGGTCGCGACTGAGCCGCGGCCGGGCTCGACGAGAGGACACCATGCCGCGCTCCGACGCCTCGGGCGACGAGACGACGGGCGGCCCCGACGCCGCCGCATCCGCCTCGAGCCGATCGTTCGCGATGCGCGGGCGCGTGGTGAGCGCGGGGGAGACCCCGGCGTCGACCGGCAACGTGGCCAACATCATCACGGTCGTGCGCATCCTCCTCGCCCCGCTCTTCGTCGTCCTGCTCCTCCTCGACGGCGGCACCGACGGCGCCTTCCGCGTCGCGGCCGCGATCCTGTTCATCGTCGCGATCGCGACCGACAGCCTCGACGGGCACCTCGCGCGCAGCCGCAATCTCGTGACCGACCTCGGCGTCCTGCTCGATCCGATCGCCGACAAGGTGCTCACCGGCGCCGCCCTCGTGATGCTCGCCGTCCTCGCCGAGCTGCCCTGGTGGGTCGTGGCGGTGATCCTCGTTCGCGAGTGGGGCATCACGCTCTTCCGCTTCCTCATGCTCCGCGACCGCGTCATCCCCGCATCTCGCGGCGGCAAGCTCAAGACCGTGGTGCAGTCGGTCGCGATCTCGTTCGCGCTCCTCCCGCTCTGGAACCTCCTCGGCGAGTGGGTGCACTGGCTCAACGGCGCCCTCATGTCGGCCGCTGTGATCCTCACGGTCGTGACGGGTCTCGACTACCTCCGCCAGGCCCGCGTCCAGAACCGCCGGGCCGAGTGATCCCGACGCGGCGATCGGGCGGGGCGGATGCCGCTGCCGAGGTCGTGCGCCGGCTGACGGCCGCGCATCGCACCGTCGCGGTCGCCGAGTCGCTCACGGGCGGCCGGGTCATGGCGACCCTCGTCGACGTCCCCGGAGCCTCCGCGGTCGTCCGCGGCGGCGTCGTCGCCTACGCGACGCCGCTCAAGTCGTCCCTCCTCGGCGTCGACACGAGCCTTCTCGCCGCGCGCGGGCCGGTCGATCCGGCCGTGGCCGCCGCGATGGCAGAAGGTGCGCGCCGCACGGCCGCCGTCGAGGGCACGCCGGCCGATGTCGGACTCGCGACGACCGGGGTGGCCGGACCGGATGCCCAGGGTGGCGCCCCCGTCGGGCTGGTGTTCGTCGCGGTCGCCGACGATGCGGGCACGGAGGTGCGCGAGCTGCGACTCGAGGGCGATCGCGAGACGATCCGCGAGGCCGCCGTCGGGGCGGTGCTCGCCCTCCTGCTGGAGCGCCTTATCGCTCGCGCGAGAGCTGAGTCGGAGAGGCTCAACTTCGACGCCTCGCGGGAATAGCTGTGGTGACGGTCGTGTTACAGACAGCAGGCTGACACGCGTCATCCAGGCGCAGCCGGTTAGAGTCGGAGCATCTCGGTGGTGGGATACAGTGATCCACCCGGTGCCCGCACCGACCGCGAGTTCAGGCAGAAGAAGGAGGCACCCATGGTTCTCGTCCGACAGGAAATCGGTGAGGTCCTCCGCGATGTCCGCCTGCAGAAGGGCCGCACCCTCCGCCAGGTCGCCAGTCGCGCGAGCGTCGCTCTCGGCTATCTCAGCGAGGTCGAGCGCGGGCAGAAGGAGGCCAGCAGCGAGATCCTCGCCTCGGTCGCCGATGCCCTCGACACCCCGATCTCGGTCATCATGCGCGAGGTGGGCGACCGCCTCGCCGTCATCGAAGGCCTCACGACCGTCCCCGACACCCTCCCCGACGAGCTCGTCGCGGAGTTCGACGCCGACCTCGCGGTCCGCTAGTCGATCTGCTCGGTTCCGCAGCCCCGCCGGTGCGCCGGCGGGGCTGTTCCGCGTCCGCGGCGTCTCGACGGCCGTGACTAGGGTGGTCGGGTGACCCGCAGCGAGTTCTCCCGCGCCGTCGTCGACGAGTTCGGCGAGGCCTACGGGCGCACGCTCGTGCGCGATCTCGTGCTCACTCCTCTCGGCGAGCGGACCGCCGAGCAGGCGCTCTCGGCGGGCGTCGCACCGCGCGATATCTGGTTCGCGCTGTGCGCCGAGATGGATGTCCCGCGCGAGCGCTGGTACGGGGCGGGCCGGCCCGAGCCGCGTCGCTGAGCGCCTCCGCGCCCGTGCCGGTGGGGCGAGCAGTGTGCGCTCGCGCGTGACACGCCGACTTCTCCGTCATTCGAACATCCGTTCGGTTCGCGCGTAGACTCCTCCACAGCGGCTCTCGAACACGAGTGGTGCACGGATCCCATACGAAAGCCCCCGATGTCGGGGGTCGTGCGTACCGTCGTCCTCGTCGGCGATCGTCGTCACCGCCTTGTCGCAGAGCGATCAGCCCGGCTCCATCGGCTCGTCGTCGCGCGGCAGCCGACAGGCAGCAGCTCACTACGCGAAGGAGACCGCAATGCCCTCACCCGCAGACCGCGAGAAGGCCCTCGAGACCGCTCTCGCCCAGATCGATCGACAGTTCGGCAAGGGCAGCGTCATGCGCCTCGGCTCGGACGAGCGCGCTCCTGTCGCGGTCATCCCGACCGGGTCGATCGCCCTCGACGTCGCCCTCGGCATCGGCGGTCTCCCCAAGGGCCGCATCATCGAGATCTACGGCCCCGAGTCCTCGGGAAAGACGACGCTCACGCTCCACGCGATCGCCAATGTCCAGCGCGCCGGCGGCATCGCGGCCTTCATCGACGCGGAGCACGCCCTCGACCCCGACTACGCGAAGAAGCTGGGCGTCGACATCGACCAGCTCCTGGTCTCGCAGCCCGACACGGGTGAGCAGGCGCTCGAGATCGCCGACATGCTCGTGCGGTCGGGCTCGATCGACCTCGTCGTGATCGACTCGGTCGCGGCGCTCGTGCCGCGCGCCGAGATCGAGGGCGAGATGGGCGATTCCCACGTCGGCCTCCAGGCCCGCCTCATGTCGCAGGCCCTGCGCAAGCTCACCGGTGGGCTCAGCCAGACCCAGACCTCGATGATCTTCATCAACCAGCTCCGCGAGAAGATCGGCGTGTTCTTCGGCAGCCCCGAGACCACCGCGGGCGGCAAGGCGCTGAAGTTCTACGCCTCGGTCCGCCTCGACATCCGCCGCATCGAGACGCTGAAGGACGGCACCGAGGCGGTCGGAAAC
>JBKHYA010000033.1:0-17342 GCA_046565745.1 Actinomycetes bacterium
CAGATCGAGCGCCCGGCCCAGCGCCTCGAGATCGCATTGCCGATCGCCCGCCACCAGCGCCATGACAGCCTTGCCGTCCGAGGCAAAGACCAGCGACTTCACGATCGCGCCGACCTCGCAGCCGACGGCGGCCGCGGCCGCGGCGGCCGTGTGGGTCGAGTCGGGCATCCGCACCGGGCGCAGCCCCAGGTCGGCGGTCGCGGCCGCGAAGCGCTCGGCGCCCGTCGCCATCATCGACCAGCCTCGCGACCCTCTTCGCGGCGCGCGAGGGGGTTCTGCTCCTCGAAGTCCTCCGCGAGGGGGAAGATCGACTGCTCGTCGACGGGGTCGTCGAAGCGCGAGAGGGCGAGGTCGCCGTCGGCGTGGAGGAAGGAGTGCACCGAGCCGTTCGTGATGGGCTCGCGGTGCCGGCCGGGCACGACCGCCTCGAGCACGCTGCGGATCACGCCGCCGTGCGCGACGACGACGATCGACTCGCCGGGGTGCTCGGCGGCCAGTCGGTGCAGGGCCGCGACGACGCGCTCCGCGACGGCCTCGCGGGACTCGCGGCCCGGGACCTCGACGCCCTCGGGGTAGCGGGCGTCGAGCTCGGCGCCCGTGAGGCCCTCGGCGTCGCCGTAGTTGCGCTCGACGAAGGCGGCGTCGAGCTCGGGGGCGGGCATCCCCACCGAACCGGCGATGATCGCGGCGGTCTCGGCGGCGCGACCCAGCGGGGAGGCGATGATGCGCGACCACTGGCGGCCGCGCAGCAGCTCGCCCGTCGCGGCGGCCTGCGCGCGGCCGGTGTCGTTGAGGGGGATATCGGTCGAGCCCTGGATGCGGCGCTCGCGGTTCCAGTCGGTCTCGCCGTGGCGGACGAGGGCGAACGCGGTCATGGTGGCCTTTCCGGGTCGGGGTGGGCGACCGGGCCGGACGGCGGCGGGAGCGTCAGTCGGCGATGAGCGCGTCGCGGAGGGCCGCGAGCGTCTCGGTGGTGCCCGCGTCGATCTTAACGGCGGCGCGCGCGTCGGCCTTCGTCTCTCCCCGATTGACGATGATCGTCGGGATGCGCCGCTTCGCGGCGAGACCCACGAGGCGCACGCCCGAGTTCACGACGAGGGACGAGCCGAGGACGAGGAGGGCGTCGGCGCGGGCGACGATGCCGCGGGCCTCCTCGAACTTCACGGGAGGGACGAACTCGCCGAAGAAGACGATGTCGGGCTTGAGCGTGCCGCCGCACACGGTGCACTCGGGGATGGCGAAACGAGCGACGTCATCGACCTCGGCGTCGCCGTCGGGGTTCACGCGGTGCTCGGCGTCGACGTCGAGCCACGGGTTGAGGGCGGTGATGCGGTCGGCGATCGACTCGCGCGCGAAGGCCTGGCCGCAGTGCAGGCAGACGACGCGATCCATCGAGCCGTGAAGGTCGACGACGCGCCGGCTGCCGGCGCGCACGTGCAGGCCGTCGACGTTCTGCGTGACGACGCCCGGATGCGGCCGTGATCCTCGAGCTCGGCGAGGGCGCGGTGGCCGTCGTTGGGGCGCGCGGCCGCGAAACGGCTCCAGCCGAGGTGGCTGCCGGCCCAGTAGCGCTTGCGGTACGGCTCGTCGGCGAGGAACTGGCTGAAGGTCATGGGCGTGCGCACGGGGGCGCCGGCGCCGCGGTAGTCGGGGATGCCCGAGTCGGTGCTGATGCCGGCTCCGGTGAGGACGGCGATGCGGCCGCCGCGGAGGAGCCCGATCGCCTCGTCGAGGCTCGCCCGAGCGGCATCGCCGAGCGGCAGCGGCTGAGCCGGAGCCGACGAATGCGCCATGGTGCCTCCCTGCGGGGTCTCTCGCAGAGTAAACGCGCCGGGTTTCGGATATGTTTCCGGAGGCTGTGCGACCGGGGAGCGCCCTCGGCGAACGCCGCGATCGGAAGGCGGGGATCTCGATGCGGATCGTGCGGATCGAGGGCCTGGAGCATCCGGACCTCGCCGACTACGCGCGCCTCACGGACGTCGCGCTGCGTCGCCTGACCGAGCCCGAGGGCGGGCTGTACCTCGCCGAATCGCTCACGGTCATCGGCCGGGCCCTGCGCGCGGGCCACGAGCCGCGCTCGGTGCTCACGAGCGAGAAGTGGCTGCCCGACGTCGAGGCTCTGCTCGGCGATCGCGATATTCCCGTGTACGTCGGGGCGGCAGGCGCTCTCGAGGAGCTCACGGGCTTCCACCTGCATCGCGGAGCCCTCGCGAGCATGCATCGGCCCGTGCCGCTCGACCCCCGTGCCCTGCTGGCGGATGCCCGGCGCGTCGTCATCGTCGAGGACGTCGTCGACCACACCAACGTCGGGGCGATCTTCCGCTCGGTCGCCGGGCTCGGGGCGGACGCCGTGCTCGTCACGCCGCGCTGCGCCGACCCGCTCTACCGTCGCAGCGTGCGCGTGTCGATGGGCACGGTGCTGCAGGTGCCCTGGACGCGCCTGCCGGAGTGGGACGAGGCCGCGCCGATCCTCCACGAGGCGGGGTTCACGATCGCCGCGCTCGCCCTCGCCGATGATGCGGTCTCGCTGCGCGACTTCGCCGCGACCGCGCCCGAGCGCGTCGCCGTGCTCGTCGGCGCGGAGGGCGACGGGCTCTCGCGGCAGGCGCTCGCGGCGGCCGACGTCGTCGTGACGATCCCCATGGCGCACGGCGTCGACTCGCTCAACGTCGCAGCTGCGAGCGCGGTCGCGCTGTACGCGCTGCAGGGCTGAGGCGGCGCGGCTCGGGCCGTCAGTCGAGCGCGAGCGCGAGCGCGTGCAGCACGATCGCCTGCTCGGGCGCGAGCAGCGGCACCGGGATGCCGACCTCGGCGAGCACGCGGCCCGAGGCGCTGATCTCACCCGCCGCGAACCACGCGGGAGGAGCATCCTGCACCACCCGCGGGGGCGTGCCGAGCGGGACGAGGGCGACGCGGTAGCGGCGATCGGGGTCGAGGCCGGGCAGGCGCAGCGGCGGCGGCACCGAGACGCGCGAGGCGGCCGTCGTCGCGAGGCTGAAGAGAGCCTCGCCGCGGTCGGGCGCGATGACGCCGTGCACGAGACGGCTCGCGTCGTCGTCGACGTCGCCGCGGACGGTGCGGCCGGCGTGCAAGAGCGGGCGGAAGCGCTGCACCGTCGCGACCCACTCGCGCAGCAGCGCACGATCGTCGTCGCTCGCGCGCGTGACATCCCACTCGATGCCCGCGTGGCCGAAGAGCGCGGTCGCGAGGCGGAGCGACAGGTCGTGCGTGCGGCCCGTGATGTGCGCGCGCGGGGCGCCGACATGGCCGCCGAGCAGCTCGAGCGGCACGAGGAGGCTCGACCAGCGCTGGATGCTCTGCCGCTCGAGGGCGTCGTTCGTGTCGCTCGTCCAGAAGCGGTGGGTGCGGCGGGCGATGCCGAGGTCGATGCGGCCGCCGCCCGACGCGCACGACTCGATCGCGACGTCGGGGTGATGGGCGCGGAGCTCGTCGAGCATCGCGTAGAGCGCGCGCGTCTGCGCCGCCGAGCCGCCGGCCATGAGGGCGCGGTTGTGATCCCACTTGAGGAACCGGATCGGGTACTCGGCGAGCAGCGCCCCGAGCGCGGCGAGCAGGTGCTCGCGCACGGCCGGGTTCGCGAGGTCGAGGGCGTGCTGCCAGCGCCACGTCGGAGGCACCGCCCCGTCGGAGGAGGCCAGGAGCCAGTCGGGATGCTCGCGCGCGAGCCGGGACCCGGGGCTCACCATCTCGGGCTCGACCCACAGGCCGAACTCCATGCCGCGCCGCTCGACGTGCGCGACGAGGGGGTGCAGGCCGTCGGGCCAGCGCTCGGGGTCGACGATCCAGTCGCCGAGAGCGCGACGGTCGTCGGTGCGGCCGGCGAACCAGCCGTCGTCGAGCACGAAGCGCTCGACGCCAAGATCGGCGGCGGCGTCGACGAGCGGCGCGAGCGCGTCGAGCGACTGGTCGAAGTACACGGCCTCCCATGTGTTGAGCACGACGGGCCGGTGCGTGGGCGGCGAGATGCGGCGGACGTACGGGTGGAAGCGGTCGGAGAGACCGTCGAGGCCGGCGCCGGAGAAGGCGAAGAGGGCGAGGGGGGCGTCGTAGCGCTCGCCCGGGGCGAGCACGATCTCGCCGGGCTGCAGGAGCTCCTCGGCGCCGAGGTGGCGATGGCCCGTCGCGAGCGACTCGAGGGCGATGCGGCTGTCGCCGCTCCACGCGTGGTGCAGGCTCCAGACCTCGCCCGCGGCGAAGCCGAAGCCCGGCGTGCCCGCGACGGTCAGGAAGGGTGCGTCGTGGCCGGGGCGGCCCTGGCGCTGCTCGCGGAGGTGGACGCCGTCGCGCACGGGGCCGCGCTGCGGGCGACGCTCACCGGCCCAGAGCCCGGAGAAGTCGAGCAGGTCGCTCGCGCGGGCGGGGACGGGCAGTCGGGCGGCGAGGCGACTGAGAGCGACGGGATGCTCGCCCGCGGCGGTCGCGGAGACCGAGACCTCGAAGAGGCCCTCGTCGGTGAGCTGCGCGCTCCAGTCGAGGTCGAGGAGGAGGCCGTGCTCGTCGTGCGCGCGCAGCGAGACGACGAGGCCGGCGGGGGCGGAGCGGTGCACGGCCGTGGGTGTGAGGCGCAGCGGGGAGCGCGCGGCGGGCATCCCCACCCGATGCGCCTCGATGCCGGGGAGGCCCGTCCAGCCCTCGGCGGGCGTCGGGAGGATCGACGGCACGAGCGGGATGTCGGGCGAGCTCGGCGCGATCGCGGGGGCCGCGGCGACGACGGCGAGGTCGGCGTCGTCAACATCGCCGAGGTCGGGGCCCCAGTAGCGAACGGCGGGCACGGCCGCGCCGCGGGCGTCGAGCACGAGGCTGACACCCGCGGCGCGGAGGTGGTGCAGGGAGATGGTTACTCCTTGACGGGGATCGACGCCGCCTCGAGGGCGGAGATCGTGGAGGCCTGGCCGGACTCCAGAGCGTCCATGAGCGTACCGCTGCCCGAGAGGGCGCCGGAGAAGCCGTCCGCGACGTCGTTGTAGACCTGCGTCATGGTCGGGCCCCACGTGAAGTCGGGGTCGACCTCGGCGCCGGCGGCGGCGAAGACCTCGTAGATCTTCTGGCCGCCGTAGAACTCGACGCCCTCCGCGAAGACCGGGAGGTTCGCGCCCTCGACGGTCGCCGGGTAGATCTGCGCCGTGCGGTTCATCGCGGTGAGCGCGTCGGCATCCGTGTTGAGCCAGAGCGCGAACTGCGACGCCTCGTACGGGTGGTCGGAGCCCTTGAGCACCGCGGTGGTCGAGCCGCCCCAGTTGCCCGCTGCCGACTCGCCGGCCTCCCACTGCGGCATGGGCGCGACGGCCCAATTGCCGGCCGTGTCGGGCGCGCCGCTGAGGATCGTGTTGGCGCCCCAGACGGCGGAGACCCAGGTCCAGATCTCGCTGGAGTTGTACGCGGCGTTCCACTCGTCCGTCCACGGCGGGTACTTGGCGACGAGGTCGTCCTCGATCATGCCCTGCCAGTATTCGGCGACCTGGAGCGACTCGTCACCCGTCAGCGAGACCTCCCAGGCGTCGCCGTCGTTCGTGAACCACTCGCCGCCGGTCTGCCAGACGAGTCCGGCGAAGGCGTTGATGTCGCTCTGCGAGAAGTTGTTGATGTAGCCGCCCTCCTCGCGGATCTGGGCCGCCGCTGCGCGGTAGTCCTCCCACGTCTCGGGGATGGCGATGCCGGCGGCCTCGAAGAGGTCGGCGCGGTAGAACATGGCCATGGGGCCCGTGTCCTGCGGGATCGCGTAGACCGCGTCCTCCTCGCCGAAGGTCACCTGGCTCCAGGTCCAGTCCACGAACTGGCTCTGGGCGTCGAGGACGCCGTCGCACGCGGCGATGTTCTCGAGGCCGTCCTGCACGCGGAAGTTGGGGAGGGCGTCGAACTCGATCTGACCGAGGTCGGGGGCGTTGCCGGCCTCGAGCTGGTTGAAGAAGTTCTGGTAGGTGCCGCCGTTGCCGTTGGGGCCGGTCTGGACGGTGACCTGGACGTCGGGGTTCTCGTCGTTCCAGATCGCGACGGCCTCGTCGATGCCGGGCAGCCAGCTGGTGAACGTGAGCTCGACGGGGCCGTCGGAGGGGGCGCAGTCGCCTCCGGAGGCTCCGGGGGCGTCGGTGCCCCCGGTCGAGCAGGCGGTGAGCGCGAGCGCTGCGAGAGCCGCCATGGCTCCGGCGCGTGCGACGGTGGAGATCGCCATGCGATGGTCCTTTCTCTTGGTGGTGGTTCGGGTGGTTCCGGTGGTGCGGGTGGTGCGCCCGATCGGCAGGCGGTCGGGAGTCGGGGAAGGCCTAGGGGGCCGGGGTCACTTGAGCCCGCCGCTCGCGAGCCCGGACTGCCAGAAGCGCTGCAGACCGAGGAAGGTGAGGATGAGCGGGATGATCGACAGCAGCGAGCCGACGATCACGAGCGCGCGGATGTCGGGGATCTGGCTCACCTGCGTGTTCCAGACGTAGAGGCCGAGCGTGACGGGGAAGAGGCTCTCGTCGCGCAGCATGATGAGCGGCAGGAAGAAGTTGTTCCAGATCGCGACGAACTGGAACAGGAAGATCGTCACGAGCGCGGGCGCCATGAGGCGCGTCGCGACCGTGAAGAAGGTGCGCACCTCGCCGGCGCCGTCGATGCGGGCGGCCTCCACGATCTCGTCGGGCACGCTCGCCGCCGCGTAGATGCGCGAGAGGTAGACGCCGAACGGGCTCACGAGGCTCGGAAGGAAGACCGCCCAGATCGTGTTCGTCGCGCCGACCTGGCTGAAGAGCAGGAACAGCGGGAGCGCGAGCGCGGTGGCCGGAACGAGGACGCCGCCGAGGATGACGTTGAACAGCAGGTCGCGGCCGCGGAAGCTGTACTTCGCGATCGCGTAGCCGGCCATCGCCGCGATGATCGTCGCGAGCAGGGCGCCGACGCCCGCGTACAGCGCGCTGTTGCCGAGCCAGCGGAGGAAGACCGCGTTGCGGTAGTCGAAGAGCGCGGCGATGTTGTCGAACAGCGCGAAATCGGCGAACCACAGCGGGGCAGTCGTCGTGAAGTCCGATCGCGTCTTGCTCGAAGCGACCAGGAGCCACCAGATGGGCGTGAGGAAGTACAGCGTCGCGACGATCATGACGGCCATCGCGATCGCGCGCGAGGCGGCGCTCTCGCGGATGCCGCTGTGCGCGCTGTCGCGTCCGACGCGGCGGGCCTTCGCGCCCTTCGCGGTCTTCTCCGTCGTGGTGGCCTTCGCCGGGCGAGGGGATGTCGCGGTCATGCTGCCGTCCTCCGCTGCGTGAGCTTGAGCACCGTGAACGAGAGCACGAACGTCGCGAGCGCGAGCACGACGCTCATCGCCGCCGCGAGGCTGATGTTCGGCACCGATGCGGTGGAGTAGATGGTGAGGTTCGGGGTGAAGGTGCTCGTCACGGCCGAGGTGAACGACTGGAACACCTGCGGCTCGGCGAGCAGCTGCAGCGTGCCGATGATCGAGAAGATCCCCGTGAGCACGAGCGCGGGCACGACGAGCGGGATCTTGATCGACCACGCGATGCGCAGCTGGCTGGCCCCGTCGAGGCGCGCGGCCTCGTAGATCTCGCTCGGGATCGCCAGGAGCGCCGAGTAGATGATGAGCATGTTGTAGCCGACGTAGACCCACGTGACGACGTTGGCGATCGACCACAGGACGTTGCCGGCCGAGAGGAAGTCGACGGCCTGAGTCAGGCCCGTGAACGGCGACAGGTTGGGCGAGTAGAGGAAGCCCCACATGATCGCCGCGATGACGCTCGGCACCGCGTACGGCGCGAAGAAGGCGAGCCGGAAGAACTTCGAGCCGCGCACGAGCGGCGAGTCGAGCAGCAGGGCGAGCACGAGGGCGATGCCGAGCATGATCGGCACCTGCACGACGCCGAACAGCAGCACGCGACCGATCGACGACCAGAAGGCCTCGTTCTCGAACACGGCGACGTACTGCGTGAGGCCTCCGAAGACCTGCACCGCGGGCCCGAAGGTCCCCTCGCGCTCGACGACGAGCAGCGACTGGTAGACGGCGTAGCCGATCGGGATGACGTAGAAGAGCGCGAACAGCACTCCGAACGGCGCCAGGAAGATCGCGATGGACCCCCGGTGCCGCACGGTGCGCGATCGGCGCACGGCGGTGTCGGTCACGAGTGGCTCCTCTCGGTGAGCACGGCGATGATCCCGCCGGCGGGCACGACGGCGGGTCCGGTGGCGCTCTCGCCCGTGACGAGGTCGACGCCGTGGAGCGGCAAGTCGGCGAGACGCAGCTCGGCGTCGCGGTGGTTGATGACGATCGTCACCGCGCGGCCGTCGCCGCTGCGGACGACGAGGTCGACGTCGTCGCCGACGTCGGTGACGGGGATGCCCGCCTCGGCGCACGCGCGCCGCATGACGTCGCGCAGGCCCTCGGCGTCGAGCACCGTGGCGAGGTACCACGCGGCTCCCGAGCCGTGGGTCGCCCTGGTCAGCGCGGGCGAGCCCGCGGCCGGGCCGCTCGCGAAGCGGTCGAGCACCTCGGCCCGCTCGGCACGGAGCGCCTCGCTCCAGATCGTGGCGGTCGCACCGCTGTCGAGCACGACGGTCTCGTCGGCGGCGAGCGGGCGCAGCTCGTCGACGACGATCCCGAGCAGGTCGCGGAAGGCGCCGGGGTGCCCGCCGAGGCGGATGGCGGCGTCCTCGTCGGCGAGTCCGCTGAAGGGAGTGATGAGGACGGTCGCGCCGGAGGCCGCCGCCCGCGCGATCGCGTCGGCCGCCGCATCCGTCACCGAGTAGAGGGTCGGGACGACGACGAGGTCGTAGCCGTCGAGCGCGTCGCCGGGGCGCACCATGTCGACCGTGACGCCCAGAGAGCGCAGCGCGCGGTGGTAGCGGCGCGCCTCGGGGAGGTACTGCAGCAGCTGCGTCGGGTGCGTGTCCACCTCTGCGGCCCAGCGGGGCTCCCAGCCGACGACCATGGCCGCGCGGGCCTCGACGCGCATGCCGACGACGGGCGAGAGGCGGTCGAGCAGAGCGGAGAGCTCGACGCTCTGCCGCCACGCGGGTCCGGTCGCGCCGGCGTGGGGGAGGAGCGCGGAGTGGAACTTCTCGGCGCCGCGCTGCGAGGCGCGCCACTGGAAGAAGCAGATCGAGTCGGCGCCGCGCGCGACGTGGCCGAGCACGGTGCGGGCGAGCTCGCCCTCGCGCTTGGCGTGGTTGACCGGCTGCCAGCTGACGGCGCTCGTGGAAGTCTCCATGAGCATCCACGAGGCGCCGTCGGCGAGACCGCGCGTCAGGTCGGCGCTGAAGGCGAGCTCGCCGATCGGGTCGGGCAGGCGGTGGTCGAGGTAGTGGTCGTTGGCGATGACGTCGAGGTCGCCCGCCCAGCTCCAGTAGTCGAGCGCGCTGATGTGGTCGGTGACCATGAGGTTCGTCGTCACGGGCGCCGACGAGCGGCGTCGGATGACCTCGGCCTCGGCGCGGTAGTGCGCGAGCTGCTCGTCGGAGGAGAAGCGCTGGAAGTCGAGCCGCTGAGCGGGGTTGCCCGCGGAGAGGGTCGTGCGCGGCGGGAGCACGTCGGCCCACTCGCTGTAGCGCTGGCTCCAGAAGGCCGTGCCCCACGCGGCGTTGAGCGCCTCGATCGAGCCGTACCGGCCCTCGAGCCAGACGCGGAACGCGGCGGCCGAGACATCGCAGTAGCAGTGCGCGTTGTGGCAGCCGAGCTCGTTCGAGACGTGCCAGAGCGCGACGGCGGGGTGCTCGCCGTAGCGGGCGACGACGCGCTCGACGAGCGCGAGCGCGCGCTCGCGGAAGACGGGCGAGCTGGGGCACCACGCCTGGCGGCCACCGGGGTAGGCGATGACGCCGTTCCTGTCGCGCGGGAGGATCTCGGGGTGCAGTCGCGACAGCCACGGCGGCGGCGAGGAGGTCCCCGTGCCGAGATTGATGCGGATGCCCGCCTCGTGCAGGAGCGCGATGATCGCGTCGAGCCCGCTGAAGTCGAACTCGCCGTCGCGCGGCTCGAGGTGCGCCCAGCCGAAGATGTTGATCGCGACGAGGTCGATGCCGAGCTCGCGCATGAGCGCGACGTCCTCGCGCCAGACCTCGGGGCTCCACTGCTCGGGGTTGTAGTCGCACCCGAGCGTGATCGACGCCGTCGGCCATCCGGGCACGAGGGGCTCGGCTGCCGTGCGGGGGAGGGCGGGAGTGAGGCTCACGGAGCTGTCCTGGATTCCTTCGGTCGACGTCGTTGTCGCTCCGCCTCTGGGAGCGTGCACAGAGTGTCCTGCGACGATCGCCCGATCAAGTTCTGGGAGCGTGCACAGAATACGCACGCCCCCGTCCGGGTGTCAACGATCGGGCGGCTCTCCCGGCGTGTCGCGCGTGGATACACTGGCCCTCATGAGCCCCTCCGAGCCCCGCCCCAAGCGCGCGACGATCTTCGACGTCGCCGCGGAGGCCGGTGTCTCGCGGGGCACCGTGTCGCGCGTGCTCAACGGCGAGCCCTACGTCTCCGAGACCGCGCGCTCCGCGATCGAGGCCGCGATCGCGAAGGTCGGCTACGTCCGCAACACGGCCGCGCGGAACCTCGCCCGGCAGTCCTCCGGAGCGATCGCCCTCATCGTCCACGAGCCGCACTCCGTCTTCGTCGACGACCCCAACATCGGCAACATCCTGCTCGGCACCAACGGCGCGCTCTCGGCCGCCGACTACCAGCTCGTGACGCTCGTGATCGAGACCGACCGCGACTCCGAGCGCGTGAGCGGCTACCTCGGGGGCGGCTTCGTCGATGGGGCGATCATCGTCTCGGCGCGCGAGGGCGACCCGATCTCGCGCGCGATCGCCGAGCTGCGCCTGCCCGCGGTCATGATCGGCCGACCGGACAACCAGCCGCGCCTGGCCTGGGTCGGCATCGACAACCGGGGCGCCGCGCAGCAGATCTCCGAGCGGCTCGCCGCCACCGGCCGCCACCGCGTCGGCATGATCGCCGCGGGTCTCGACCGCGACTCCGGTCGCGATCGCCTCGCCGGCTTCCAGGATGCCCTGGGCGAGCGCTTCGACGCCGATCTCGTCTCGCGCCAGCCGTTCTACACCTTCGACGCCGGGGTCGCCGGCATGACCGAGCTGCTCGAGCGCGACCCCGCGATCGACGGCGTCTTCGCGGCCTCGGACGCCGTCGCGGCGGGCGCGATCGACGTGCTGCGCGCGCGGGGCCGTCGGGTGCCGGAGGACGTCGGCGTCGTGGGCTTCGACGACTCCGCCTGGGCGATGCGCAGCCAGCCGCTCCTCTCCACCGTCCGCCAGCCGGCCGCGTCCCTCGGGGCGCGCGCCGCCGAGCTCGTGCTCGAGCAGATCCGCTCAGGCGGTACGAGCGGCGACGGGGGAGTCGTGCTCGACACCGAGGTGGTCTGGCGCGCCTCGGCCTGAGCCGGGCATCCGCCCCCGCTTCGTAGACTGAGCGGGTGCGCCGCCGTTCCCTCGTCCTCGTCGCCGGGATCACCGCCGCCGCCCGGCAGCTCGAGGGAGAGCTGGCCCATCATCTCGTCGGTCACGGTGAGCCCGAGCACGTCGCGGTAGAAGGTGCGGGCTGCGTCGATGTCGGGCACCGCGAAGCCGCTGAAGGCGAAGGTGAGCGTCAGCATGCGGGGGAGGCTACTCCGGAGCGGTCGCGGCGTCGAGCGATTCGAGGCCCTCGATGAGCTCCATCGCCGTGATCTCGCGCGGGCCGTCCTCGATGGGGAGGAGCGGGCCCAGCACGCTCGACTCGTCGAGGCGCTGGAGCTTGCGGGCGCTCGGCAGCACCTGGCGCTCCATCGAGCCGACGAATCCGTTGTAGTTGCGCACCGTGCCCTCGATCGAGCGGCCGAGCTTCTCGATGTGGCCGGCGAGCGTGCCGAGACGGCCGTACAGCTCGCGGCTCAGGTCGAACAGCAGCTTGGCGTCCTCCGTCAGGACGTCCTGCTGCCACGAGAACGCGACGGTCTTGAGCACCGACCAGAGAGTGACCGGCGAGGCGAGGGCGACGCGCTTGCCGAAGGCGTAGTCCATGATCGCGGGGTCGGCCTCCATGGCGCTCGAGACGAGCGACTCGCTCGGGATGAACGCGATGACGAGCTCGGGGGAGGCCTCGAGCCCGGCCCAGTAGGCCTTGCTCGCGAGGGTGTCGATGTGGGCGCGCACCGCCTTGACGTGCTGCTTCATGAGGGCCTCGCGTCGCGCGCCCTCCTCGCCGCTCGCGGTGATCGCGATCTGGCTCGCCTCGAGGTAGGCGGCGAACGGCACCTTGGCGTCGACGGCGATGTTCTTCCCGCCGGGGAGGTGGATGACCATGTCGGGCCGGCCCGCGCCCGCGTCGGAGGAGATGCTCGACTGGACGTCGAAGTCGACGCGCTCGATGAGACCTGCGGCCTCGACGACGTTGCGCAGCTGGGTCTCGCCCCAGACGCCGCGCACGCTGTTCGACCGCAGGGCGCTCGCGAGCGACTCGGCGGTCGCGCGCAGGCGCTCCTCCGACTCCGTCGCCGACTTGAGCTGCTGCGCGAGCTCGCCGTGCTGCACGCTGCGCTGCGTCTCGAGCTCGGCGACCTTGGCCTGCATCGTCCGCAGGGTCTCCTGCACCGGGGTGAGGGCCTGCAGAACCCTGCTCTCGCCGCGCTCGCGCTCCTCGCGCGCGCGCTGCTCGGCGTGGGTGCGCTCGACGAACTCGCGGTGGGCATCCTGCGCCTGCGCCACCTGCTCGCGCAGGCCCGCGGCGGTCGCCTGCAGCCCCGAGAGCTCGGCGGTCAGGGCCGCGCGATGCTCGGCCTCCTCGCTGCGGATCTGCACGATGAGCGCCTGGTGCCGCGCCTCGACGATCGCCGGGTCCTCCGCCGCCGGTCGGGTGCGCCGCGCGACGAGCAGACCGACCGCGATGCCGAGCAGGACGCCGAGGAGCGCGCCGATGAGGAGGGGGAGCAGAAAGTCCATGCGTGGAGTGTGGCAGGGGCATCCGACATCGGCGGCGCCCGCACGCCGAGCAAGACTGCGCCCGCGCGCCGAGCGCGACGGCGCCCGCGCGACGCGCCGTAGGGTGAGCGCATGCCCCCCGCTCCGCGCCCGCAGGACGTCTCGACCGACGACGTGCGCTACCTCGTCGCCGTCGCGCGCGTCGGGCGCATGACCTCGGCGGGCACGCTCCTCGGCGTCGACCACACGACCGTCCGCCGCCGCATCGACCGGCTCGAGGCCGCGCTCGGCGCCCGGCTGCTCGATCGCGGCGCCGACGGATGGGAGCTCACCGCGATCGGCCGCGAGGTCGTGGACCGGGCATCCGCCCTCGAGGGCATCGTCGAGCAGGTCGTCGCGGCCGCCTCGGGCGACGGGGCCGTGCGCGGCACGGTTCGGGTCGCCGCCCCCGACGGGTTCGGCGCGATGTTCGTCGCACCGGCGCTCGCCGCCGTGCGGGCCGAGCACCCGGGCATCGCGCTCGAGCTCGTGACCTCGACGCGCCCGCTGAGCCTTCGCGGCTCGGGCTTCGACCTCGCCGTGACGATCGGCGCCGCGCGCGCGGCCCGCGTGCAGTCCGAGCCGCTCGCCGAGTACGCGCTGCGCCTCTACGCCTCGCCCGAGTACCTCGTCGGGCGCCCGCCCGTGCGCGCGCTCGCCGACCTCGAGGGGCACGATCTCGTCTTCTACGTCGACGCGCTCCTGACGGTGCGCGAGCTCGACCTCGCGCCCGTGCTCGGCGGCATGCGGCTCGGCGTCGGCTCGACGAGCGTGTTCGCGCAGGTGGAGGCCACGCGCGCGGGCGCCGGCATCGGCCTGCTCCACGCGTTCATGGGCGAGACGGATGCCCGGCTCGTGCCCGTGCTGCCCGACCTCGTCGACTTCCGGCTCGAGTTCACCCTCTCGACCCGCCCGGAGAGCCCCGCGGTCGACGCCGTCGCGATCGTGCGCGAGGCCCTGCGCGCCGAGGTCGCGCGCCGACGGGACGAGCTCGTCCCGCCCCGCTGAGGCGCATCTGCAGATCTGCACATCGACTGTGCACCTTCACCGCTTGAGTGCAGATCGCAGGGGGCGCAGACTGGGCACGAATCCCTCCCTCTTCGCTGTCAGGAGCATCCTCATGACCACCGTCCAGCACTGGGTCGACGGAGCCGCGTTCGCCGGCTCCTCCACCCGCACCGCTCCCGTCTACAACCCCGCCCTGGGCAGCGTCGCCCGCGAGGTGTCGCTCGCCACGAAGGCCGACCTCGACGCCGCGGTCGCCTCGGCGAAGGCCGCCCTGCCCGGCTGGTCGACGACGCCCGTCGGCAAGCGCCAGCAGATCATGTTCTCCTTCCGCGAGAAGCTCAACGCCCGCAAGGAGGAGCTCGCGGCGATCCTCACCGCCGAGCACGGCAAGGTCACCTCCGACGCGCTCGGCGAGATCGCGCGCGGCCTCGAGGTCGTCGAGCTCGCGTGCTCGATCCCGCAGCTCATGAAGGGCGAGTACGCCGAGCAGGTCTCGACCGGCGTCGACGTCTACTCGATCAAGCAGCCCGTCGGCGTCGTCGGCATCATCAGCCCGTTCAACTTCCCCGCCATGGTTCCGCTGTGGTTCTTCCCGCTCGCGATCGCGGCGGGCAACACCGTCGTGCTCAAGCCGAGCGAGAAGGACCCGTCGGCCTCGATCTGGCTCGCCGAGCTCCTGACCGAGTGCGGTCTGCCGAACGGCGTGCTCAACGTCGTCAACGGAGACAAGGAGAGCGTCGACGCCCTCCTCGACAACCCCGACGTCGCGGCCATCAGCTTCGTCGGCTCGACGCCCATCGCGAAGTACATCTACGAGCGCGGCACCGCGAACGGCAAGCGCGTGCAGGCCCTCGGCGGGGCGAAGAACCACATGCTCGTCCTGCCCGACGCCGACCTCGACCTCGTCGCCGACTCCGCCGTCAACGCGGGCTTCGGCTCGGCGGGCGAGCGCTGCATGGCGATCTCGGTCGTCGTCGCCGTCGAGCCCGTCGCCGACGAGCTCATCGCCAAGATCAGCGAGCGCATGGGCACGCTCAAGGTCGGCGACGGCACGCGCAACTGCGACATGGGCCCGCTCATCACGAAGGAGCACCGCGACAAGGTCGCCGGCTACCTCGACGTCGCCGAGACCGACGGCGCCTCGATCGTCGTCGACGGCCGCGGCATCGACATCGACGGCGACGCGAACGGCTTCTGGCTCGGCCCGACCCTCATCGACAAGGTGCCGACCTCGTCGCGCGTCTACACCGAGGAGATCTTCGGCCCCGTCCTCTCGATCGTGCGCGTGCAGAGCTACGACGAGGGCCTCGCGCTCATCAACGGCTCGCAGTACGGCAACGGCACGGCGATCTTCACCAACGACGGCGGGGCCGCGCGCCGCTTCCAGAGCGAGGTCACGGTCGGCATGATCGGCATCAACGTGCCCATCCCCGTCCCGGTCGGCTACTTCTCGTTCGGCGGCTGGAAGGACTCGCTGTTCGGCGACACGAAGGCCTACGGCACGCAGGCGATCCACTTCTTCACGCGCGAGAAGGCGATCACCTCGCGCTGGCTCGACCCGAGCCACGGCGGCATCAACCTGGGCTTCCCCCAGAACGGCTGACTCCCGCCGTCGCCTCCTCGCCTCCGAATCGGGGCAGGGGGCGGCGGGGCGGATGCGGGGCTCGCGCCGACGCGCGGGCCCCGTTCTCGTGTCCTCCGATGACGCTCGGTTGCAGTTCGTGACGGTGCGCGACGCCGCGTGACGGGCGCGCGTGACGCGAGGCGGGCATCCGCCTAGCGTGCCCGCATGACGATTCTCACCGCACCCTCCGTTCCGACCTCCACCGCTGACGACCGCGCCGCGCGCCTTCTCGACGCCGGCTCCACCTGGGCCGACCGCATCGAGACCTCGCCCGCCTCCGCGCAGCTCACCTACCGCGTCTCGGGCGAGGGCGAGGGGTCGGTCGCCACGCGCATCCGCGCCGGGAAGCACGAGTTCGTCGTCGACGAGCCGGGCGCCCTCGCGGGCGACGACGTCGCGGCGAGCCCCGTCGAGTACGCGCTCGGCGCGCTCATCTCGTGCCAGGTGGTCGTTTACCGGCTGTACGCGCAGGCGCTCGGGATCCGCGTCGACGAGATCGACATCGCGGCCGAGGGCGACCTGGATGCGCGCCGCCTGTTCGGCATCGACGAGAGCGTGCGGGCCGGCTTCAGCGACGTCCGGCTCGTGATCACGATCACCGGGCCCGAGACGCTCGAGCGCTACGACGAGCTGCGGGCCGCGGTCGACGCGCACTGCCCCGTGCTCGACCTCTTCGCGAACCCGACGCCCGTGAGCGCGGTCGTGCGCAAGGGCTGACGGGCAGGGGGATCGGGACCCGCCCGGTCAGAACCCGACGTACGAGGGGAACGGTGCTCGAAGCTCCACGACGACGCCGTTCGGATCGACGAGGGCGGCGACGGTGTCGGTGCCGCCCGCTTCCTCGCTGAAGGACGCCGGGTCGACCGGATCGAAGAGCAGCGCCTCGTGACCCTCCGGGAAGTAGTCGCGGCGATCGGCCGGCTCGAGGGCGAGCGCGCGGTCGAGGCTGTCTCCCGGGGCGAGCCCTCCCGGTGCGGCGAGACTGACTCCATTGACCGGGCCGCTGGCGCTGATGCGGATGATGGAGGGAAGGAAGTAGTCCTCGCGGTCCTTCTCGATCAGAGCCGTCTGGTAGATGAGTCCCCCGAAGTCATAGCTCTCGAAGTCCGCGATGTGGGTGGCGTCGCCGGGCTCGATGTACGGATCGGGAGCGGGTCCGAAGGCCATCTCCAGGACGGCGAGGGCCTCATCAGGGGCGTCGGCCCAGACGAACGATGCCATGACGTCGCTCTCGTCGTCGAGCAGCTCGACCCCCCAGCCGCGGATGACGAGCTCGGCGGGGGAGGTCTCCTCGACCTGTGGGCTCGGCGACGCCGATGGGGCGCTGCTCGAGGGCGCGGGTGCCGCGGCCGGACCGGCCGACGGAGAGCTCGCGCACCCGGCGAGGGCCACAGCGGCGAGAGCGAGGGTCGCGGTCAATCGGAGCATGCGACCAGCGTTCCACGCGGCCAGGTCAACCTGACGGACTCTCGATAACGTTTCCCTCTCGATGCGGCGTCGCCTCGTTCAGGACGCGCTCCTCATCTGTCAACGGGGTCACGGCGAGCGGATGCGCACCCTAGCGTTCGGCGCATGGATCAGTCACAGATCATCACCCTCGTCATCGTCCTCATCGTCGTCGTGGCCCTCGCGGTCGTCGTCGCCGTGGTCGTCTCGCGCAAGCGCAAGGAGCAGCACGCCGAGCAGGAGCGCCGGCGCGCCCAGGAGCTGCAGGCGCAGGCCGAGCGCGACCGCATCACGGCCGCCGACCGCGAAGCACGTGCCGCGGAGG
>JBKHYA010000034.1:0-16889 GCA_046565745.1 Actinomycetes bacterium
AGCATCTAAGCGGGAAGCCGGCCTCAAGATGAGACTTCCATACCCCTTGTGGGTGAGAGGCTCCCAGCCAGATTACTGGGTTGATAGGCAGGATGTGGAAGAGGGGACTAAAGACCCTTGCAGCTGACCTGTACTAATAAGCCGATGACTTGACAACACCCCCACCTTTCGGGTGGGGTGAGTATGCGCTTGCGTCCACTTTGTGGTTCTCGATTGACGGTCGGGATCCGCGCACAGAAACACTTCTTGTGTTCTGTCCGTAAACGATTGATAAATCAATAGTGTTTCGGCGGCCATAGCGAAGGGGAAACGCCCGGTTACATTCCGAACCCGGAAGCTAAGACCTTCTGCGCCGATGGTACTGCGAGGGTGACCTCGTGGGAGAGTAGGACACCGCCGGACTTCTTTCGAGAGAAGCCCCTCCATTCGTGGAGGGGCTTCTCGTCGTTAACGGCCCGAAGCTGCCCGCGCAACGACGCGATGGAGTGCCGGGCTGGGCCCTCGAGCGGCGCCGTCAGCCCCGGTCGGGGAACCCGTGCGGGAGTGCCGTGAGCGTCGGAGCGAGCTGCTCCAGTCGTGCGCGCTCGAGCTCGAGCGCCGTCGCCTCCCGTTCGCGACGGAGGACGGCGACCGCGGCGAGGAACAGCTCGGGGTCGGCATCGGGTACGGGCGAGACGTAGACGGCGGCATCGCGAGCGAGCGCGGCTGCCAGCCGCTGACGCGTCGCCGGGGTGTGCCCGCCGGCCTGGCCGAGGAACTGCGCGATCCGGCGCGAGAGTGCATCCGGCAGTCGCGCGACATCGGCCGTCGAGGCCCACTCCGCGAGGGAGGGGGGCACGCCGAACGTGCGCGGCTGCCAGCGCGCGACCCGTTCGTACTGGCTGTAGGTGCCGGCAATCAGATCGCCGAGCCTCTTGGCCCGAGCGTTGAGCATCGCCACCATGACGGCAGCGCCGCCGAGCGTGAGCACGATCTCGAAGAGCCCGACGAAGGAGCGGATGAAGGCGTGACGGAACGACACGGCGCCGCCGTCGTCGCGCACGATGCGGTCGCCGAGCGCCCAGCGACCGAGCGACTTCCCCTGGGTCGCAGTCTCGACCACGGCCGGTACGATCAGGAGTCCGAGCACGGCCGTCGCTATCGCGACGGCCGCGTAGAGGTTCTCGGGCACCCCGAGCGACGGCGCCGTCTCGAGCAGCAGCCAGATGAGCAGCCCGGTGCCCACGACGTACACGGCGTAATCGATCGCGGCGCCGGCGGCGCGGAGGATGACGCTCGTCGCGCGGAGCTGGAGCGCGACCGCTTCGCCCGTCAAGAGCTCGCGCTCCGCGTCGTAGTCCGTCCCGGTCGGGATCGGAGCCGCCGCGGAACCGGACATGCCATCATCTAAACAGATGGATCTCGACGCGTACTCCGCCGCCCACGCCGACGAGTGGGATCGCCTCGACGCGCTCGCGCGCCGACGGCGCTTCGCCGGTCGCGACGCTGACGAGCTCATCGACCACTACCAGGCCGCCGCCACGCATCTGTCGGCGATCTCGACGACCGCGGGCGACGTCCCGCAGCGCGAGCGCCTCTCCGTGGCGCTGTCGCGGGCGCGCCTGCGCTTCACCGGCGCGCAGGCGGAGCCGCTCGCGCAGCTCGCGCGCTACGCGACGCGGGAGGTCCCGGCGGCGCTGTACCGCATCCGATATCTGACGCTCGTGATCGCGGTCGTGTTCGCGATCGTCGCAACCCTGTACGCGGTGTGGATCGGCTCGAACCCCGCCGTGATCGCGAGCCTCGGCGACTACGAGACCCTGCGCCGCTACGCCGAGCAGGACTTCGTCAACTACTACTCCGAGTCGTCGGAGGCCTCGTTCGCCGGCCAGGTCTGGGTCAACAACGCCTGGATCGCCGCGCAGTGCGTCGCCTTCGGCATCTCGGGCTTCTGGGTGCCGTTCGTCATCCTGCAGAACGCGCAGGGGGTCGGCCAGAGCGCCGCGATCATGGCCGAGTTCGACCGGCTCGACGTCTTCTTCCTCAACATCGCCCCGCACGGCCAGCTCGAGCTGTACTCCATCTTCGTCGCCGCGGCCGCGGGGCTCATGATCTTCTGGGCGTGGGTCGCGCCCGGCTCGCGCACGCGGCTGCAAGCCCTCGCGGAGGACGGCCGTGCGCTCTTCGCCGTGATCGGCGGCCTCGTCGTCGGGCTGCTCGTGAGCGGAGTCGTCGAGGGGTTCGTGACGCGGCAGGAGTGGCCCGACGTCATCCGCATCGGCATCGGGACGCTCGCTCTCGCGTGGTTCCTCTGGCTGCAGTGGATCGTCGGCCGCGCCGCGACCCGCGACGGCGAGACCGGCGACCTCGACCCGATCAGCCGGGGCGCCCGCATCGTCGTCGCCGACTGACCGCGCGAGCGCCCTCGGCCGGTGCTCGGGCTAGTCGACCTCGACGGCGAGCTCGAACACCTGATCCGTCGGGTGCCCCGCCCGCTCGTGGATGCGCATGACCGCCTCCTTGGAGGGCGCGGTCGACAGGCAGAACACCTTCCCGCTCTCAGGGTCGAGCCAGGCGCGCTCGAAGTGCACGCCCTCCTCGTCCTCGATGGCGAGGTCCGCCTGATGGGCCTGCTCGAGCTGCTCCCGTGTGACGCCGACGAACCCCTCGTGGACATCCATGTACTTCGCCATGATGGCGCTCCTTTCGCTGGTGACCGATGGTCCCGCCGCCAGGGGGTCGCCGGCATCGGTCAGGTGACCGATTCCGACGGACGGTGCGGGCCTCGATCGTTGACGGGCCGGGGGCGCGGGCAGATACTGCGAGCATGTCCCTTCGCCGGGGGCCGGCGCTCGCGCGCGTCTGCCCGACCCTGGTGGGCCGCGACGACCAGCTCGCCCTGGCTCTTCGACGCTGGAGCGCGGCCGCGACACGGCGCGAGGGCCACATCCTCCTCGTCTCCGGCGAGGCCGGCATCGGGAAGACGCGTCTCCTCGGCGAACTCGTCGATCACGTGGGCGACGCCCGGCTGATCACGATCGCCGCGTTCCCCCGGGAGACGCTCGTCCCCGGCGGGGCCCTGCTGAACCTCGCCGACGACGTCGCACGCGGCGGAGACGCCGACCGGGCGGAGCGGCTGCGGACGCTGCTCACGAGCGAACCCGCGACCGCCTCGGAGGCGGAGCGCAGACGCTGGGAGCGCGCCCTCGCCGAGATCATCGGGGGGCTGCTCGAGGGCGCCCCGACCCTGCTCCTCGTCGAGGACGCGCACTGGGCCGACGAGGTCACGCTCGAGGTGATCGCCCGTCTCGTGCCGGTCATCCGATCATCGCCGTGCCTCACGGTCGTCACGATGCGCACCGACGAGGCCCGCACGGGCGCGGTTCTCGCCCCGTGGCGGGCTCGACTGCTCGCGCAGCGCTTCGCCGAGGAGATCCGACTGGACCGCCTGGACGCGGTCGCCCTCGAGCGCATGGCCGAGTCGATACTCGGACGGACCCCCGACGGCACCCTCCTGGCCGCGCTGGGGGAGCGGAGCGACGGCATCCCCCTGCACGTCGAGGAGCTTCTGGCCGACGGACTGGAGACGCTCCCGGAATCGATCGCCGATGCCGTCAGGTCGCGCGTGGGGAGCCTCCCTCGCCCGATGAGGGACATCCTCTCGGCGGCGTCGGTCATCGGGCGATCGTTCGACCCGGCCCTGCTCGAGGGCGTCGCGATGGCGACCAGGGCCGACGTGGCCCTCGCCCTCGCCGAGCTCGTCGAGCAGCGCCTGGTCTCCCAGGCGCCCGGCGATGGCGACTTCGTGTTCCGGCATGCGCTCCTCTGCGACGTGGTCTACCGGGACCTCCCCTGGGGGCGCCGTCGCGACCTCCACCTCGCTGTGGCGCGGGAGTCCACGAGCCGTGCGCTCGCCCCTGGCATGATCTCGGACCACCTCGAGCGGGCGGGCGCCGCTCGCGAGGCTCATGCCGTCGCCCTCGCGGGGGCGCAGGACGCGGTGCGCCGCGCGGCCCACACCGAGGCGATCGAGCTGCTGCGGCGGGCTCAGCGGACGACCCCCGACGACCTCGCGCCCGAGCAGCGCGCGCGACTGCTCGCGGTTCTCGGCAGCGAGCTCCTCGCCGCGGACCGCCCGGCGGAGGCGGACGAGGCGCTCGCCGAAGCCGTCGAGGCGCGGCGCGCGGTCGGCGACGAGGTCGGGGCGGCGGCGCTCATCCCGGATCTCATGGCGGCGCGGCACCTGGAGGGCGTCGACCCGGGGACCCGATCGGCGCTCGCGATCGACGCGATCCGCCGCCTCGATGATCGGGATGCGCGGGGCGACGCCCCGGCGCGCGCTCGCGCCGGACTGTTCGCGGCCCTCGCGTCCGTCGCGATGCTCGAACGGAGACTCGACTCGGCCTCCGAGCACGCGGCGCGAGCCCGCGCGGCCCTGGAATCGTGCGGCGTCGCGGAGGGGCAGCCCGACCCCGTCTCGCTCGACCTCGACATCACGCTCGGCTCCGTTCGCGTCTTCGAGGGGCGCTCGGCGGAGGGCTGGGGGCTGCTGGAGTCGGCCGCGCAGCGCGCGGAGGCGGTGGGCGATGAGCGATCGGCGTGCCGTGCCCACCGGATGCTCGGCAGCGCCGCGTCGGTGCTCCTCGACTACGAGCGGGCCCACCGGTCGATCGAGCGCGGTCTCGCGGTCACGGCCCGAGCGGAGCGGTGGAACGACCACTTCTACCTGCTCGCCCATTCCGCTCACGTCGCGTGGGCGACGGGGCACGCGGCTGAGGCGGAGGCGCTCGCGCACCGCGCGATCGCGGCCGGCGGCGGGATCACGACCGCCATCACCGCCCATCAGGTGCTGGGGTACCTCGCACTGGATCGCGGGGACGGCGCGAGGGCACGGGAGGAGCTGGATCGGGCGCTCGCCCTCGGCGAGGCGACGGCCGAGCTCCAGAGGCTCTCGCCCTCGTGGTGGGGTCTGGCCGAGCTCGCTCTCGTCGAGGGCGATCCGCGACGCGCGGCCGGACTGTGCGAGCGCGCCCTGACCGCCTCGGAGGAGATGCGCGATGCCGCCTACCTGCTCCCGTTCGTGGTGACGGGCGTCCGCGCGCTCCTGGCGTCGGCGCGCCCCGGGGCCGCTGAGCAGTGGCTCCTCCGCTGCGACGCGCTCCTGCGCGCCCGCGCCCTCCCCGGAACCCTCGTCGCCCTCGATCACGCTCGCGGGCTGCTCGACGTGGCCCACGGCGACGTCGACTCGGCGCGGGCCCTCCTCGCCGCCGCGCTCGACGGGTGGTCCGCGGTCGCGCGGGTCAGGGAGGCCGCCGCCGCGGAGGCGGATCTCGCGAGGCTCTCCGGGCCCGCGGTCGACCGGTCGGCCTCGCTCGAGACGCCTCTCGAGCCCTCGCCTTTGTCGTCGCGCGAGCTCGATGTGGCGCGGCGCGTCGCCCGGGGCGAGACGAACCGCCAGATCGCCGCGGCGCTCACGATCGCACCGAAGACGGTCTCGGCGCACATCGAGCACATCCTCGCCAAGCTCGGGGCCTCGCGCCGGGCCGAGATCGCGGCGTGGATCGCCCGGCGCGAGCCCCGCGCATCCGATTCCACAGCGGAGGCGACCCGGCCGTTCGTTCCGGCGCCGACCGCGGCGACGTAACGCGGCCGCGCGCGACGACACGCCGATAGGTCGAGTTCTTCTCGACACGCATGCCGGGAATGCATATGCTCGGCATGCAGTCATCGATCGGATGCCCCGGTCGGCTGTCGAAGGAGTCTCCATGTCGGTGCGTCACGGCCTGCTCGCTCTGCTCTCGCAGGGGCCGAGCTACGGCTACCAGCTCAAGGTCGAGTTCGAGCGGCGCACGGGCGACTCGTGGCCCGTCAACGTCGGGCAGGTCTACAACACCCTCGACCGCCTCGAGCGCGACGGCCTCATCGAGCGCGGCGAGACGGACGGGGACGGCCACGTCTTCTACGCGATCACCGACGCGGGGGCTGCGGAGGCGCGCTCCTGGCTCGAGGGGCCCGTGGTGCGCGGTGCGGCCGCGCGCGACGAGCTCGCGGTCAAGCTCGCGCTCGCGGTGACCCTGCCGGATGTCGACCCGGAGGCGATCATCCACGCCCAGAGGGTCGCGACGATTCGCTCGCTGCAGGAGCTCACGCGATCGAAGGCGGCCGGGGGCGACCCGGATTCGCCCGAGGAGTTCGCCTGGCAGCTCGTCGTCGACGCGCTCATCTTCCAGGCGGAGGCCGAGGTGCGGTGGCTGGAGCACTCGGAGGCGCGCATCCGACGGCTGCGGGCGCGACCCGGCGCGGCCGGCGCGCACGGCGCGGCCGGCAGCACCACGGCATCGGCACCGCGCTCGGTGCCCGCCGACCTGCCCGCCACGACGACGGCGAGCGCCCGATGAGCCGCGAGCGGATCGGCGCGAGCGAGCTGCTGCGCCTCGACGCCGTCTCGATGCACTACGGCGCCGGCGAGAACTCGGTCACGGCGCTCTCGGGCGTCGACCTCTCGGTCAAGCGCGGCGAGCTCGTCGCCATCATGGGCGCCTCGGGCTCGGGCAAGTCGACCCTCCTGACGATCGCCGGCGGACTCGTGACGCCCACGAGCGGCGAGGTCGTGATCGACGGGCAGTACCTGCGCGACGCGAAGCCCGCGCAGCTCGCGGCGATCCGCCGCCGCACGCTCGGCTTCGTCTTCCAGGACTTCAACCTCGTGCCGGCGCTCACCGCGGTCGAGAACGTGAGCCTGCCGCTCGAGCTCGACGGCTGGAAGCGCTCGAAGTCCCGCCGCGCCGCCCTCGACGCCCTGCACCTCGTCGAGCTCGACGACCGCTCCGACCACTTCCCCGACGACCTCTCCGGCGGTCAGCAGCAGCGCGTCGCGATCGCGCGCGCCGTCGTGGGCGGCCGCACCCTCATCCTCGCCGACGAGCCCACGGGCGCTCTCGACTCGCAGACCGGCGAGGTCGTGCTCCGGATGCTGCGCTCGCGCATCGACGAGGGCGCGGGCGGCATCCTGGTCACCCATGACGCGCGGCACGCCGCCTGGGCCGACCGCATCGTGTTCCTCCGCGACGGTCGCGTGGTCGACGAGAGCCGCCGCGACGACGCGAGCTCGCTCCTGGCGGCGGGCGCGTGAGCCACTCGACGACCGGAGGAGACCGTGGCGGCGACCTCCGCCCGGGCATTTCGCGCACCGCGCGGCCCCCGCTGCGATTGGCGCTGCTCCTCGCCGCCCGCAACGCGCGACGCTCGCTGGGGCGCAGCATCCTCATCGCGCTCATGATCGCCGTGCCGGTCGCAGGCATGTCGGCGACGGCCGTCGTCGTCGCGAGCTCGAATCCGACGTCGGAGGAACTCGTCGAGCTGAATCTCGCCGATGCGGAAGCCATCGTGCAAGTGGTCGGCGCGCCGGGCACGATCTCGAGGCAGGGGGCGTTCGCGCCGCTGCAGGGGTACTGGGATGGGACCGTCCCAGGCGCCTCGATCGATGAGTTCGCGGGGCTCGTCGACCCGGCATCCGTGATCGACGGCCGCATCGTCACTGCGGTCAGCACGGTCGCGACGCTCGACACCGGCGACCGGCTGCGGCAGGTGCAGGCGACGGCCGGCGACGTCTTCGTGGACGAGCTCGCCGGCCGCTTCGACGTGCTCGAGGGCCGCGCGCCGGAGCGCGATCGCGAGCTCGTCGTCTCGCCCGCCCTGGCCGACGAGCTCAGTCTGTCCATCGGCTCGGTCGTCTCGACTCAGCCCGACGGCGTCGAGCGCACGATCGTCGGCGTCGCTCGCAGCTCGCACGACCCCGACGACGGGCTCCGCGTCTTCGGCACGATCGACGGACTCGGAGCGGAGGCCGCCAGCGAGCGCGCGTTTGGCGCGACCTTCTACGTTCTCGACGCCGCCCTCTCGTGGGAGGACGTGCAGGCCCTCAACGAGCAGGGGATCATCGCGACGTCGCGCGACATCGTCCTCGGCGGCGGGCCGTACCCCGGCGCCATCCCGGAGGACCCGCTCGCGTCGTTCTTCGGCTTCCAGGGGCAGTTCCTCGCGCTCGCCGCGATGATCGGGGCGTTCCTCCTGCTGCAGGTCGTGCTGCTCGCCGGCGCCGCGTTCATGGTCGGCGCCCGCCAGCAGCAGCGCTCGCTCGCCGTGCTCGCGAGCGTCGGCGGCGACCGGCGGCTCATGCGCGCCGTCGTCACCTCGGGAGGCGTGGTGCTCGGCGCCGTCGGCTCGGTGGTCGGGCTCGCGCTCGGAACGGGGGCCGGCGCTCTGTTCATGGAGCTCACCCGATCGGGCAGCGCTCTCCAGTACCCCGGCTTCCACCTCGATCCGGTGGTTCTCGGGCTGACGGTCGTCGTCGCGACGGCCGCCGGATGGCTCGCCGCGGTGATCCCGGCACGCATCGCGACCCGGGTAGACGTGGTCTCCGCGCTGCGCGGCGCCCGGCGGCCGGCGATCGTCGGATCGACCGCGCGACGCGCCGCGGTGGCGACCCTCATCGTGGGGGCCGTCATCCTGCTGAGCGGCGGTGTGCTGCTCGTCGTCCTCCGCACGCTTGAGGAGTACCCGCCGATCGCCGACGGCATCGCCGTGGCGACGATCGCGCTCGGCGCGATCGTGCTCCAGCTCGGCGTCGTCCTCGCGCTCCCGATGGTGCTGCGGGCCGTCGCCCGCGCGACCGCCTCCGGCCGCACCTCGGTCCGGCTCGCCGCGCGCGACTCGGCCCGCAACTCGGGCCGCACCGTGCCGGTCGCGGCCGCCGTCATGACCACGGTCTTCCTCGCGAGCTTCCTCATGAGCGTGTTCGGCGCCGTCCAGCTCGAGAACGAGAAGTGGCACACGTGGCAGGCGCCCATGAACGCGGTGGCCATGACGGTGCGGACGGCAGACCCGTTCACGAACGAGTTCCGGACGGTCGACGACGTCGATGCGGTGATAGCGGGGGTCGCCGACATCGCGGATGCCGAACCCGTGCTGATCGAGGGCGCGTACACGCGCGACTACTGGGGGTACGACGAGCTGACTGGGCAGCCGATCCTCCCGCCCGAGGGCACGACGACCCTCGTCGTCGCCGTCGATGAGGATCAGGTGTGCCCCTCGTTCCTCGGCCCGCCCGTCGACGCGACCGAGACGGAGCTCCGGGCGTTCGACGAGGTCTCCGCGGATGACCCGCGCTGCGCACCGGAAGCGGGGCAGATGCTGTTCTCGTCCAACCCCTACTTCTCCGACGGCATCCGCGTCGGCGACGTCGACGCTCTCGAGGCGGCGACCGGCATGTCGCTCGATGCGGAGTCCCGGCGCACGCTCGAGTCGGGCGGAGTCGTCGCCATCCACCCCGAGTACCTCATCGACGGCGAGGCGAGGTTGCGCTGGGTCGATTCCGTGCAGCTCGTCGAGGGGAGCTCCGGCGGAGTGCACCGCCTCGAATCCGTGCGGGAGGAGGCGCTCCCGGCGGTGGTGCAGGAGCCGCCGACCCCGCTTCAGGGCGCGCTCCTGATGCTTCCCGAGACGGCGCGCGCTCTCGAGCTCGACGTCATGCCGCTCTCCGTCATCGCGTACCCCGAGAGCCCTCCCGGCGGCGCCGAGCGTGATGCGCTGCTCGAGCTCTCCCGCGAGCTCACGGGAGACCCCTGGGCGATCCAGGGCGTCGTCGAGACCGGGCCCGCGGACATCGTCGGCATCGCGGCGTGGGTGCTCGTCGGCGTGAGCGGCGCGATCGCCCTCACCGCCTCCGCGATCGCGATCGGCCTCGCGCGCATCGATGGCCGCCGCGACGAGGCGATCCTCGGGGCGATGGGCGCGACGCGTCGCTTGCGCCGTGCCGTGAGCTTCTGGCAGGCCGTGCTGCTCGCCGGCATCGGCGCCGTCGTCGGGGCGGGCCTCGGCCTCCTCGCAGCCGGAGCCCTCGCGCTGCCGGGCGGCCCGATGCCGTTCGCGCCGCCGCTCCTCCAGCTCGGCATCGCTGCCCTCGGCGTTCCGCTCCTCATCGCCGTCGGCGCCTGGCTGCTCGCGGGCCGCGCGACGGCCCTCCCGACCGATCGCTCCGCGATCGCCTGACCGTCGGGCGGCCGGCCGTTCTTCGACGGGCGGCCCGGCTGCCCGGCACCTCTCCCGAGTCGACCGCGCCCGGCTACAGCCGCCCGGCCGCCTTGTACGCGAGGTACCGGTCGGCCACGGCGGGCGGCAGCTCGAGCGGCGCGGCCGTCACGACGTCGGCGCCGAGGCGCTGCACCGCCGCGGCCACGCGCTGAGCATCCAGCATCGCGCGCTCGGCGGCCGCGGCGCGGTAGACGGATGCCCGATCCGAGCGATCCGCGGCCGCCGACAGCAGCGCCGGGTCGGTGACGGCCGCGACGAGCACGAGGTGCTTGCGCGTCAGCTGCGGCAGCATCGCGAGGAGCCCCCGCGTCGACCCCGGCGACTCGAGGGGCGTCGCGATGACGACGAGCGCGCGCTGCGAGGTCATCGAGCGCACGAGCGAGGGCACGGCCGTCCAGTCGGTCTCGAGCAGCTCGGGGTCGATGGGCGCCATCGTGTCGACGAGCTTCGCGAGCAGGTCGGCGCCGCGCGCCCCCTGCACGCGCCCGCGCACGCGCCGGTCGAAGACCGCGACGTCCACGCGATCGCCCGCGCGGTCGGCGAGGGCCGAGAGCAGCAGCGTCGACTCGAAGGCCGTGTCGATGCGCGTCTCATCGGCGATGCGCGCGGCGGCCGTGCGCCCCGAGTCGACGATGACGACGACGTGCCGGTCGCGCTCGGGCCGCCACGTGCGCACCATGAGCGTCGGCGCGGGGGAGCCCGCCGGCCCCGGCCCGCCAGCGCGGCGAGCGGTCGCGCGCCAGTCGATCGAGCGAACGTCGTCGCCGCGCACATACTCGCGCAGGCTGTCGAACTCGGTGCCCTGCCCGCGCACCATGAGCGAGGTGCGGCCGTCGAGCTCGCGCAGCCGGGCGAGCCGCGAGGGCAGGTGGCGCCGCGCGGCGAACTCGGGCAGCACGCGAATGCCTCCGGGCACGCGGATGCTCGCCTGCCGCCCCGCGAGCCGCATCGGCCCGATCGCGCGGATCGTCACCATCGCGGCCCGCCGCTCGCCGCGTCGCCACGGCCGCAGCACGCTGCGCACCGCGCGGCGCTCGCCCGCGGGCACGTCGATCCGCTGACGTCGAGGGGTCGCCCCCGCCGAGGGCTCCCACGCGTCGCGGATCACGCCGCGCAGGCGGCGACGCGAGCCGTTCGTGACGAGCAGGGTGACCTCGGCCTGCTCGGTGAGGCGCACGCGATCGGGGCCCGACCGCGCGAGCGACGCGGCGCGCGGGGAGGCCGCGAGCGCCGCATCCACCGCCATGAGCACGAGGCAGAGCGCGACCCAGCCCACGTACGCCCACCCGTTCGCGAGCAGCACGACGGGCACGACGCCGAGAGCGACGAGCGCGACGAACCACCCCGTGACGGCCATGGCTACAGCGGGACCTGGGTCTGCTGCACGACCGAGCGCAGGATGGTGTCGGCCGAGACGCCCTCGAGCTCGGCCTCGGGGCGCAGGCCGATGCGGTGCCGCCACACGGGCAGGATCATCTGCTGCACGTGGTCGGGCGTGATCGCCTCGGCCCCGGAGAGCCAGGCCCACGCCTTCGTCGCGGCGAGCAGCGCCGTCGTGCCGCGGGGGCTCACGCCGAGACGCACCGAGGGGCTCTGGCGGGTGCCGCGCGCGAGGTCGACGAGGTAGGCGAGCAGCTCGGGCGTCGCGCCCACCTGCGCGACGGAGGCGCGGGCGGCGGCGATCTGCTCGTCGCCGAGCACGGGTCGCAGGCCCGCGGCGGTGAGGTCGCGCGCGCTGAAGCCGTCGGCGTGGCGCTGCAGCACCTCGATCTCGGAGTCGCGCGCCGGCAGGTCGAGCACGAGCTTGAGCAGGAAGCGGTCGAGCTGCGCCTCCGGCAGCGGGTAGGTGCCCTCGTACTCGACGGGGTTCTGCGTCGCCGCGACGACGAACGGCTCGGGCAGCGGGTGGGTCGTGCCGTCGACGGTGACCTGGCGCTCCTCCATCGACTCCAGCAACGCGCTCTGCGTCTTGGGCGGCGCGCGGTTGATCTCGTCGGCGAGCAGGATGTTCGTGAAGACCGGCCCCCGACGGAACTCGAAGTCGCCGTTCTTCGCGTCGTAGACGACCGAGCCCGTGACGTCGCCCGGCATGAGGTCGGGGGTGAACTGCACGCGCGTCGTCGTGAGGCTCAGCGCGTGGCTGAGCGAGCGCACGAGGAGGGTCTTCGCGACGCCCGGAACGCCCTCGAGCAGCACGTGCCCGTTCGCGAGCAGAGCGACCATGAGGCCGCTCACGGCCGCATCCTGACCGACGACGGCCTTGCCCACCTCGCTCCGCACGCTCGCGAAGGATGCCCGCAGGTCGCTGTCCATGGTGTTCTCCTCTTATCGGGTGGTCGGTTCGGGGCGATCGCCTGCGCGGTCGCCTGCGCGGTCGCCGGGGAGCTGGTCGGCGAGGGCGACGCGGCGCTGGACGAGGCGCTCGAGCTCGAGCAGCTCGTCCGAGAGCGCGACGAGCTCGCCGTCGTCGCGGGGCTCGCGGTCGACGAGCAGCGCGCGCAGCCCGGCGCGGTCACGCCCCGTGATGCCCGCAACGGCGGTGACGATGTCGTCGAGGCCGGCTGCGCTGCCCAGGGCGAGCCCTTCGGCGAGGCGTCGCAGCGTGCCGACCCGCAGCGCGTCGAGCGCCCGCAGCCGCGAGCCCTCGCGCGCGTATAGCCGCGCGCGGCCCTCCATGGTCTCGGTCGTGCGCACCACGACGGGCAGGTTCTCGATCACGACGGGCCCGAGACGGCGGCCGCGCCACACGGCGACGGCGAGCCCGACCGTCAGGGCGAGCCACGCGATCGGGTTCACCCAGCCCGGGTAGAGCTCCGACAACTCGCTCGCGCCGTCGGCGACGTCAGCCGTCGACGCGACGTACCAGACGAGACGCGGATGCTCGCCCGCGAGCCCGAGCGCGAGGGCGGCGTTGCCCTCCCGCCCGATGAGGCCGTTCTGCACGACGCCGCCCGCGCCGAGCAGGTGCAGGTCGCCGCCCGCCGGCTGGTCGAGCGAGACGAGGGCCGCGCCCCCCTCGCCCTCCTCGCCGGGGAAGCAGATCTCGGCGGCGGCTCCGGCCGCGGCGGCGCCCGTGGCGTCGAGGCCGACGCCGTCGGTCGTGATCGACCCCGCGCGCTGCGCGGCCGGGAGGGAGCATCCGGCGTCGTCGCGCACGCCGCCGAGGGAGGGGACGCCGGGCGCGATCGAGGGAGCGAGGGCGCCGACCGCGAGGGCCGGCGGCTCGACGAGGACGAGCGTGTCCGCTGCGCCGTCGAGGTCCTGCCACTGGTCCGCGCTCAGCACGCCCCGCGGGTCGGCGGCGACGAGCGTCGTCGTCGCGGGGTCGTCGATCGCGGCGAGGGCCGCGTCGAGCGTGTCCGCGGTCGCGACGTCGATGCCCGAGTCGCGCAGGACCTCGACGAGGGCGCGCGATCCTGCGGGCGCTGCCTCGTCGGCGGTGAAGCGGTCGGCCTCGGTGGTCGAGCGGGTCGTGAGCCCGGACACGGCGGCGAAGGCGAGGAGGAGCGTCGCGAGGACGATCCAGAAGAGCGCGCGGCGCAGGGTGCGGCGCACGGTCGGCGTGACGACCTCGGCCGCCGTGCCGAGGGGAGCGCTGGTGACGACTCCCGTCGCGGAGCCCGGAGCGGACGGTGCCCTCATCGGGGAGCCTCGACGAGATCGGCGCCGCTCGTCGCCTGCTCGAGCAGAGGGGTGGCCCGATCGAGCCGGTCGTCGAGCTCGCGGAGGCGCTCGTAACCGGCGCGGTCGCCCTCGTGGGCGAGGTAGCGCACGCCGTCGAACAGATCGGCCGCGGCCTCGAGCTCGGAGCCGGCGTCGGGGAACGCCCGCGCTGCCTGCCGGGCGACCGCGTGGGCGGTCGTGCCGGGGAGGAGCGCGACGAGCGTCCGCTCGTCGAGGGAGCGCGCGATCGCCCGGTAGCGGTCGGCGATGGCCGTGCGCCAGTCGTCGCGCGCGGCCGCCGCAGCGGCATCCCGTCGCAGCTCGCGCGCCGTGCGCGCGTCGCTCTCGCCGAAGAGGTCGTCGCGCACCTGCGACCGGCGCCGCCACCGGGGCGGGCCGTAGATGAGGAGCGCGACGACGACGGCGAGCGCGATCAGGACGGCCCCGGCGATGAGAACGCCGAGCGGGAGCCCGCCCGTGCCGCCGAACTGCAGGCTCGCGAACCACTCGATGATCGACTGGGTGAGCAGGTCGAACCACGTCGGCTGGGCCTGCGCGTACTCGAGCTTCGCGAGCTCGTCGAGGAGGAGGTCGCGGGCCTCGTCGGCGTCGGGCTCGAGCGGCGCGGTGAGCATCGGAGCGGTCGGGCGGGGCGTCACGACCGAGCGGGCAGGAACGGGTCGTCGGTGCTCGCGCCGGTCGCCCGGGCCTCGACGGTGCGCTGCAGGTCGAGGTCGAGACCCTCGTCGCGCATGCGGGCGTCGACGTAGAGGAGCGTGGCCCCCGCGGAGAGCAGGACCGCGCCGACGGCGCCGACGACGGCGCTCAGGGCGATCGCGATGACGTTGACGCCGATGAGGAAGCCGAGATCGGTCGTGAGGTCGCCCGTCGGGTTGACGAGCGCGCCGGCGAACCCGGAGACGAGGCTGAACGGCGCCGTCACGACGCTCGCCGCGGTCTGGATGGCGACCGACAGGAGGAGCATGATGCCGAAGGTGCGCCAGAAGCGGCCGACGACCAGTCGCCACGACCTCGACACCGCGTCGCGGAGCGGGCGGCGCTCGAGCACGAGCGCGGGCGAGACGAAGAGGAGCTTGATCCACAGCCAGGAGGCGAGGACCGCCATGGCGAGCCCGCCGACGATGCCGATGAGCACGCCCGCGACGATGCCGCCGACGTCGCCGATCGACACCATGAGCACGATGATGGCGACGAGGATCACGATCGCGGCCGTGAGGGCCGCGCTCAGCAGCAGCGACCAGCCGACGAGGGCGCCCCACCGGCCGCGACCGCGCGCCCACAGCTGCCGGAAGGTGAGGCGCTCGCCGAGGGACGCGCTCGCGACCTCGATCGCGATGACGCCCTGCAGGAGCGCACCGGCCACGACCGTGAGCGCGGCGGTCAGGAGCGCCGAGATCAGGACGACCGCGCCCGTGCCGATCGCGATCGCCTCCATGTCCTCCGGGGCCGCGCGCGCGATGCGGTCGGTGCCGAGCAGGACGACGACCGTGACGACGGCGCCGGCGAGGAAGGTGACGAGGGTCGTGAGCCCGATCGCGACGCCGAAGACGGGTCGCGGGTTGCGGCGCAGCACGCGGAAGGTCGTCCCGAAGATCATGCCGAAGTCGAGGGGGCGCAGGGGGATGAGCCCGGGGCGCGGCGGGGGAGCCCAGCCGGCGGCCGGCGGGGGCGACGCAGGGCCGGCATCGGCCGCGTGCCACGGCGACTCTCCGCTCGGCGGAACGGGAGCGGCTGAGGCCCCGGGGGACTGCCACGTGGGGCTGTCGGTCATCGTCTCGCGTCCTCCACGCCGTGGTCGTTCCCTGACGAACGTATGCTGTCACACTCGTCTAGGCTGTAGCGAACACCCCTCGGGTTCGCTCGAGAGGCGCCCCGCATCGGCCAAGGAGGGCCCGAGAGCACCATGACCCCGCGCATCCTCGTCGTCGATGACGACACCGCGCTCGCCGAGATGATCGGCATCGTTCTCCGCGGCGAGGGCTACGAGGTCTCGTTCTCCCACGACGGCGCCGAGGCGGTGGGAGCCTTCGAGCAGTCGAAGCCCGACCTCGTCCTCCTCGACCTCATGCTCCCGGGCATGGACGGCATCCAGGTGTGCCGCGCGATCCGCGAGCAGAGCGGAACGCCCATCATCATGCTCACCGCGAAGTCCGACACGGCGGATGTCGTGCAGGGCCTCGAGAGCGGAGCCGACGACTACGTCGTCAAGCCCTTCAACCCCAAGGAGCTCGTGGCGCGCATCAAGACGCGCCTCCGCCCCTCGCCCGAGGCGGCCGTCTCGACGCTGCCGATCGGCGACCTCGTGATCGACGTCACCGCGCACGAGGTCAAGCGCGGCGACCAGTCGATCTCGCTCACCCCGCTCGAGTTCGACCTGCTGCTGGCGCTCGCGATGAAGCCGAACCAGGTGTTCACGCGCGAGATGCTCCTCGAGCAGGTGTGGGGCTACCAGTACAAGGCGGACACGCGCCTGGTCAACGTGCACGTGCAGCGCCTGCGTGCCAAGGTCGAGCTCGACCCCGACGAGCCGCGCATCGTCATGACCGTGCGAGGCGTGGGCTACCGGGCCGGCGCCACCCTCTGATCCCATGCCGCCCCTCGACTGGCGCGACTGGCTCGCCCGGGCCAGGCGGCTGTGGCGCACGTCCCTGCAGCTGCGGACGGTCGCGATCACCGTCGCGCTCACGACCGTCGCCGTCACGATCATCTCGGGCTACATGTCGCTGAGCATCGCGACCAACCTCTACGACGCGCGCAAGCAGCAGGTGCTCACGGAGGCGCGCCAGGCGACCGCGAGCGCGCAGCAGCTCTTCGACTCCTCGGTGACGCAGACCGGCACGATCGATCTCGAGACCGCGAACGGGACGGCGCAGACCACGATCCGGTCGGCGGGATCGAACCCGGGGGGCACGCAGTACGCGATCCTGCGCACCGAGGGCCAGTCGACCGCGCAGATCATGCAGCCGACCTCGAACTTCCAGGGCTTCGACACGTCGATCATCTCGGAGGAGCTGCGCGACCGCGTCGCGGCGGCCGACGGCTCCGTCTACGCGCAGCCCGTCACGATCGCGACGCCGTCCGCGAGCGATCCCGGCATCGTCGTCGGCGGCGCGATCGACGTCCCGACCGCGGGG
>JBKHYA010000035.1:0-16378 GCA_046565745.1 Actinomycetes bacterium
TTGCCCATGTGGCGCTCGTTCTCGACGTCGTACTCCTCGGCGAGCAGCCCGACGTCGTTCGCGAGCCCGACCAGGCGGTCCATGAGCGCGACGGCGTCGTCGAGGCGGCCGCCGCGGGCGTAGTTCTCGACGAGCCAGAACGCGCACGCGAGGAAGGGGTGCTCGTCGCCGGGCAGCCCGTCCACCCCCGACTCGGTGCGGTAGCGCAGCGGCAGGCCGCCGCGCAGGAGGGTCTCCTCGATGCGCGCGACGGTCGCGAGCATCCGCGGGTCGTCGTAGGCGACGAAGCCGATGTGCGAGAGCTGCAGGAGCGACGCGTCGACCTCGTCGGTCTCGTAGTGCTGCACGAACCAGCCGCCGTCGTCGACGCCGTTCGCGAGGATCTCCTCGCGGAGGCCGTCGCGCAGCGCCGCCCAGTGGTCGGCGTCGCCGTCGAGCCCGTGCTCGCGCACCGCATGCACGCCGCGGTCGAACGCCGCCCAGAGCATCGCCCGCGAGTGCGTGAAGGTGCGGTGCGGGCCCCGGATCTCCCAGATGCCGTTGTCGCGCCGGTCGAGATGCTTCTCGGCGTGCTTCAGCAGCTCGGTCTGCAGCGCCCACGAGAAGTCGTCCTCCTCGACGCCGAGATCGCGCGCACGATCGAGGGCGATCATGATCTCGCCGAAGATGTCGCCCTGGAACTGCGTGAACGCGCCGTTGCCGATGCGCACCGGGGCCGACCCTCGGTAACCGGGCAGCGAGTCGAGCTCGAACTCGGTCAGGCGACGCTCGCCCGAGAGCCCGTACATGATCTGCAGATCCTGAGGGTCTCCGGCGATGGCGCGGAGCAGCCACGCCCGCCACTCCGCGGCGCTCGTCTGGTACCCGTGCAGCATGAGCGCCTCGAGCGCGAGCGCGGCGTCGCGCAGCCAGACGTACCGGTAGTCCCAGTTGCGGCTGCCTCCCATGTCCTCCGGCAGGCTCGTGGTCGGGGCGGCGACGATCCCGCCGGTGTCCTCGTGCGTGAGCGCTCGCAGCACGAGAAGCGAGCGCCGCACGTGCTCGTCGTAGGCGCCGGGCGCCGCGCAGGTCTGCGCCCACTCGCGCCACCAGGCGCGCGTGTGGTCGAGCTGCTCGTCGATGTCGAGGGCGTCGGGGATCGCCCGATGCGCGGGGAACCAGGTGAGCACCGTGTCGACGGTCTCGCCCGCGCGCACGACGGACTCGGCGCGGTGGGCATGGTCGACGGCTCGGAAGCGGGGCCCGCGGACGACGACCGCGTCGGGCCCCGCGATCGCGACGAGGGCCGGATGCTCGTCCGTCCCCGCCTGCCGCATCCACGGCATCGCGCTCGCGTAGTCGAACCTGATCCGCAGCAGCTGCTCGACGGCGACCTCGCCGCTCAGCCCGCGCACGCGGCGCACGACGTCGGCTCGACGATCGCCGTACGGCATCGCGTCGATGACCTCGATCTCGCCCGTCGCCGTCCGCCATCGCGTGACGAGCACGAGGGTGTCCTCCTCGTAGCGCCGCTCGACGCACTCGGCCTCGCCGACGGGCCGCAGCAGCCACTGCCCGTGCTCCTCCGTGCCGAGCAGAGCGCCGAACATCGATGCCGAGTCGAACCGCGGCAGGCACAGCCAGTCGATCGCCCCCTCGCGCTTCACGAGCGCGGCCGTGTGGCAGTCTCCGATGATGGCGTAGTCCTCGATGGGGGCGGGCATCCTCCCAGCCAATCGGAGCTTCCTCCGAACTCCATGCACGAGAGGCCGCCGCGCGGGCCGTCGCGCCTAGCGTGGAGGGATGCCCTCCTCCCGCGACCGGTCCCTGATCATCCTCGGCGCGACGGGCGACCTCGCCGAACGGCTCCTCCTGCCCGGCCTGGCGAGCCTCCTCGCGGCGGGCCGCGCGCACCGGGTCCAGCTCATCGGCGCCGGCGGCAGCGACTGGAGCGACGACCGCTGGCGCGACCTGCTGCGGTCGACCCTGGGGGAGTCCGCGGGCGACGCGCTGCCGGGCATCCTCGATCGGGCCCGCTACGTGCGCACCGACGCGACCGACGCGGATGCCCTGTGCGCGCTCCTCGCCGCCGCCGAGCACCCGCCGCTCGTGTACCTGGCTCTTCCGCCGTCGGTCGCGCTCGCGACGGTCGAGGCGCTCGCGGCCGTCGACCTCCCCGACGGAGCCGTCCTCGCCCTCGAGAAGCCGTTCGGGGTCGACCGCGAGAGCGCCGCGCACCTCAACGCCCGGCTCGCCGCGCTCCTCCCGGAGGATCGGATCTTCCGCGTCGACCATTTCCTCGGCAAGTCGACGGTCGCGAACCTCATCGGGCTGCGCGCAGCGAATCGCGTGATCGAGGCCGTGTGGAGCCGCGACGGCATCGAGCGGCTCGAGATCGTCTACGACGAGTCGCTCGCGCTCGAGGGTCGCGCCGGCTACTACGACACGGCGGGTGCGCTCGTCGACATGATCCAGAGCCACCTCCTGCTCGTCCTCGCGCTCGCCGCGATGGAGCTGCCGTCGAGCCTCGACGCCGACGACCTGCACGGCGCGATGATGCAGGTGCTGCGGGCGACGCGCGTGCGCGGGGGCGACCCGATCGCCTCGAGTCGGCGGGCGCGCTACACCGCGGGCACCGTCGAGGGCGACGAGGTGCCCGACTACACCGCCGAGGAGGGCGTCGACGCCGACCGCGCGACCGAGACCCTCGCGGAGGTCGTGCTCGAGATCGCGACGCCGCGCTGGGCCGGAGTCCCGATCGTCCTGCGCAGCGGCAAGGCGCTCGGGTCGCCGTCGACGCACGTGCGCGCGCGCATGGCGCCCGCCGCCCATCTGCCGCGCGGGCTCGCCCCGGCCGGGGGAGCGCCCGCGATCACGATCGCGCTGAGCCCCGAGCGGCTCTCCATCGAGCTCGACATCAACGGCGCGGGCGACCCCGCCGACCTCGACCGGGTGAGCCTCGACGCCGAGTTCGCGGCGGGCGACCTGACAGCGTACGGCGAAGTGCTCGGCGACGTGCTCGAGGGCGACTCCGCGTTCACGGTGCGCGGCGACGTCGCCGAGGAGTGCTGGCGCATCGTCGAGCCCGTCCTCGAGGCCTGGCGCGCCGACCGCGTGCCGCTCGACGAGTACTCCGCGGGCTCGAACGGTCCGTCGAGCTGGGCGCCGCTACCGTAGCCCCATGACGACGGCTCTCATCACGGGCGCGACGGCCGGCATCGGCGCCGAGTTCGCCCGTCAGCTCGCCGCCCGCGGAACCGATCTCGTGCTCGTCGCGCGCACGGCCGCCCGTCTCGAGGAGGTCGCCGCCGAGCTGCGGTCGCGCCACGGCGTGCGCGTCGAGACGATCGCGGCCGACTTGTTCGAGGAATCCGGGGTCGCCGCGGTCGAGCGCCGCGTGCGCGACGACGCGCATCCGATCGACCTGCTCGTCAACAACGCCGGGCACGGTCTCGTGACCGACTTCGCCGCCTCGCCGCTCGACGACGAGGTGCGCCACCTCGACCTGCACGTGGGCGTGCCGCTGCGGCTGACGCACGCCGCCATGCAGGGGATGCTCGCGCGCGGTCGCGGCCGCATCGTCCTGATCTCGAGCGTCGCGGCCTTCACTCCTCGCGGGAGCTACGGCGCCGCCAAGGCCTGGAGCGTCTCGTTCGCGCGGTGGGCGAATCTCCGGTACCGCCGCCGCGGCGTGAGCGTCACGGCGGTCGCGCCCGGCTTCACGCGCACCGAGTTCCACGAGCGCATGGGGGTGAGCACCTCGGGAGTGCCCGGGCCGCTCTGGCTCGACGTGCGCGACCTCGTCCGGCTCGCGCTGCGCGACATCGACCGCGGCCGCTCCGTGTCGATCCCGACGAAGCGCTACAAGCTCATCGCGGGGCTCGCGCGCGTGCTGCCGGCCCGCGTCGCCGCTGCGGGCAGCCTCGCGCCGAACGACTAGACCGAGACGGGCTCCGCGGTCTCGGCGAGCTGCGCCTTCCACGCGACGAGGCCGCGCACGGTCGCGCTCTCGTCCTCGGCCAGGCGCTCCATCGCGTCGGCCGGGACGAAGTAGTTGATCGCGACCCACGCCCGAACGGTCTCGTCGGGGTCGGAGGCGAGCTCGCGCAGGATGTCGCACGGCGTGTGCTCGTTCTTCGCCACGCACGCCCGCACGCTCGCGACCGGGTCCTTCGCGAGCACCGCGTAGACCTCGTCGGGCGCGTGGTACGACAGCGCCGCGCTCTCGCGGATCTTCGGGTTCGCGTCGCTCGCGAGCCGGCGGATGCGGGCGATCTTCGACGCCGTGACCGAGGGGGAGAGGAACTGCGCGACCGGGTCGGGAGAGGTCGCGCGCACGGGGGCGCTCGCGGCGAGCTGCGCGCGCTGAGCGGGGGTGTTGAAGCGGATGCACGACATGCGCGGCAGACTAACCCGCGCCCGCGGCATCCGGGCTGTCGGGCGCGCCGCGCCTCACTACACTGACAGCGTGAGCGAAGCCGACGCAGTGCCCCCGGCGAGCCGCCCGCCCGTCAGCACGCGCATCCTCACGATCCCGAATCTGCTGAGCGCCATCCGCCTCGCGCTCGTCCCCGTCTTCCTCGTCCTCGTGCTGACCGGGCAGGACGTCGCGGCTCTGCTCGTCATCGTCTTCTCGAGCGTCTCCGACTACGTCGACGGCATCATCGCCCGGCGCTTCAGCCAGATCACGCGTCTCGGCCAGCTGCTCGACCCCGCGGCCGACCGGCTCTTCATCTTTGCCGCGGTCTTCGCGCTCGCCGTGCGCGAGGTCGTGCCGTGGTGGCTCGTCGTCGTCATCGTGGGGCGCGACGTCATGCTCGTCGTCCTCGGCATCATGCTCGCGCAGCACCGGTACGGCCCGCTTCCCGTGCACCACCTCGGCAAGCTCGCGACCTTCGCCCTGTTCTACGCCCTGCCGATCCTCGTCCTGGGCCAGGCCTTCCCCGACGCCCGGGCGATCTCCGACCCCATCGGCTGGGCGTTCGCGCTGTGGGGTGCCTTCCTCTACTGGTGGGCGGGCGCGCTGTACCTGCGTCAGACCCTCGAACTCGTGGGGAATCGGCCAGGAGCGCCGGCCGCCGCATCGGATACGCTGAATCCCCTGAGGAGGTCCACTGATGGCTGAGAACGTGTCTGCCCGCCCCGCGGGGGATGAGCAGGGCAGCGCCGCCCCGGCATACAACTCGTCGGAGACGACGGTCCACTACGGTCCGGACTTCGTCGCGCAGCTCGCCGCCATGGAGGCCGGGGTCACGGTCGAGGAGCAGGAGGCGATCGCGGCGCTGCCGTCGGGCTCCGCTCTGCTGATCGTGCGTCGCGGCCCGAACACGGGCGCGCGCTTCCTCCTCGATGCGGATGTCACGGTCGCGGGTCGGCACCCCGACGCCGACATCTTCCTCGACGACGTGACCGTCTCGCGCAAGCACGCGGAGTTCCACCGCGACGGCACCTCCTTCACGGTGCGCGATCTCGGCTCGCTCAACGGCCTCTTCTTCAACGGCGAGCGCATCGACGGCACTGCAGCGCTCGTCGACGGCTCGGAGGTGCAGGTCGGCAAGTTCCGCCTGACCTTCTACGCCTCGCGCGCCGACCGCCGCCCGGTCGCGTAGTGGCGGAGCGGTCCGCCGCCGCAGCCCGTCGTCCCGCGACGGCCGCGGCATCCCTGCTGAGCATCGGCCAGGTGCTCGCCAAGCTCAGCCCCGAATTCCCCGATCTGACCCCCTCGAAGCTGCGCTTCCTGGAGGAGCGCCAGCTCATCTCGCCGTCGCGCACCGAGTCGGGCTACCGGAAGTTCTCTCCGACCGACGTCGACCGGCTGCGATTCGTGCTCACGATGCAGCGCGACCACTACCTGCCGCTCAAGGTCATCCGCGGCTACCTCGACGAGCTCGACGCCGGTCGCACTCCCAGTCTGCCGCTCGGTGGCGCCGTGCCCGCCCCGTCGATGCTCGCCACGGAGCGGCGCTACAGCAGGGACGAGCTCGTGCGGGAGGCCGGCGCGACCGCCGCCCTCCTCGGCGACGCGGTCACGGCATCCCTCATCGCGCCCGGCGAGACGTACGGCGACGAGGCGCTCCAGGTGCTGCGATCGCTCGTCGAGCTGCAGCGATCGGGCATCGAGCCGCGGCACCTTCGCGGCTTCCGCGCGGCGGCTGAGCGCGAGCTCGGGCTCATCGAGAGCGCCCTCATCCCGGTCTCCCGGCGCAACGATCCGTCCTCCCGCGCGCGGGCCGCCGAACTGGCGGTCGAGATCGCCGGACAGCTCGAGATCGTGCGCTCGAGCCTGATCAGATCGGCCCTCGGCAGGCTACAGTCGTAGTCGGGCCCGACACGCCGCGCCGACGGAGCGAATGTCTGCGGTGGGGGTCGGGTGGCTCGCTAGTCTGGATGACGTGATGCGAAGTATCACGTTAACGATGAAGGTTAGGTAGAGGCCATGAGCGACGTCAGCCGCCGCGACGAACGGTACGACCTCGGCCTGCTCTTCACCGACGGTCTTCCCGAGCTCGACGACCAGGCCGGCTACCGCGGCGCCGTCGCCGCCCGGGCAGCGGGAATCTCGTACCGCCAGCTCGACTACTGGGCCCGCACGCAGCTCGTCGAGCCCACCGTGCGCGGCGCCTCCGGCTCCGGCACGCAGCGCCTCTACGGCTTCCGCGACATCCTCGTGCTCAAGCTCGTCAAGCGCCTCCTCGACACCGGCATCTCGCTCCAGCAGATCCGCACCGCCGTCAACCAGCTCCGCGAGGCCGGCGTGAGCGACCTCGCCCAGACGACCCTCATGAGCGATGGCGCGAGCGTCTACCTCTGCACCTCCGACGACGAGGTCATCGACCTCGTCAGCCGCGGGCAGGGCGTTTTCGGCATCGCCGTCGGCAAGGTCCTCCGCGAGGTCGAGAGCTCGCTCGTCGACCTCGACTCGACGGCCGCGGCCGACCCCGCCGACGAGCTCGCTCAGCGCCGCGCGACGCGCGCGAGCTGACCGCAGCCCGCACCACGGGCATCCCTACCCGCACCGCGCTCGCGCGGGCAGAGGGTCGACGCGGCTCTAGCGCTGCGCGTACTCGCCCATGCGGGCGGTGCGCATGACCCGCTCGAGCAGCTGATCGAAGTTGCGCGCCATCTCCTGAGCGCTCTCGCCCGGCCAGATGTGCAGCGGCTTCGCGGCGCCCTGCGCCTGCTGCAGCGACGTGCGCTCGGGCAGCTGCGGAGCGAGGACGAGCGGCCCGAACATGTCGCGCAGCTCCTTGATCCGGAACTGGTGCTCGATCGACTGCACGCGCGCGCGGTTGACGATGATGCCGAGCGGCTGCAGGCGGGGCGAGAGCCCGCGACGGATCTCCTCGATCGCGCGCAGGGCCCGGTCGGCCGCGGCGACCGAGAACAGGCCGGGCTCGGTCACGACGACGACACGATCGCTCGCGGCCCAGGCGGTGCGCGTCAGCGCGTTGAGCGACGGAGCGCAGTCGATGAGCACGAGGTCGTAGTCGGCCTCGACGTGAGCGAGGGCCTCCTCGAGCTTCCAGATCTCGCGGATGCTCGGGTGCGGCCCGTCGAAATTGATCGCGCTGGGGCTGCCGATGAGCACGTCGACCGTGCCGGAGCGCCCCTTGGTCCAGCCCGAGGGGGCGATCGCCTGACGGACGGTCTTCTCCTTGGGGGAGGCGAGGACGTCGGCGACGTTGAGCCGCCCGGCCACATTGATATCCATCCCGGTGGAGGCGTCGGATTGCGGATCCAGGTCGACGACGAGCGTTCGCAACCCGCGCGAGAAGGCCGCGGATGCCAGCCCGAGCGTCACCGTGGTCTTCCCCACGCCTCCCTTGAGGGAGCTGATGCTCAGTACGTGCACGATCAACGACCCTACCTTCACTAGTCTTGAAGTGCGCGCCCACGCGCCGACCTCGGTATGCCACCACGATCCATCGCGGGCCTCTTTTCGGCCTGTCCGGGTCACCCTGAGAGGAATCGATGTTCCGGAAGATCCTTGTTGCCAACCGCGGTGAGATCGCGATCCGCGCCTTCCGAGCCGCGTACGAGCTGGGCGCGCGAACCGTCGCCGTCTTCCCCTACGAGGACCGCAACTCGATGCACCGGCTCAAGGCGGACGAGGCGTACCAGATCGGCGAGCCCGGGCACCCCGTCCGCGCGTACCTCGACGTCGCCGAGATCATCCGCGTCGCGAAGGAGAGCGGAGCCGACGCCATCTACCCCGGCTACGGCTTCCTCAGCGAGAACCCCGACCTCGCGCAGGCCGCCGCCGACGCCGGCATCGCGTTCATCGGCCCGCCGCGCGCCGTGCTCGAGATGGCGGGCAACAAGGTCACCGCGAAGGAGCACGCGATCGCCGCGGGCGTGCCGGTGCTCAAGTCGAGCCCCGCGACGACCGACATCGAGGTGCTCGTCGCGGCCGCCGACGAGATCGGCTTCCCCGTCTTCGCGAAGGCCGTCGCCGGCGGCGGCGGGCGGGGGATGCGCCGCGTCGAGAACCGCGAGGACCTCCGGCCCGCACTCGAGGCCGCCATGCGCGAGGCCGACAGCGCCTTCGGCGACCCGACGATGTTCGTCGAGCAGGCCGTCGTGCGCCCCCGGCACATCGAGGTTCAGATCCTCGCCGACTCGCACGGCGAGACCGTGCACCTGTTCGAGCGCGACTGCTCGGTGCAGCGCCGACACCAGAAGGTCGTCGAGATCGCCCCGGCGCCGAACCTCGATGAGGATGTCCGCCAGGCGATGTACCGGGACGCCGTCGCCTTCGCGAAGTCGATCGGCTACGTCAACGCCGGCACGGTCGAGTTCCTCCTCGACACGGCGGGGGAGCGCAAGGGCCAGCACGTCTTCATCGAGATGAACCCGCGCATCCAGGTCGAGCACACCGTCACGGAGGAGGTCACCGACGTCGACCTCGTGCAGTCGCAGATGCGCATCGCCTACGGCCAGTCGCTCGCCGAGCTCGGCTTGACGCAGGAGCAGATCCACCTCCGCGGCGCCGCCCTGCAGTGCCGCATCACGACGGAGGACCCGGCGAGCGGGTTCCGCCCCGACACCGGCAAGATCACGACCTACCGCTCGCCCGGAGGCGCGGGGGTGCGCCTCGACGGCGGCACGATCGCCTCGGGCGCGCAGATCTCGCCGCACTTCGACTCGATGCTCGCGAAGATGACCTGCCGCGGTCGCGACTTCGGCGCCGCCGTCGCGCGCGCCCGCCGCGGTCTCGCCGAGTTCCGCATCCGCGGCGTGACCACCAACATCCCCTTCCTCCAGGCCGTCCTCGACGACCCGCAGTTCCAGGCGGGCGATCTGAGCACGTCGTTCATCGACGAGCGTCCCGAGCTCGTGCGCGCCAACATCTCCAAGGACCGCGGCACGAAGGTGCTCAACTGGCTCGCCGACATCACGGTCAACCAGCCGAACGGCGCGGGCGCCACCGCGATCGACCCGGCGACGAAGCTCCCGACGATCGACCTCGAGACCGAGGCCCCGGCCGGCTCGCGCCAGCGCCTGCTCGAGCTCGGCCCCGTCGGCTTCGCCCGCGCCCTGCGCGAGCAGACCCCGCTCGCCGTGACCGACACGACGTTCCGCGACGCGCACCAGTCGCTCCTCGCGACGCGCGTCCGCACGAAGGATCTCGTCGAGGTCATGCCGCACGTCGCCCGCATGACGCCCGAGCTCCTGAGCGTCGAGGCGTGGGGCGGCGCGACCTACGACGTCGCGCTGCGCTTCCTCGGCGAGGACCCGTGGCAGCGGCTCGCGGCGATGCGCGAGGCGCTCCCGAACGTCGCGATCCAGATGCTGCTGCGCGGTCGGAACACCGTCGGCTACACGCCGTACCCGACCGAGGTGACGAGGGCGTTCGTGCGCGAGGCCGCCGAGACGGGCATCGACGTCTTCCGCATCTTCGACGCCCTCAACGACGTCGACCAGATGCGCCCCGCGATCGACGCCGTCCTCCAGACCGGCTCGACCGTCGCCGAGGTCGCCCTCTGCTACTCGGGCGACCTGCTCGACCCGGCGGAGGACCTCTACACGCTCGACTACTACCTGCGGCTCGCCGAGCAGGTCGTCGACGCGGGCGCGCACATCATCGCGATCAAGGACATGGCAGGTCTGCTGCGGGCCGGTGCGGCCGAGAGGCTCGTCGCCGCGCTGCGCGAGCGCTTCGACCTCCCGGTGCACCTCCACACGCACGACACGGCGGGCGGCCAGCTCGCCACCCTTCTCGCCGCGTCGCGCGCCGGGGTCGACGCCGTGGACGTCGCGAGCGCGCCGATGGCCGGGACGACCTCCCAGCCGCCGTTCTCGGCGCTCGTCGCCGCGCTCGCGCACACCGAGCGCGACACGGGGCTGAGCCTGCAGGCCGTGAGCGACCTCGAGCCCTATTGGGAGGCCGTGCGCCGCGTGTACGCCCCGTTCGAGTCGGGGCTCTCCGGCCCGACCGGCCGCGTGTACCACCACGAGATCCCCGGCGGCCAGCTCTCCAACCTCCGCCAGCAGGCCATCGCCCTCGGGCTCGGCGACCGCTTCGAGCTCATCGAGGACTGGTACGCCGAGGCCAACCGCATCCTCGGTCGCCCGACGAAGGTGACGCCGTCGTCGAAGGTCGTGGGCGACCTCGCTCTGCAGATGGCCGCCGCCGGCGCCGACCCGGCCGACTTCGAGGCGAACCCGGAGAAGTACGACATCCCCGACTCGGTGATCGGCTTCATGGCGGGCGAGCTCGGCGACCTGCCGGGCGGCTGGCCCGAGCCCTTCCGCTCGAAGGTGCTCGCCGGGCGCACGGTGAAGATCGGCACGACGCCCCTCACCGATGACCAGCAGGCGAAGCTCGACGGGTCGACCGATGAGCGCCGTCTCATGCTCAACCAGCTGCTCTTTCCGCAGCCGACCCAGCAGTTCCTGCAGGTGCGCGAGCAGTTCGGCGATCTGTCCGTCCTGAGCACGCCCGATTACCTCTACGGCCTCAAACCGGGCGTCGAGCACGTCATCGAGATCGAGCGGGGCGTGAGCCTCTTCGTGAGCCTCGAGGCGATCGGCGAGCCCGACGAGAAGGGCATGCGCAGCGTCATGGCGACGCTCAACGGGCAGATGCGCCCGGTCACGATCCGCGACCGCGCCATCGCCGTCGACACCGTGCAGGCGGAGAAGGCCGACCCTGCGCATCCCGGCCAGATCGCCGCGCCCTTCATGGGAGTGGTGACGCTGCAGGTGGCGGAGGGCGACACGGTCGAGGCGGGCGCGCCGGTCGCGACGATCGAGGCCATGAAGATGGAGGCCGCGATCACGAGCCCCGTCTCCGGCACGGTGCGACGGCTCGCGATCCCCTCGACGCAGCAGGTCGAGGCGGGCGACCTCCTGGTCGTCATCGACTGAGCGCGATTCACTCCTCCGCCGGGCGCGCCGCGCTCGGACGATAGACTGAGCCGTCCACGAGAACGACGAAGGGTTCGTGAATGGTGATCGACCGCGCCTCCGGCGATGAGGGCGATGTCGTCGACGGGCGCGCCGGCTCGGTGACCGACGGCCTCGAGCCGAACGGCGGCGACGACCTCGCCACCGCGCTCCCCGAGAGCCTGACGATCGAGGTCGCGCTGCCCGCTCCCGTGCACGAGGCGCCGGAGGACGAGACCGCCGTCGCGCTCGTCGGGACCGGCATCGACCCCTCCGTCATCGAGGTGCTCGAGAGCGGCACGACGTCGATCTCGCTCTCCGAGCCCGCCATCGTCGCCGTCACGACGCCCGCGAGCCCCGCCGACACGGGCTCGGTCGCGATCGCCGACTACTCCCGCCGCGAGCGCATGGCGGGGGCGGATGTCGGCCCCGAGTCGGCCGCGATGCTCACCGCCGATCGCCTGATCGACCCGCGCCGCGGGCCCCGGTCGGCCCCCGAGGGCGCGTGGCAGCGCTTCGTCTACCGCACGACGCTCAAGCGCGTGAACCTCGGAGACTCCGCCCGCGTCCGCGCGCGCAAGGAGCTCGACGCGCGCATCGACGCCGTGCTCGAGGGCGGGGCGCGCTTCGTGCCGGTCCTGACCCGCAAGGGCGGCGTCGGCAAGACGACCATCACGACGCTCCTGGGCATGGCGCTCGCCTCCGTCCGGGAGGATCGCATCATCGCGATCGACGCGAACCCCGATCGCGGAACCCTCTCGGAGCGCGTCACGAAGCAGACGCGCGCGACCGTGCGCGACGTCGTGAACCGCGCCGCGAGCATCCAGGGCTTCACCGACTTCACGAAGCTCGTCTCGCGCGATGCGACGCGCCTCGACATCCTCGCCTCCGACACCGACCCCATGCTCTCGGAGGCCTTCGACGAGAACGACTACAACGTCGTCGCCGACCTCGCCGCGCGCTACTACTCGATCGTGCTCACCGACTGCGGCACGGGCATCGTGCACTCCGTCATGCGCGCGACCCTGCAGCGCGCCGACTCCATCGTCATCGTCTCCGGCGGCAGCGTCGACGAGGCGCGCCTGGCCTCCGAGACGCTCACCTGGCTCGAGGCGAACGGGTACGGCGAGCTCGTCCGCAATGCGGTCGTCGCGATCAACACGGCGACGCAGGGCACCAACCTCGTCAAGCTCGAGGAGATCGAGGCGCACTTCGCCTCGCGCGTGCGCGAGATCGTGCGGATCCCGTACGACGAGCAGCTCGCGGCGGGCTCCGTGATCCACTGGAACGACCTGCGCCCGCTCACGCGCCAGTCGGCGCGCGAGCTCGCCGGCATCGTCATCGACGGCATGCCCGACCGGGAGTCGTGAGCACCGCCCCATGACCGTCCGCCCGATCCGTCTCTTCGGAGACCCCGTCCTCCGATCGCGCGCCGACGAGGTGGTCCGGTTCGATGCCTCCCTCCGGATGCTCGTCGACGACCTCCTCGACACCGTCCAGGTCCCCGGCCGAGCCGGGGTCGCCGCGCCGCAGATCGGCGTCGGGCTGCGCGTGTTCAGCCTCAACATCGACGGCGCCCTCAGCTACGTCGTCAACCCCGTGCTCGCCGAGGTGCGCGGCGACGCCGAGCCCGTCGAGGAGGGTTGCCTGTCGGTCCCGGGCGTCGGCTTCCCCCGGTTGCGGCACCCGTGGGCGCGCGTGACCGGGCTCGACGTCGAGGGCGCGCCGATCGAGATCGCGGGGGAGGGGCTGCTCGCGCAGGCGCTCCAGCACGAGACCGACCACCTCGACGGGCGGCTCTACATCGAGGGTCTCGAGCCGGAGATCAAGCGCGAGGCGATGCGCGCCATCCGCCAGACGGAGTGGTTCGGCCGCTCGTAGGGACGCGAACGGGGCGCCGGACCGAGTCCGACGCCCCGCGAGCCGTGCGACGGCTACTGCTGCAGCGAGATGCCCTGCGTGGCGGGCGCGCCCGAGTACATCGCCTCGATGCTCGACGCGAAGTCGTTCACGATGACGTTGCGCTTGATGCTCATCTTCGGCGTCAGGTGGCCGCTCGCCTCCGTGAACTCCACCGGGAGGACGGTGAACTTGCGGATGGACTCGGCGCGCGAGACGCGGCTGTTCGCGGCGTCGATCGAGCGCTGGACCTCCGCGAGCACCTTCGGGTGCTTGACCGCCTCGGTGAGCGGCATCTGCGCGTCCTCGCCGTTGTTGTTGAGCCAGACGGGGAGCATCTCCGGGTCGAGCGTCACGAGCGCCGAGACGAAGGGCTTCTGGTCGCCGACGACGACGACCTGACCGACGATCGGGTTCGCGCGGATCGGGTCCTCCAGGCCCGCCGGGGCGACGTTCTTGCCGCCCGCCGTGACGAGGATCTCCTTCTTGCGGCCCGTGATCGTGAGGTAGCCGTCCTCGTCGAGCGAGCCGATGTCGCCCGTGCGGAACCACTCGCCGTCCATGACCTCGGCGGTCGCCTCGGGCTTGTTCCAGTAGCCGCCGAAGACGTTGACGCCCTTGACGAGGATCTCGCCGTCGTCGTCGATGCGGACCCCGACGCCCGGGAGCGCGGGGCCGGTCGTGCCGATCTTGAACTTGTTGACGAGGTTCACCGTCGCCGGGGCGGTGGTCTCGGTGAGGCCGTAGCCCTCGAGGATCCGGATGCCCATGCTGCGGAAGAAGTGGCCGAGTCGCGGGCCGAGCGGCGCGGAGCCGGAGACGGCGTACTGGATCCGTCCGCCCATCGCCGTCTTGAGCTTCGAGTAGACGAGCCTGTCGAAGACCGCGAACTGCACCTTGAGGCCGAGCGGCACGTGGCCCGCGTCGAGGGCCTTCGAGTGCGCGACGGCGACGTCGGCGGCCCGGCGGAAGATCTTGCCCTTGCCGCCGGCCTCGGCCTTCTGCTCGGACGAGTTGTAGACCTTCTCGAACACGCGCGGGACGGCGAGGAGGAAGGTCGGCTTGAACGAGCCGAGAGCCGCGAGGAGCTGCTTGGTGTCGGCCTGGTGGCCGACCTTCGAGCCCGCGTGCACCGCGAGGATCGAGATGAAGCGCGCGAAGATGTGCGCCGTCGTGATGAACAGCAGGGTGGACGACCCGGGGGCGACGACCTCCTTCATCGCGACCGCGGCGTTGCGGCACGTCTCGACGAAGTTGGAGTGGGTGATGATGCAGCCCTTCGGGGTGCCCGTCGACCCCGAGGTGTAGATGAGGGTGGCGAGGTCGGAGCCGACCGCGAGGTTGCGGCGCTCCTCGAGCTGCTCGTCGGTCACGGAGCCGGGGTCGGCGGCGAGCTTCTCGAGGTCGCCGAGGTGCATCTGCCAGACGCGGCTCACGTGAGGGAGGTCGCCGGCGACCTCGTCGTAGCGCGAGAAGTGCTCGGCGCTCTCGACGATGAGCTCGCGAGCCCCCGAGTCCTCGAGGATGTACTGGATCTGGCTCGGCGAGCTCGTCTCGTAGATGGGGACGAGCACCGCGCCGGCGAACCACGTCGCGAAGTCCACGAGAGTCCACTCGTAGCGCGTCTTGCACATGAAGCCGATCTTGTCGCCGGGCTGCACCCCGGCGGCCATGAGGCCCTTGGCGAGCGCGACGACCTGGGCGTGGAACTCGCCGGCCGTGACGTCGCTCCAGCCGCCGTCGGCGGTGGGAAGCGAGAAGAGGGGCGCGTCGGGATCGATCGCGACGCGGTCGACGAGCAGGTCGCTCGCGTTCGCTCCGGGATCGGGCGAGACGACGGCCGGGACGACGAATTCTTGCACGGGGACTCCTTTGGCACCGTCAACAGGTGGGTTCAGTGCGACCACTCTAGCCCGCGGCTCGCGGCCCATGAGGGGACTCGAGCCTCACTAGACTCTCTCTTCGTGCATGCTGTGGGAATCGACATCGGTGGGACCAAAATCGCGGGCGCGCTTGTCGGCGATGACGGAACGATCCTCGCGGAGGACCGGCATCCGACCCCTGCGGGCGACCCGAATGCGATCGTCGACATCGTCGTGGAGATGGTCGAGCGGCTGAGCGCGGGCCAGCAGGTCATCGCTGCGGGCGTCGCGGCGGCGGGCTTCATCGACTCCGCGCAGTCCACCGTCTACTACGCGCCCAACATCAACTGGCGCAACGAGCCCTTCCGAGATCGGCTCCGCGAGAGGCTCGGGATCGACGTCACGATCGACAACGACGCGAACGCCGCCGGCTGGGCCGAGTTCCGCTTCGGCGCGGCGCGCGACGTGCGCGACATGACGATGCTCACGATCGGCACGGGGGTCGGCGGCGCGATCGTCACGGGCGACCGCCTCCTGCGCGGCGGGTTCGGCACCGCGGGCGAGCTCGGCCACCTGCGGGTCGTGCCCGACGGCCTTCCCTGCGGCTGCGGCGCGCACGGCTGCATCGAGCAGTACGGCTCGGGCCGCGCGCTCCTGCGCATGGCGAACGAGATCGCCGATGCCGGAGGCATCGGACTGGCCCTCGCCGATGCGCGCGAGCAGCACGGGAAGCTCGACGGGAGCATCCTCGCCGCTCTGATCAGCGAGCGCGACCCGGGCGCCCTGCACGCCCTCTCGCAGCTCGGGCGCTGGCTCGGCCAGGCGTGCGCGAGCCTCTCCGCGGTGCTCGACCCCGAGATGTTCGTGTTCGGCGGCGGGGTCTCGATCGCGGGCGACCTGCTGCTCGACCCCGTCCGCGAGGCCTACCTCGCCCACCTCCCGGCGCGGGGCTACCACCCCGAGCCGGTCTTCGTCACGGCCGAGCTCGTCAACGACGCCGGCGTCGTCGGCGCGGCCGACCTCGCGCGCATCCACGCCGCGGGCATCGGCGCGACGCCCGCGGGCTAGGGTTGTCGGATACGACCGCGACCGGGGAGGGACGACGATGTTCTACTGGCTGATGAAGAACCTCGTCATCGGGCCCATCCTCCTGACGGTCTTCCGGCCGTGGGTGCGCGGCATCGAGAACGTCCCGCGCACCGGCCCCGTGATCCTCGCGAGCAATCACCTGTCGTTCGTCGACTCGATCT
>JBKHYA010000036.1:0-15558 GCA_046565745.1 Actinomycetes bacterium
TGCTCGGCACCCTGTCGATCCCCACCTTCTCGCTCGACCTCAACCTGCCCGACGGTGGCAACGAGCCCGCCGGCTCGACGCAGCGCGAGGCCTACGACCTCATCGCCGACGCGTTCGGCCCGGGCACGGCCGGCCCCCTGCTCGTCACGGCCGACATCACGCAGACGACCGACATCCTCGACGACCTCGCGGGCATCCGCGCCGAGCTCGAGCGGGTCGACGGCGTGGCGAGCGTGAGCCAGGGCATCCCCTCGCCGGGGCTCGAGCTCGCGATCTTCCGCGTCGCGCCCGAGACCGCACCCGACGACCCCGCGACGAAGGGCGTCGTCGCCGACCTGCGCGCGGCCGCCTCGGGCATCGAGGAGGAGTTCGGCACACCCCTCGCCGTGACGGGCGTCACCGCGGTCGGCATCGACATCTCGACCCGTCTCACGAACGCGCTCGTGCCCTTCGCCCTCATCGTGTTCGGCCTGTCGATCGTGCTGCTCACCGTCCACGGCTGGCTCTACGTCGTCTACCTCGCGTGCGACTTCGTCCTGTGGCGCGTCGCCTACCAGGGGGCGCGGTCGTACGCGTTCCTCCGCTTCCTCTGGATCGCGATGGGCGGCATCGTGCCCTTCCTCTCCTTCTACTTCGAGCGGCAGGTGCCGCGCGAGGTCGAGGCGATCGTCGCCGAGCTCGACCAGCAGACCACGACCCAGGAGGCCGCCGCGTGAGCGAGACCGACCACCGCCCCGTTCTCGTCGTCGACTTCGGCGCCCAGTACGCGCAGCTCATCGCCCGCCGCGTGCGCGAGGCGAGCGTCTACAGCGAGATCGTGCCGCACACGATCACGGCCGAGGAGGTCGCGGCGAGGAACCCCGTCGGCATCGTGCTGAGCGGCGGCCCCTCGAGCGTCTACGAGCCCGGCTCGCCGACCCTCGACCCGGGCATCCTGCAGCTCGGCGTGCCCGTCATGGGCATCTGCTACGGCTTCCAGGTCATGGCGCAGCAGCTCGGCGGCGAGGTCGCGAAGACCGGCCGCCGCGAGTACGGCGCGACGACGACGACGATCCACGGCGACGGCGGCGCGCTCCTCACCGAGCAGCCCGAGACCCAGACGACGTGGATGAGCCACGGCGACTCGGTCGCGAAGGCCCCCGAAGGCTTCCAGGTGCTCGCCTCCACCCCCGACACCCCCGTCGCCGCCTTCGCGAGCGACGAGAAGAGGATGTACGGGGTGCAGTGGCACCCGGAGGTCAAGCACTCGGAGTTCGGCCAGCGCGTGCTCGAGAACTTCCTCCACCGCGCCGCGGGCATCGCCCCCGACTGGAACAGCGGCAGCGTCATCGCCGAGCAGGTCGAGCGCATCCGCGAGCAGGTGGGGGATGCCCGGGTCATCTGCGGCCTGTCGGGCGGTGTCGACAGCGCGGTCGCCGCGGCGATCGTGCACGAGGCCGTGGGCGACCAGCTCGTGTGCGTCTTCGTCGACCACGGCCTGCTGCGCGCCGACGAGCGCCGCCAGGTCGAGGAGGACTACGTCGCCGCGACGGGCATCCGTCTCGTCACGGTGGATGCCCGGCAGCAGTTCATGGACGCGCTCGCGGGCGTCACCGACCCCGAGACGAAGCGCAAGATCATCGGGCGCGAGTTCATCCGCACCTTCGAGAACGCGGCCGAGGCGCTCGTGCTCGAGGCGCAGGGCGAGGGCGAGGCCGTGAAGTTCCTCGTGCAGGGCACGCTCTACCCCGACGTCGTCGAGTCGGGCGGCGGCACGGGCACGGCGAACATCAAGAGCCACCACAATGTCGGGGGCCTCCCGGAGGATCTCGAGTTCGAGCTCGTCGAGCCGCTGCGCACCCTCTTCAAGGACGAGGTGCGCGCGATCGGCCGCGAGCTCGGGCTGCCCGAGGCGATCGTGAGCCGGCAGCCGTTCCCCGGCCCGGGCCTGGGCATCCGCATCATCGGCGAGGTCACCGAGGAGCGCCTGGAGATCCTCCGCCAGGCCGACGCGATCGCGCGCGAGGAGCTCACCGCAGCGGGTCTCGACGGCGAGATCTGGCAGTGCCCGGTCGTGCTGCTCGCCGACGTGCGCTCGGTCGGCGTGCAGGGCGACGGACGCACGTACGGGCATCCGATCGTGCTGCGCCCCGTGTCGAGCGAGGACGCGATGACCGCCGACTGGACGCGACTGCCCTACGACGTGCTCGCGCGCATCTCGAACCGCATCACCAACGAAGTGCCCGACGTCAATCGCGTCGTGCTCGACGTCACGTCGAAGCCGCCCGGCACTATCGAGTGGGAGTAGCCGGGCCCGATTCGGTCCACGCGACATAGGACAGATCGGTCTACCTGCGGCGCGCCGCACTCAGGCGTACCGTCCACCCATGACACGAACCCCGCAAACCCGATTGCGCTTCATGTCACGGCTCAGCGTCGTCTCGATCCTCACGCTCGGCCTCGTGGTCGCCGCAGGGATCGCCCCCACCTCCGCGGCGCCCGGTGCCTCACTCGGCAAGTCGGTCGGAGGCTCGTACGTCGCGCTCGGCGACTCGTTCACCGCGGGCCAGGGCGCCTCGCCTTCGCTCGATGACCCGTGCCTGCGGAGCGCGACCGAGAGCTACCCGGCGATCCTCGCGAGCGCGAGCAGCTATCGCGATCGGACCGTCAACGCCGCGTGCTCGGCGGCGACCCTGGCGAGCATCCCCGGTCAGATCGCCTCGCTCGGCGCAGGGGTCGCGGCGAACGCCTCACTCGTGACCATCACCGTCGGCGGCATCGACGCCGGTGCGGCCGAGATCGTCGCGGCGTGCGGCGCGGGCGCGCAGTCTCTCGAGTGCCAGGCGGCGTTCACCGCGGCGACCGACGGACTGTTTGGCGTTGCCCAGAACCTCGCGGCCACCTACACCGCCGTCGCCGCGGCCTTCCCGAAGGCGCAGATCTACGTCCTCACGTATCCGCGGCTCTTCGATCCGATGTACCCCGATCCCTTCACCGCTGCCACGGTGAACAACGCGACGGATGCTCTGAACGGCGCCATCACGCTGGCGGTCGACGTCATCGACAACCCCCGCGTCTCGCTCATTGACGTCACCGAGCGGTTCGCTGCGCACGGCATCGGCTCGTCAGACCCGTGGATCGCCTACGGCTCGCCCGTCGAGAGCTTCCACCCGAACGCCGCCGGCAACGCCGCCTACGCGGCCGCGGTGCGGGAGGTCGCGACGATCCGCGGGCGCTGAGCTCGCGCCGTCACTCACCCGAACGCAGAACGGGCCGCCCCGAGGGGCGGCCCGTTCGTGCTGAGGTGGTGCGGACTACTCGCCGCCGCGCAGGATCGCGAGCATGCGCAGGATCTCGACGTAGAGCCAGACGACCGTGACCATGATGCCGAACGCGGCGGTCCAGCCGAAGGCCGCGGGGGCGCCGCGGCGGACGCCCTGCTGGATCGAGTCGAAGTCGAGCACGAGCGAGTACGACGCGAGCAGGATCACCAGGACGCCGAGGAGCAGTGCCACGGGGATGCCGAAGATCTCGCCGCCGCGCAGGCCCCACGGGTCGCTGTTGACGCCGAAGACGATGAGGCCGAGGTTGATGAGCGAGAACAGCGCGTAGCCGATGATCGCGATCATGAAGACCTTGGTCGCGCGCTTGGAGGCGCGGATCTTGCCGCTGCGGAACAGGGCGAGCACGACGCCGATGATGACGAAGGTCGCGATGACCGCCTGCGTGGCGACTCCGGGGGCGATCTGCTCGAAGATCGCCGAGATGCCGCCGACGAACAGACCCTCGAGACCCGCGTACGCGAGCGTGAGCGGCGCGCTCGGCTTCTTCTTGAAGATCAGGACGAGCGACACCACGAAGCCGGCGATCGCGGCGGGGATGGCGAGCAGCGGCACGAACCAGCCGACGGCGGCGGCGACCAGGAGGACCGCGAACGAGCCGACGATCTTCTGGATCGTGTTCTCGTACGTCATCCGGTCGGTCTGCTCCGCCGTGGCGGCGGGCCGGCCGTAGAGCTCGTCGAGCTGCTCGGCGCTCGGCGTCTGCGAGAACTGGATCGCCTTGGTCGCGTTCTGCGTGAAGGCGGGGGAGTTCGAGAAAGCGGGATTGGACGTTGCCATGGTTTCCTCTTCGACGTGTCGGCCGCGGGGAGGCTCCCCGGTCGGCACTGCCCCCAGTGTAGAGAGGGATGCTCGGCGAAGGAACGGGGAACGCTATGCGCTCGCTGTGGGCGTATCGGGCGCGGTCGCGGCATCCGCGCCGCGTGCGGGGCGGCGGATGCTCGCCACGGGCCGCGCGAGGGCCCGAGCGCCCCAGGCCGATGCGACGAGGACGACGGCCGAGAGGGCGAGGGCCACGGGCATCCAGCGATATTCGGTGAAGAGGGTCGCGCAGACCACGCCGTTCAGCAGGACCGGGCCGACGGCGAGCGCGCTGCGCCACGGGCGGTGCCGGACGAGGAGCCAGAAGAGGAAGGGGACGGTGAGCGTCCACATCGAGGACGGGCCGGTGAGCAGGAGCCAGACGACGAGCGTCGACGGCGCGAGCGGGAGGACGCGGCGCCAGCCGGCCGCGGGCATGATGAGCCAGCCGGCGACGTGGGCGGCCGAGCCCGTGATGAGCGGGATCAGGTTGCCGGTGTCGGAGGACTGCAGGTGGAGGAGGCCTCCGGCGATGAGGAGGAGGCCGATCGCGCGGCGGTCGTCGTAGCGCCCCCAGCGCAAGGGGAGTCGCGCGGCGGGCTCGACCCACGGGGCGGGCGTCGCGGCCGGGGCAGGCGACGGGGCTGTGCTCTCGCTCATGAGCTGAGGGCGATCCAGACGGCGGCGACGACGATCACGAGCAGCAGGAACCACAGCCAGCCGAGGCCGACCGCGACCCACGCCATGACGGCCCCGCGCTCGGCGCCGTACGAGCGGGCGATCTGGCCGGCGGCGAGGTGGCCGAAGAGGGCCGCGAGCGGGCTGAGGAGGACTCCCAGGATCAGGGCGAGGACGGCGAGCGGGTTCACGCGCGCGGCGCGAGCGGGCGGCGCGGGCGGTGCGGCGTCGGTCGGGGCGGGGCTCAGGCCGGGCATCCCGTCGATCATGGTCGGCAGGCTACCCCGTAGGGTGGTCGCCGTGATCGAGCCCACGCGCGCGCACCCGCTCGTCGTCGCCCACCGCGGAGCGAGCGGTTACCGGCCCGAGCACACGCGGGCGGCGTACGAGCTCGCGATCGCGCTCGGGGCCGACGCGATCGAGCCCGACATCGTCGCGACGCGCGACGGCGTGCTCGTGCTGCGGCACGAGAACGAGATCAGCGGGACGACCGACGTCGCCGACCGCTCCGAGTTCGCCCACCGGCGCACCACGCGCGTCATCGACGGCGAGCGGCTGACCGGCTGGTTCACCGAGGACTTCACGTGGGGCGAGCTGACGACGCTGCGGGCGCGCGAGCGTCTTCCCGGCACGCGGCAGGCGTCGACGCGCTTCGACGGCCGGTACCCGATCCTGCGGCTGCGCGACCTCATGGCGATCCTGGATGCGGCGCCCCGCCCCGTGGGCATGGTCGCCGAGATCAAGCACGCGACGCACTTCGCGGCGCGGGGTCTTCCGCTCGACGAGCTGTTCGCCGCCGAGGTCGCGGGCTGGAGCCCGGCGGCACCCCTCGTCGTCGAGGCGTTCGAGCAGTCGGTGCTGCGGCAGCTGCGCGATCGCGGGGTCGAGGCGCGGTACGTGTTCCTGCTCGAGAAGAGCGGATCGCCCGCCGACCTCGTCGCGCGGTTCGGCGCCGCGGCGCTCTCGTACGCGGGCCACCTGACCGACGAGGGGCTCGCGCGGCTCGCGCGCGAGGTCGACGGGATCAGCGTCGACACGTCGCTCGTCGCGCGACCGGCCACGCGCGGCGGCCCGGTCGTGGTGAGCGACCTCGTCGGTCGCGCCCACGCCGCCGGGCTCTCGGTCTTCGCGTGGACGCTCCGCCCCGAGAACCGCTTCCTGCCCGGCTCGCTGCGCATCGGCTCGGGCGGGGCGGCGCACGGCGACTGGATGACGTGGTTCCGCACGCTCATGGGCGCGGGTCTCGACGGGGTGTTCGCGGACCACCCCGACCTGGCGATCGAGGCGCGGGCGGCGCTCGCCGCCGGCTGAGCGCGCGGCCCGCGTGGGCACGCCGACCCCGGCGGCCGGCGTCGGGGGTGCGACCTAGACTTGGGCGGTCATGTCCTTCCTGCCCGACGAGTCCCTCGACATCCCCGGCCTCACGCCTCCGCCGCGCGCGCAGCCCGCCTCCGCCGCGACCGACGACCCCCTGCTCGCCGGGCTCAACCCGCAGCAGCGCGCCGCCGTGCTGTCGCGCGCCGAGGCCCTGCTCATCGTCGCGGGCGCCGGCTCGGGCAAGACGAGCGTCCTCACCCGCCGCATCGCGCGGCTGCTGCGCGACCGCGAGCTCTGGCCGAGCCAGATCCTCGCCATCACGTTCACCAACAAGGCCGCGGGCGAGATGCGCGAGCGCGTCGGGCAGCTCATCGGCCACGAGGCCGCGAACGGCATGTGGATCTCCACCTTCCACTCGGCGTGCGTGCGCATCCTCCGCCGAGAAGCGCAGCAGTTCGGGTTCACGCAGGCGTTCACGATCTACGACTCCGCCGACTCGCGCGCGCTCATCAAGCGCATCGTCAAGGACCTCCAGGCCGACACCCTCGGCCTCACCGTCAGCGCGGCATCCGGCAAGATCTCGCGCCTGAAGAACGAGCTCATCGACGCCGAGGGCTACAGCCGCCAGCTCAACCCGAACGACCCGACCGAGGTCATGTTCCTCGAGGTGTTCCGGCGCTACTCGGCCGAGCTCGCGCGCGCGAACGCGTTCGACTTCGATGACCTGATCGCCCAGACCGTGTACCTGTTCCGCGCCTTCCCGCAGGTCGCGGCGCTCTACCAGCGGCGGTTCCGGCACATCCTCGTCGATGAGTACCAGGACACGAACCACGCCCAGTACGCGCTCATCCGCGAGCTGACGCGGGCGGTCGAGCCGCAGCACGTGCCCGCCGACACCCGCATCGAGACCGACGCGACCGGGGGCATCCCCGCTGCGGCGCTCACGGTCGTCGGCGACTCGGACCAGTCGATCTACGCGTTCCGCGGCGCCGACATCCGCAACATCGTCGAGTTCGAGCGCGACTTCCCGGGCGCCGAGGTGATTCTCCTCGAGCAGAACTACCGCTCGACGCAGACGATCCTCGACGCCGCGAACGCCGTCATCGGCAACAACTTCGACCGCATCGCCAAGAACCTCTTCACCGAGGTGGGCGCGGGCGACCGGATCATCGGCTTCACCGGCTACAGCCAGCACGACGAGGCGCAGTTCGTCGCGGACGAGATCCAGAAGCTGCACGAGGCCGGGGTGCCCTACAACCAGATCGCCGTGTTCTACCGCACCAACGCGCAGACGCGCGCGCTGGAGGAGATCTTCATCCGCTCCGCCCTGCCGTACCGGGTGCTCGGAGGCACGAAGTTCTACGAGCGCGCCGAGATCAAGGACGTCATGGCGTACCTCATCGCGGTCGCCAACCCCGCCGACGCGCTCGCGCTGCGGCGCATCCTCAACACCCCCAAGCGCGGCATCGGGCCGGCGACGGAGACAGCCCTCGCCCTCCACGCCGACCAGCTCGGCGGCACGATGCGCGACGCGCTGGGGGATGCCGCGGCTCTCGGTCTCGGACCGAAGGTCACCTCGGCCATGCTCGACCTCGCCGGCATCCTCGATGACGCGACCTCGACGATCGACACGGCGCTCGTCCCGGACATCCTCACGGCGATCCTCGAGCGGACGAAGTACGTCGAGCTCCTGCGCGCGAGCCGCGACCCGCAGGACGAGGCGCGGGCCGAGAACGTCGAGGAGCTCGTGGCGGTCACGCGCGAGTTCCAGCGCAACAACCCCGAGGGGCGGCTCATCGACTTCCTCACCGAGGTCGCGCTCGTCGCCGCCGCCGACGACCTCGACGACTCGAGCGGCACCGTCTCGCTCATGACGCTCCACACCGCGAAGGGCCTCGAGTACGACGCGGTGTTCATCACGGGGGTGGAGGAGAACCTCCTGCCCCACCAGATGAGCGCGCACGAGCCCGGCGGCCCGGCGGAGGAGCGCCGCCTGTTCTACGTCGGCATCACGCGCGCCCGCAAGAAGCTGCACCTCTCGCTCGCGATGACGCGCTCGACCTTCGGCGACACCCAGGTCGCCGCGCCGAGTCGCTACCTCCAGGAGATCCCCACCGAGCTCATCGACTGGCGCGACGCCCCGGGCATGGGCAACCGATCGGCCTCGAGCCAGCGCGCGCTCGGGACGACCCGCAGCGGGCGCGAGCAGTTCAGCTACGGGACCTCGCTCCCGCCGGGGAAGCCCAAGACCGAGTGGGCCAATCGCGTGACGGCGACCGTGCGCGACAACGGCGACCTGACCCTCGTGGCCGGCGACCGCATCCGCCACGTCGACTTCGGCGAGGGGCGCGTGACGGCCGTCACGGGCATCGGGCCGAAGAGCATCGCGGAGGTGCAGTTCGAGTCGGCGGGGCGCAAGCGCCTGCTCATCAAGATCAGTCCGATCGAGAAGCTGTAACCAGAGGGCCGTTCCGTACGCCCCGGCGTGCGCGCGTTGCGACCGTCGCCTGCCCGCACGCACCACAATGGGTGACGACGATCATCCGATGAAGGAGACGACCATGGATCTCGTGTCCATCCAGCACCCCGGCGGCATCACCGAGCTCACCCTCGACGGGCGCCTGAACATGGTCACCGCGGCGCGCGTGCGCGAGGCCATCCACGAGGCGATCGTCGCCAACAGCCCGTCGATCGCCGTCGACCTGTCGAAGACGTCTTTCCTCGACTCCTCGGGGCTCGGCGCTCTCGTGTGGGGGCTGAAGGCCGCGCGCGAGGCCGGCGGAGACCTCGTCCTCGTCAACCCGACCGAGCAGGTCGTCCTCGTCCTCGATCTGACCAACATGAACGCGACCCTGCGGTCCTTCTCGAGCGTCGCCGAGGCCTACCCGCATGGCTGACATGGTGGCGCGCACTCTGCGCATCACCTCCCCGCCCGACACCGTCGACACCGTCCACTCCGCCCTCGAATCCGTCTGGGCGGTCGTCCCCGACGTCCACCCCACTGACCGGATGTCCGTGGAGACCGCCGTCATCGAGCTCACCGCGAACGTCATCCAGTACGCCAATCGCGGCAACCCGGTCTCGTTCGCCCTCACGATCGTCGTCTACGACGATCGCATCGAGGCGACGCTGAGCGACGGGGGAGAGGTCGACGACGTCGGCCTCCACGACCGAGGCATGCCCGAGCCGATGGCCGAGCACGGTCGCGGAATCCCGATGATCCAGGCGCTCGTCGACTCCGTCGAGCACCGCCGCGTCGAGGGCTTCAACCACTGGACGCTCGTGCGCGCGCGCGAGGCGTCGCGCGACGTCCTGACGCCGGCCCGCGGCCTCCCCTCGGTCTCGATCAGCGGCGTCATCGACGAGATGGCGAGGCAGCGCGCACTCGAGGAGCTCGCCATCCTCGACACCCCGCCGGAGGAGCGCTTCGATCGCGTGACCCGGCTCGCGCAGCAGCTGTTCGGCGTCACCGGGTCGGCGATCAACCTCATCGACCGCGACCGGCAGTGGTCGAAGTCGATGGTCGGGCCGTTCGGAACGGAGGTGCCGCGCGAGAACTCGGCGTGCGCGATCACGATCGAGTCGGACGACACGCTCATCGTCGCCGACCTCACCGTCGCCCCCGGGTTCGAGAGCATCGCGATCCCGGGAGCGTTCGAGTTCTACGCCGGCCACCCCCTCTACGCGCCGGGCGGCGAGCGCATCGGCTCATTCTGCGTCTACGACGCGAAGCCGCGGCACTTCAGCGAGCGGGAGGCCGCGATGCTCCGCGACCTCGCCGCGTGGGTGCAGCAGGAGCTCTCGGTCAGCCAGGAGCTCAGCCGTGCCGCCGAGGTGCAGCAGGGCCTCCTGCCGCAGCAGCTGCTGAGCATGCCGGGGTGGGACATCGCCGGCATGTGCCTGCCGGCGCGCGCCGTCGGCGGCGACTTCTTCGACTGGTACCCCGTTGGGGAGGGCGCGGCGTTCACCCTCGCCGACACGATGGGCAAGGGCATCGGAGCCGCGATCATCGCCGCCACCGTGCGGGCGGTGCTGCGATCGGCGGCGCGATTCGGCGACGTCGCCGGCGCGGTCGACGCGGCCGCGGCATCCCTCACCGGCGACCTCGACTCGACCGGGCTCTTCGTCACGCTCTTCCACGGCCGGCTCGACATGGACTCGGGCGAGCTCACCTTCGTCGACGCGGGGCACGGCTTGACGTTCATCGCGCGAGTCGACGGCACCGTCGACCGGCTGAAGTCGACGTCGCCGCCGCTCGGCATCGACATCGAGACCGAGTGGATCCCGCAGACGGTGACGATCGGGCCGGGCGACGCGCTCATCAGCGTGAGCGACGGCGTGCTCGACCTCTACGACGGCGTGCCCGAGGCGCTCGAGAGCGTCACGACGCTCACGCTGCTCGCCGACAGCGCCGCCGAGATCGTCGACGCGATGCGCACGCGCGCTCGCGGGATCGCCCCCGACGACGTGACCGTCCTCGTCGTCCGCCGCGACGCCTGACCGCCGTCGAGCCGGACCCGCGCCGCCTGCGAGGAGCCTCCGACGAGTGTCATCGGCGTCCGCCGACGGGAGTACCCTGGACGAGGCCGTTTCTCTCGACATCGAGAGATCTCTCGACGTCGAACCACCTCGAGACCGAGAACCGCCGGCCGGTTCCTACGTACATCGCACGCGGATGGGAAGAGCAGAGCGTGGATCTTTTCGAGTACCAAGCACGGGACATGTTCGAGAAGCACGGTGTTCCCGTGCTCGCAGGCATCGTCGCCGACACCCCTGAGGAAGCCCGCGCCGCGGCCGAGAAGCTCGGCGGCGTCACGGTCGTGAAGGCCCAGGTCAAGACCGGGGGCCGCGGCAAGGCCGGCGGCGTCAAGGTCGCGAAGACGCCGGAGGACGCGCAGGCCGCGGCCGAGGCGATCCTCGGCCTCGACATCAAGGGCCACGTCGTCAAGCGCGTCATGGTCGCCGCCGGAGCGGACATCAAGGAGGAGTTCTACTTCTCCGTCCTGCTCGACCGCGCCAACCGCAGCTACCTCGCCCTGTGCAGCTACGAGGGCGGCATGGAGATCGAGCAGCTCGCCGAGGAGCGCCCCGAGGCGCTCGCGCGCGTCGAGGTCGACCCCGGTCGCGGCATCGACCTGGACAAGGCGCGCGAGATCGCTGTCGAGGCGAAGTTCCCGACCGAGCTCATCGAGAAGGTCGCCCCCGTCTTCGTCGCCCTGTACGACGTGTACGTGAAGGAGGACGCGACGCTCGTCGAGGTCAACCCGCTCGTGCTCACCGGCGCCGGCGACATCGTCGCCCTCGACGGCAAGGTCTCGCTCGATGAGAACGCGTCGTTCCGCCAGGCCGACCACGCGGCGCTCGAGGACAAGGACTCGACCGACCCGCTCGAGGCGAAGGCCAAGGAGCACGACCTCAACTACGTCAAGCTCGACGGCGAGGTCGGCATCATCGGCAACGGCGCGGGCCTCGTCATGTCGACGCTCGACGTCGTCGCCTACGCCGGCGAGAAGCACGGCGGCGTCAAGCCCGCCAACTTCCTCGACATCGGCGGCGGCGCCTCGGCCGAGGTCATGGCCGCCGGCCTCGACGTCATCCTCGGCGACGCGCAGGTCAAGAGCGTGTTCGTCAACGTGTTCGGCGGCATCACGGCGTGCGATGCCGTCGCCAACGGCATCGTGAAGGCCCTCGAGATCCTCGGCGACGCGGCGACCAAGCCGCTCGTTGTGCGTCTCGACGGCAACAACGTCGAGGAGGGCCGCCGCATCCTCGCCGACGCGAACCACCCGCTCGTGACGATCGCGAGCTCCATGGACGAGGGCGCCGACAAGGCCGCCGAGCTGGCTGCGAAGTAAGGGACGCGAACATGTCGATCTTCCTCAACAAGGACTCCAAGGTCATCGTCCAGGGCATCACCGGCGGCGAGGGCACCAAGCACACGGCGCTCATGCTCAAGGCCGGCACCCAGGTCGTCGGCGGCGTCAACGCCCGCAAGGCCGGCACGACCGTCTCGCACACCGCGGCCGACGGCTCGACCGTCGAGCTCCCGGTGTTCGGCACCGTCGCCGAGGCGATGTCCGCCACCGGCGCCGACGTCTCGATCGCCTTCGTGCCCCCGGCGTTCGCGAAGGACGCGGCGATCGAGGCCATCGACGCCGAGATCCCGCTCCTCGTCATCATCACCGAGGGCATCCCCGTGCTCGACTCGGCCGAGCTGTGGGCGCACGCGAAGGCCAAGGGCGGCACGACCCGCATCATCGGCCCGAACTGCCCCGGCATCATCACGCCGGGCGAGGCGCTCGTCGGCATCACGCCCGCGACGATCACCGGCAAGGGCCCCATCGGCCTCGTGTCGAAGTCGGGCACGCTGACCTACCAGATGATGTACGAGCTGCGCGACCTGGGCTTCTCAACCGCCATCGGCATCGGCGGCGACCCCATCATCGGCACGACGCACATCGACGCCCTCGCGGCGTTCGAGGCTGACCCCGAGACGAAGGCGATCGTCATGATCGGCGAGATCGGCGGCGACGCCGAGGAGCGCGCGGCCGACTTCATCGCGGCCAACGTCACCAAGCCGGTCGTCGGCTACGTCGCGGGTTTCACGGCCCCCGAGGGCAAGACGATGGGTCACGCGGGCGCGATCGTCTCCGGCTCGGCCGGTACGGCGCAGGCCAAGAAGGAGGCCCTCGAGGCCGCCGGCGTGAAGGTCGGCAAGACACCGAGCGAGGCCGCCGCCCTCATGCGCGAGATCATCGCGGGGCTCTAGCGACCATCCGCACCACCGACGGCCCCGTCGCTCCTCGTGAGCGGCGGGGCCGTTCGCGTGCGTGCTACGCGCGGCGCTCGTGCCGCACGGGCAGGATTCGGGCGGGCGGTCCGTCGCCCGCGGGTGGGAACTCGCAGCGGAAGCGACCCTCGTAGCCGAAGAGGAATCCGAAGACCCGGTTCCGGACTTCGAGCCGGATGACGAACTCATCGGTCGCGTCGTCGAACGACTCGTGGAGGCGCGCGCGGCCCGAGAACAGCATCGGGAATCGGAACGAGACGGGCCCGGCGTGGAACCGCTGCGCGTCCGAGGTGAGCAGCAGCGAGCCGTCGTCGTTCGTGTGGAGGTCGAGATCGACGGCGAGGTGCTGGTGCGTGCCGAGGTAGTCCACGATCGTCCCGCGGGCGCCGAGCACCATCGTCGCGTCGAAGCGGCCGGGCGCGATGCGATCGGGATAGTGGAAGGTTCGCACGAAGGTCACCGTCTCGCGCCCGAACGGGTCGCGGTAGGCGTGGTTCTCGACCGTGAACGGCACGTCGCGCCCGGGGAAGGGGGCGAGGATGTTCCGGATCCGACCGATGTGCAGGAACGGGATCGTCCACCACGGCCCTCGGCGGATGCGGGACATGACGCCGCGCCCCTCGCACGCGTACCCGGCCGCCAGGCTCACTCCGAAGCGGCGCTGCAGCATCGGGTGCAGCCGCTCGAAGTCGTCGCCCATCGCCGCGGCGAACATGCTGCGGGGCCGGACGGCGTCGACACGGTTCGATGCCGCCGCGTCGCTCACGGGGCCTCCAGGCCGGCGAGGGCGCGCGGGGCGTCGGCCATCGCGCTCGGTCGGCCGACGCTCCAGGCGCAGTCGGATGCTCGCGGCCGGTCGCGCCGCGGACCCAGCGCGATCCGCCAGAGCGGCCAGCGCTCGGGCTCCTCGCCCGTCTCGGCCCAGCGCCGCAGCCGGGCGAAGCTCGCGGCCGTCATCCAGGCCACGACCGGCCGGATCACCGCGTCGGCTGCCCGCCCCCAGCCCGGCTCGTAGTCGTAGCCGGTGATGAACCGTGTGCCGCCGTCCGTCGACTCATACCGCCAGAACCCGCGGCCGTCGCGCAAGGGCGACCGGCGGTCGCGCGTCGTGAAGCGGAGCGCGGAGGTGCGGGATCCGTCGGCGCCCGTGCGGGAGCCGAGAGCGATGCCCGTGCCGCGGATCGTGAGGCCGAGCATCCGCCGCTCGTATCGGAAGCGCCAGGCGCCCTCGTCGTCCGCGCTCTCGGGGACGATCCGGCTGAACCGGGCGTCCCACCGCGCGTGGAGCTCGGGATCCTGCGTGAGTCTCCACACCGTGTCGAGGTCAGCGCCGATCACGATCTCGACCCGGATCGAACGATTCCTCACGGGCTCAGTGTGCCACGGTGCGGACGGTCAGTCGTCGTCGCGCGGGCTCACCGCGGGGGGCCAGCTCGAGAAGCCGAGCTCACGAGAGATGTTGCGGGCGGTCTCGCGCAGGTCGTTGAGCACGCCCGCCTCGGGGGGCCACTCGCTCGAGGGCATGACGACGGAGACCGCGGCGATGACGGCGCCGCTGCGGTCGGCGACGGGCACGGCGACCGACGACTCGCCGAGCACCGCTTCGTCCTCCTCGAACGCGAGTGCGCGCTCGGTGATCTGCGCGAACTGCAGGCGGAGCGCCGCGGCATCGGTGATTGTGTCGCCCGTGAGGCTGCGCAGCGACTTCGCGAGCAGCTCGTCGGCCGTCGCCGGGTGGTAGGCGAGCAGCACCTTGCCGAGCGCGGACGCGTGGGAGGGGATCGTGATGCCCGTCTCGAGCATCTGCTGGCTGCCATCCGGTCGTCGGTTGTGGTGGATGATGATGACCTCGTCGAACAGCTCGGCGCCGAGGCGGGTCGAGAGGCCCGTGCGTCGCGCGAGCTCGCGCGTCCAGCGCATGGCGCGTGCCCGCACGTCGAGCGTGTCGAGGTACACGTTCGAGAGCTTGAGCAGCGCGGGGCCAAGCATGTAGCGCTGTCCGCCCGGCTCCTTCGCGACGAGCCCGTGCTCCCGGAGCGATTTGACGATGCCGTGCACCGTCGAGGGCGGGAGGTCGAGGATGCTCGCGAGCTCCGAGATGCCGAGGTGGCGTGCTCCCTGCAGAGAGGTGAGCACGCGTGCGGCGCGATCGATCGCCTGGATCATGTGCGCTTCCTCTCATCCTCGAGCGAGCCCTTGACACTCCGTCAGCACCGGAGCATATTCGACATTATCGAAAACCGTTCCGAATGGATACGGCTCGTCGACGGTGACTGCGCTCCCTGAGCGGCGACGCGAATCTCGGAAACCTTGCAATGAAGGAAGGAACCCTCTCGTCATGAAGAAGCTCATCAACGACCCCGATCACGTCCTCGCCGACGCGCTCCGCGGCATCGAGGCCGCGCACGCCGACCTCCGCGTCGATCACCAGAACCGCATCATCTACCGCGCCACCCCGAAGGACCACGGCACCGTCGCCCTCGTGAGCGGCGGCGGGTCGGGCCACGAGCCCCTGCACGGCGGCTTCGTCGGCTTCGGGATGCTCGACGCGGCCTGTGCCGGGGAGGTCTTCACCTCGCCGACGCCCGACCAGATGCAAGAGGCGACCAAGGTCGCCGACCGCGGGGCCGGAGTGCTGCACATCGTGAAGAA
>JBKHYA010000037.1:0-14988 GCA_046565745.1 Actinomycetes bacterium
GGTCTCGGACTCGACCTGCCGTGGTACGTCTGGTCGCTCCTGGTCTGGGTCATCGTGACCGGACTCTCGCTCCTGAGCGTCGACGTCGGAGCCAAGGTGCTCGGCGTCATGCTCGCCCTCGAGCTGCTCGTCCTCATCGTCGCGGCCGTCGCGATCCTCGCCAACGGCGGCCCCGAGGGCTGGAACATCGGGGCCTCGTTCGACCCGACGCTCGTCTTCGCGGGCGGCTTCGCCGGCACCGCGGGAATCGCCCTCGCCTTCGCCTTCGCGAGCTTCATCGGCTTCGAGGCGACCGCGATCTACGGCGAGGAGGCGAAGGACCCGAAGCGCACCGTGCCGATCGCGACGTACGTCTCGATCGCCGTCATCAGCATCCTCTTCGCCCTCGTCTCGTTCGCGATGGTGACGGGCATGGGCTCGTCGCAGGTCGCCGATAAGGTCATCGAGCTCTCGGGCGGCCTCGCCGACCCCGCGGGCGTGCTCTTCGGCCTCACCGAGGAGTACGTGGGCTCGTGGCTCACGGTCGCGATGGGCATCCTCGTCATCACGAGCCTCTTCGCGGGACTCCTCGCCTTCCAGAACGCCGCGTCGCGCTACTTCTTCGCCCTCGGGCGCGGTGGCGTGCTGCCGGCGAGCGTCGCGCGCACGAACGCGGCCGGCGCCCCGATCATCGGCGTGGCGATCACGTCGGCGCTCGCCGCCCTCGTGATGATCATCTTCGCGATCGCGGGCCTCGACCCGTTCCTCAACCTGTTCTCGTGGATGAGCTCGATCACGGTCATCGCGATCGTGCTCGTCGAGATCCTCGTGAGCATCGCCGTCATCCGCTACTTCATGACGCACGACGGCGGCACGGTCTGGTCGACGAAGATCGCCCCGGCGCTGTCGATCCTCGCCCTCGCGGCGGGTCTCTACCTCCTGATGTCGCGCTTCAACCTCCTCGCCGGCACCGTGCCCGACGGGGTCGACCCCTCGCTGCCCGAGAGCGCGTGGGCGCTCAACGGCCTCGGCTGGTTCCTCGTGCTCCTGCCGTTCATCGCGCTCGCCGTCGGTTACGTCGTGGCGCTCGTCAACAAGAAGGAGAACGAGCAGCTCGTGCGCGACTTCGCGTCGTAGCTCCGTGTTCTAGGCTCGGATGCTCCGCCCGGCCGGGCGGCGCGCACTGCGGTTCGCGCCACCCGGCCCCCGATCCCTCCTGGAGGTTCCCCGCATGCCCGACGACTTCGACCTCGATGTCACGCCCGAGCACGACGTCGACGACTCGGCGGTGGACGCTCTCGGCTACGACGAGCTCGTGGGGCGCATCTCGCAGCTGCCGCCCGAGCTGCGAGCGCCGCTCGGCGGCATCCTGCTCGAGAAGCGCACGTACTCCGACGTCTCGCAGGAGCTCGGCATCCGCCAGCCCGAGCTCGTCCGCGCGGTGCAGCGCGGCCGCGCGATCATCGCGCGCCGCATCGCCGCGGGCGAGTAGGCCGCGCGCCCGCGCGAGCTAGTCGCGCGGCGTCGGCGGCGTCGGCGGGGTCGCCGCGCTGCCGTTCGAGCCGGGGTTCGCGGGCGACGGGCTCGCGGGCGACGCGCTCGCGGGCGAGAGCCGCACCGAGTCCGGTGCGCCGAGCTCCGCGAGGTCGTGCGCGTCGGTGAGCGAGGCGGGGCGGTCCTGCTCCATCGTGAGCGGGTTCGTCATGTCGCGGTGCACGCGGTCGAGGAGGGCGTGCAGCATCTCGACCGCATCGTCAGTGATCTCGGTGCTGCGGGTCGTCGTGCCGTGCAGCAGCCAGCGCGCGACCTCGAGCTCGGCGGCGAAGACCGCGCGCCGGGCGAGCTCGCGATCGTGGATGCCGCGCGCCTCGTGATACGCCTCGAACGCCGACTCCGGCACGGCCGCGTCGGCCGAGCCGAGCAGCCAGAACAGGTCGCGCGCGGGGTCGGCGATCTGCAGGCGCGACCAGCCGAGCACGCCGGTGACGGTCTCGCCGATCGACAGGAACGACCCGGCCGAGAGCCCGCCGTTGATGACCGTCGGGGTGAACTGCCAGAGCGACTGGTCCTCGCTCGCGAGCTCCCACCGCCGCAGGAGGCCCGCGGGCACGAGCCCGGTCTCGCTCGCGCGGTCGAGCGTCGCGAGCGACTCGCGCATGACGTCGATCGCGCGCAGCTGCGGCAGCCCGACATCCGAGACGACGCTCGTCGGCAGCGCGTGCACGGCGGCGATCGCGCGCCCGATCGACGAGGCAAGGCCGGGCGTGATGGCCTCGAGGGCGACGGGGTCGCCGTCGACGAACTCGTGCACGATCGCGCGCGTGCCGCCGACGGGCGTCTGGCCGACGAGCCGCGGCACGGCGAACGGCAGGCGCGAGCGCACGCCGTCGCTGAGGGCGCGCAGCGCGACGAGGTCGGCCGACTGCTCGGCCTCGGCCGGCTCGGTGCGCGGAACGCGGATGACCAGGTGGCGCCCGTCGCGGCTCGTGAGCACGGCGGCGTCGACGTCGCGGCCGCGCGTCGAGCCGAGGCGCGAGGCGTGCGTGACGTCCAGTCCCGGGACGGCCGCCGTGGCGAGCGCGGCTAGAGTGAGAGGGGATCTGGCCATGCCCCCAGGGTAGGCGGCGGGCACCCCCCGGTCGCCCTGCGCCACGCAGTTCCCACCCGGCAGTTGGAGGCATCCATGCAGTTCTCGCTCACCGCGTCGCTGCCGCTCTCGCGCTATCGCATCGATCGCGACGACACGGCGCGGACGCGGCCGCGGCTCTTCGACGAGCTGTGGGGCGAGCCGACGACGCGTATCCTCCCGGTGTGGCGCGGCGAGGTCCTCCTCGCGGCGGGCGAGGCCGTCGCGCTGGCCCTCCTCCCGGTCGAGGCGGCGCCGACGGATGCCCTGCGCATCTACCTCGGGCGCACGACCGACGACGCGCCCGACCTCCCGGCCGACTCCGCCATCGTCGCCGTCGTGCTCGACGACGACCGCGCCCCCGGCTTCGCGAGCGACATCGCTCGCTGGGGCAACCCGCGCTCGCTCGGCCACGCGCTCGGCGACCGCGACGCCGGCCTCGCCGTCGAGGCGCTCGGCATCGCGAACTGGCACGCCGCGCACGCGTTCTCGCCCCTCACGGGCAACCCGACCCAGCCGGGCCGCGCGGGCTGGGTGCGGGTCGACGTCGAGACGGGCCGCGAGCTCTTCCCGCGCACCGACGCCGCGATCATCGTCGCCGTGACCGACGCCGACGACCGCATCGTGCTCGGCTCGAACGCGCAGTGGGAGGCCAATCGGTTCTCGCTCCTCGCGGGATTCGTCGAGCCCGGCGAATCGCTCGAGGCCGCGGTGATGCGGGAGGTGCGCGAGGAGTCGGGGCTGCGCGTCGTCGACCCCGTCTACGTCGGGTCGCAGCCCTGGCCGTTCCCCGCCTCGCTCATGCTCGGCTTCCGTGCCCGCCTCGACCCGGCGCTCGAGCACGAGCTGCGCCCCGACGGCACCGAGATCCTCGACCTGCGCTGGTTCAGCCGCGATGAGCTCGGGGCGGCGCTCGACGACATCGCCCTGCCCGGCCGCACCTCGATCGCCCGCGCGATCATCGAGGACTGGTACGGGGGCCCGATCGACGCATGAGCGGCACCGACCCCGATCGCCTGCTCGCTCAGCTCGACGACCAGCAGCGCGTCGTCGCCGAGAGCCTGCTCGGCCCCGTGTGCGTGCTCGCGGGCGCCGGCACGGGCAAGACCCGGGCGATCACGCACCGCATCGCGTACGGCGTCGCGACGGGCGCGTACGACCCTTCGCGCGTCATGGCGCTCACCTTCACGACGCGCGCGGCGGGCGAGCTCGTCGGCCGCCTGCGGGCGCTCGGCGCCGACGGCGTCTCGGCCCGCACCTTCCACTCGGCGGCGCTGCGGCAGCTGCACTACTTCTGGCCGACCGTCGTCGGCGGATCGCCGCCGCGCGTCATCGACGGCAAGGGGCCCCTCATCGGTCAGGCGGCGTCCTCCCTCAAGCTCGGCCTCGACACCGCCGCCCTTCGCGACGCCGCCGCCGAGATCGAGTGGCGCAAGGTCTCGCGCCTCTCGCTCGACGAGTACGGGCGCGCCGCCGAGAGCCGCGCGATGCCCGCGCGGCTGCCGGTGTCGGCGATGGTCGACCTCCACCGGCAGTACGAGGCGATCAAGGACGACCGCAGGCAGATCGACTTCGAGGACGTCCTGCTCGCGACGGCGGGGATGCTCGAGGTCGAGCCGCGCGTCGCCGAGCAGGTGCGCGAGCAGTACCGCTTCTTCGTCGTCGACGAGTACCAGGACGTCTCGCCCCTGCAGCACGACCTGCTCTCGCTGTGGCTCGGCGGGCGCCGCGAGCTGTGCGTCGTGGGCGACGCGTCGCAGACCATCTACTCGTTCGCGGGCGCGTCGAGCGACTACCTCGTGCGCTTCGGCAGCGAGTTCCCCGACGCGACGGTCGTCCGGCTCGAGGACAACTACCGCTCGACCGACCCGATCGTGACGCTCGCGAACCGGCTCATGCGCGGCCGCCCCGGGGCGCTCACGCTGCGCGCGGCCGCGCGCGACGGCGGCGGCCAGGCCCCCGCGCCGACCGTCTCCGCGCACCCCGACGACGCCTCGGAGGCCGCCGCGGTTGCCGAGTCGATCGCGCGGCGCATCGCCGACGGCGCGAGCCCCGAGTCGATCGCCGTGCTCTTCCGAATCAACACCCAGTCGATCGCGCTCGAGGCGGCACTGCGCCGCGCGGGCATCCCCGTGCAGACGCGCGCGAACAGCCGCTACTTCGACCAGCCCGAGGTGCGGCAGGCGATCATGCTGCTGCGCGGAGCGGCGATCTCGATCGGCGACGAACCGCTCTTCAAGAGCGTGAGCGACGTGCTGCGCGGCCTCGGCTGGCGGCAGGATCCGCCCGAGGGCGGCGGCGCCGAGCGCTCGCGGTGGGAGAGCCTCACGGCGCTCCTCGGTCTCGCGGAGGAGTCGCCGGCCGGCACGACGCTCGCGGAGTTCGTGCGCGAGCTGCAGCGCCGCGCCGAGCAGCAGCACGCGCCCACGCGCTCGGCCGTGACCCTCTCGACGCTCCACGCCGCGAAGGGCCTGGAGTGGGACGCCGTCTACATCGTCGGGCTCAACGAGGGCACCGTTCCGATCACCTTCGCGACCAGCCTCGAGGCCGTCGACGAGGAGCGCCGCCTGTTCTACGTCGGCATCACGCGCGCGCGTCGGGCGCTCGAGCTCTCGTGGGCGCAGCGCGCGAGCGCGAGCCGCGCCGAGCGCTCGCCGAGCCGCTTCCTCGACGAGGTGCGCGCCCCCGGCTCGCCGCCGGTCGGGGCGGCGGGCGGCGTCAGCCGGCGAGGGGCCGCGCGGCGCTGAGCCCGGCGGCGCCGGCGACGCCCGCCGGCCCGGCGAGGTCGTGGTCGGCGAGCGCGACGGGGGCGAGCCCGAGCTCGAGCCCGCGGCATCCGCACCGGGACGACGGCGACCACGACTGCCGGTGACGGCGGCCGGTGACGGCGTCGATGCGCACGCTCGAGGCGTCGCGCTCGCGCAGAACGCGCAGCACCTCGATCGCCGCCTCGGTCGCGAGCATGGGCGCGTCGGCTGCCGCCTCCTGCCCCCACAGCTGCGCCTCGATCGCGGGCCACGACGGGTCGGCGGCCGTCCGCGCCTGGTCGACGCACGCGAGGCACGGCGTCGTGCCGGGCTCGACGCGCGGGCCGACGGTCGCGGCCTGCTCGCCGATCACGACGGGCACGTGGACGATGTCGCGCCGCAGCCACGCGAGGTGCTCGCTCGGGTCGATGACGTGGTGGCTCACGAGCACGGCGGCGTCGATCGACTCGTCGAGGACTCCGGCGCCGTGCGCCGCGGCGATGACCGGATGCCCGGCGTCGGCCACGATGCGCGCGATGCGCCCCGCGGCCGGCACCGCCCCGATCACGGCCACGCGTCGCACTGGGGCGACGGGCGGGGGAGCGAACGCGGGCTCGAGTGCGGCCAGCAGCTCGTCGAGGCGGGCCGAGGCGACGCCGAGCGTCGAGGCGAGCATCGCGAGGCCGCTGCGCGTGACCCCGGTGGCGAGGGCCGCGATGAGGCGGGCGTCGCCGTCGTCGACGGGATCGATGATCGCGACCACGGGGTCGACGCCGATCTGGATGCTGTGCGGCGTGCGCCAGACGAGGGGGCGACGCGGATCGATGCGCAGGACCATGCGCACATGATGCGCGGCGACCCCGTCCAGGGCGTCAGTTGTGCACAGGGCCCTCGTCGTCGCCCTCGGTCGGCTCCTCGCCCGGGGCGCCCTCGACGGGGCGGTCGCCCTCGCCGGCGAGCAGGTCGCTGAGCGCCTGGTCGAAGGCGTCGTCGTCGACCGGCCCGGCCTGGATCCCCGCGATGATGCGCGACGGGTCGTCGATGTCCTCGGCCGTCGGCAGCAGGTCGGGGGCCCCAGAGGTCGTCGCGCGCGGCGGAGCCGACGGCGTCGGTGATCGCGCGCCAGAAGGCGGCCGCCTCGCGCAGGCGGCGGGGGCGCAGCTCGAGCCCGACGAGCGTCGCGAAGGCCGACTCGGCCGGCCCGCCCGCGGCGCGGCGCCGACGCACGGTCTCGGCCGCGGCATCCGCTCGGGGGAGGCGGCTCGTCGCATCCGCGGTGACGACGTCGACCCAGCCCTCGATGAGGGCGAGGGTCGTCTCGAGGCGCGCGAGCGCCGCGAGCTGCGCCTCGGTCTTGGGCGGGATGAGCGCGCCGCTCGTGAGCGCCTCGCGCAGACTCTCGGGGTTCGCGGGGTCGAAGTCGGCCGCGACGCTCTCGATGCTCGAGGCGTCGATGCTGATGCCGCGCGCGTAGTCGGTGATCGCGCTGATGAGGTGCGCGCGCAGCCAGCGCGCGTGGCGGAACAGGCGCGCGTGAGCGAGCTCTCGAACGGAGAGGTAGAGGTGCACCTGGTCGAGGGGGATGTCGAGGCCCTGCGCGAACGCCGCCACGTTCTGGGGGAGGAGGGCGGCCTGCACGTCGTGGTCGTCGCGACCGGGCAGGAGCGGGATGCCGATGTCGCCGCCCGAGACGACCTCGGCCGCGAGCTGGCCGACGACGTGCCCGAGCTGGAGGGTGAAGAGCGTGCCGCCGAGCGAGCGCATCATGCCGCTCGCGTCGCCCATCATCGCCTTGAGCTCCTCGGGCACCTGGGTGTCGAGGGCCTGCGTGAGGGCGTCGGCGATCGAGAGCGCGACGGGCTCGGCGAGCTGGCTCCACACCGGGAGGGTCTGCCGCGCCCAGTCGGCGCGCGAGATGAGCGACGGCTCGGCGGTCAGCTGCGTGATGCTCGTCGCCTCGTCGAGCCAGAGGGCGGCGACGTGGAGCGCCTGGCGCAGCGCCTCGAGCTCGGCGCCGGACGGGGTGACGGCGCCCGTCGCGGCGATGCGCCCCGCCTCCTCGCGCGCGAGCTTCTCGTCGATGCCCTCGGTCTTCGCGTTCATCGCCCGCTGCAGCTGGCCCATGAGGCGAGCGACCATCGCGGGGTCGGCGGGGAGCCCCGCGGCGCCGGCGAGCCGTGCGGGGTCGATGTCGCCTTCTCCCGCCAGGAACTTGCGCATCATCTCGCGGAACTCGTCCTCGGCGCCGCCGAGGGAATCGTCAGCCATGCCGCCTACGCTAGTGCGGCGCCCGCGCTCTCCGGCCGGGTTTCGCCGTAGGCTGACGGCCGGATTTCGAGAGGAACTACCCGTGTCGCTCTTCACCGACGGGGCCGACGCCGAGCAGGACGAGGCGCGCTCGCGCGGCCGCCGCATCGGCTGGCTCCTGCTCGCCGTGACCGTCTTCGGCGTGCTCGGCATGGCCGTCCTTCCCTCGCCGTACGTCATCGAGCGGCCGGGCCCGGTGTTCGACACCCTCGGCTCGGTCTCGGTCGACGGCGAGGAGGTCCCGCTCATCACGATCCCGACCGAGCCGACCTACCCGACCGAGGGCTCGCTGAGCCTGCTCACGGTGAACGTGCTCGGCAACCCCGAGACCCAGCCCTCGTGGTTCGAGGTCGCCGCGGCGTGGCTCGACCCCGAGCAGTCGGTCGTGCCGCTCGAATCGGTCTTCCCTCCCGGGCTCTCGACCGACGACCGGCGCGAGCAGAGCCGCGTCGAGATGGAGAACTCGCAGCAGGAGGCCGTCGCCGCCGCCCTGCGCGCGATCGGCGAGCCCTACGAGAGCCGCCTGTACGTCGTCGAGGCGCAGGAGGGCGGCGCATCCGTCGGCCTTCTCGAGGCCGATGACGTGATCCTCTCGATCGAGGGCGAGCCGGTGCGGGATGTCACGGCGCTGCGCGCCGCGATCGCGGACAACGGCACGGGCTCACCCGTGGTGCTCGGCATCGAGCGCGATGGTCGGGAGCGCACGGTCGAGGTCACCCCGCGACTCAGCGACGGGGAGAACCGCGTGCCCGTCATCGGGATCCTCGTCGCGGGCGACTACGAGTTCCCGTTCGAGGTCGAGATCGAGCTGTCGAACGTCGGCGGCCCGAGCGCGGGCATGATGTTCGCCCTCGGGATCATCGACAAGCTCACGCCCGGCTCCCTCGCCGGCGGGGCCGAGGTCGCCGGCACGGGGACGATCGCCGCCGACGGCACGGTCGGCCCGATCGGCGGCATCGTGCAGAAGATGTACGGCGCGGTCGACGCGGGCGCCGAGGTTTTCCTCGCTCCGGCCGACAACTGCGACGAGGTCGTGGGGAGCATCCCCGACGGGCTCGACGTCTTCCGCGTCGGGACGCTCGACGACGCGATCGGCGTGCTGCAGACGGTCGCGGAGGACGGCGACCGGAGCGCTCTCGCGCGCTGCGGCTCGTAGCGAGGAGGAGCGCGCGCCGAGCATCCGCGCCCTGAGCGAACAGCGGACGCACGCGGGGCCGCCGCCAAGGTTGCGCCCGATAGTCTGGCGGGGCTCGCCACCCGACTCCTGGGAGACCCTCCGTGACGTCCACCGCAACGCCGCCCGCCAACCGAAGCCGGGCGACTCTCGCGATCTCGGCCGGCATCCTCGCCGTCATCGTCGTGCTCTTCTTCGTGTTCGCGAACTTCTACACCGACGTGCTCTGGTTCGACCAGCTCGGCTACCTGCCCGTGCTGACGACGCAGTGGCTCGCGACGGGCGGGATGTTCCTCGTCGGGTTCCTCGGCATGTTCCTGCCGGTCTTCGCGAGCCTCCAGATCGCGTACCGCTCGCGCCCCGTGTACGCGAAGCTCTCGAGCCAGCTCGACCGCTACCAGGAGGTCGTCGAGCCGCTGCGCCGCGTCGCGATGCTCGGCATCCCCGCCGTGCTCGGCCTCTTCGCCGGTGTCGCCGCCGCGAACCGCTGGCCGATGGTGCTGCAGTGGGTCAACCGCACGCCCTTCGGCGACGTCGACCCGCAGTTCGGCCTCGACATCTCCTTCTACATCTACGAGCTCCCGTTCTGGCGCGGCATCGTCGCCTTCGCGTCGGGCGCCGTGCTCCTCTCCGCGATCGCCGCCGTCGCGACGAGCTACCTCTACGGGGCGATCCGCTTCACGGGGCGCGAGGTCCGCATCTCGCGCACCGCGCGCATCCAGCTCGCCGTCACCGCCGCGATCTACATCGCGCTGCAGGCCGTGTCGATCTGGCTCGACCAGTACGCGGCCCTCGTGCAGCCGAGCGACGGCTTCCTGGCCGCGGGCGCCGGCTACACGGAGGTCTTCGCGACCATCCCCGGGCGGCAGATCCTCGCCGGCATCGCCGCCCTCATCGCGGTGCTCTTCATCATCACGGCGATCATCGGCCGCTGGCGCCTGTCGATCGTCGGCACCGCCCTGCTCATCGTCTCCGGCCTCCTGGTCGGGAGCGTCTACCCGTGGATCGTGCAGCGGTTCCAGGTCGACCCGAGCCCGCTATCGCTGGAGGAGCCGTTCATCGAACGCAACATCCAGGCGACGCGCGACGCCTACGGGCTCTCGGGCATCGAGGAGGTGCCCTACGCGGCGACGGTCACGGCCGAGGAGGGCGCGCTGCGGGAGGACGCGGAGACCACGGCGAACATCCGCATCATCGACCCCGCGCTCGTGACCGACGCGTTCGCGCAGCTCGAGCAGTTCCGGCCGTACTACGGCTTCCCGCCCTATCTCGACGTCGACCGTTACGACATCGGTGGTGAGACGCAGGACACGGTCATCTCGGTCCGAGAGCTCAACCCCAACGAGCAGACCGAGGAGACCTGGTACAACTCGCGCATCGTCTTCACGCACGGGTACGGCGTCGTCGCCGCCGCGGGCAACGAGCGCGCGGACGACGGACAGCCTGTCTTCCTCGAGTCGGGCATCCCGGCGAGCGGCCCGCTATCGGAGGCGCTCGGCGAGTACGAGCCGCGCATCTACTTCGGCGAGACCTCGCCCCAGTACTCGATCGTCGGCGCCCCCGAGGGTGCGCCCGAGCTCGAGCTCGACTACCCGTCGGAGGGTGGCGATGAGAACGACACGTCGGGCAATCAGACCTACACATTCACGGGGGAGGGCGGGCCGGCGCTCGACAACGCCTTCAAGAAGCTGCTGTACGCGATCAAGTTCCAGTCCGAGCAGATCTTCCTCTCAAACGCCGTGAACGACGAATCGCAGATCCTCTACGACCGCAACCCTGTCGACCGCGTGCAGCAGGTCGCGCCGTATCTCACTCTCGACAGCGACCCGTACCCCGCGATCGTCGATGGCCGCATCCAGTGGATCGTCGACGGCTACACGACCTCGGCGAACTACCCGTACTCGACGTCCGTGCCGCTCTCGGCCGCGATCGCCGACACGTACACGCCCACTCCGACGTTCCCGATCGATGACATCAACTACATCCGCAACTCGGTGAAGGCGACCGTCGACGCGTACGACGGCTCCGTGACCCTCTTCGCGTGGGACACGGAGGACCCGATCCTGCAGACGTGGCAGAAGATCTTCCCCTCGACCCTCGAGCCGATCAGCGAGATGAGCGACGAGCTGCTCGACCACGTGCGCTACCCGGCCGACCTGTTCAAGGTGCAGCGCGACATCCTCGGCGAGTACCACGTGACCGACCCGGGCTCGTTCTTCGCTCGAGACGACGAGTGGGTCACGCCCAACGATCCCGCGGCTCCCGCGGGCACCGACACCCTGCAGCCGCCGTACTACCTGACGATGCAGGTCCCCGGCACCGAGAGCCCCGCGTTCTCGCTGTACTCGACGTTCATCCCGGCCTCGTCGGGCGGCAACAGCCGCAACGTGCTCTACGGCTACCTCGCGGCGAACGCCGACGCCGGTGAGGACTACGGCAAGCTCACGCTGCTGACCTTGCCGAGGCAGACGACCGTTCCCGGCCCGGGCCAGGTGCAGAACCAGTTCGACTCGAACGCGACGGTCGCCCAGCAGCTCAACCTGCTGCGTCAGGGTGAGACCGAGGTCATCAGCGGGAACCTGCTCACTCTGCCCGTCGGCGGCGGTCTGCTCTACGTCCAGCCGGTCTACGTGCAGTCGACCGGTGGCACGAGCTACCCGCTGCTGCGCAAGGTTCTCGTGGCATTCGGCAACGAGGTCGCCTTCGAGGACACGCTCGATCAGGCGCTAGACAGCCTCTTCGGCGGTGAGTCCGGCGCGGAGGCGGGCGACGGCGACGTCGACCCGATCGACCCGGTCGAACCCACCGACCCGGAAGCGCCGACCGACCCCGAGCAGCCGACCGACCCCGAGGCGCCCGCCGAGCCCGACCTCGACTTCGAGGCCGCGCTCCAGGAGGCTCGCGAGGCGCTCCTCGCCCGTGAGGCGGCCTACGCGGCCAATGACCTCGTGGCGGCTGCCGAGGCCGACGAGCGCCTGCAGAGCGCTCTCGAGCGGCTCTTCGAGCTGAGCGAGCCGCCGACGGAGGAGTAGCCCGCGTGGGAGCCGACGTCGAGCCCGAGTGGGTCGCGCTCAACCGCGCCCACTGGGACGAGAAGGTCCCCGTGCACCTCGCGAGCGAGTTCTACGACCTCGCCCCGCTCCAGCGGGGCGAGGGCCGGCTCTACCCGATCGAGGAGGCCGAGCTCCCGCGCGTCGCGCCCGGCGGCTGGGCGGGCCTGCGGGTCCTCCATCTGCAGTGCCACTTCGGGGCCGATTCGCTCGTGCTCGCGGAGCGCGGCGCCGAGGTCGTCGGGATCGACTTCTCCATGCCCGCGATCCGAGCCGCGCGCGAGCTCGCCACGGAGCTCGGCCTCGACGATCGCACCCGGTTCGTCTGCGCCGACCTGTACGACGCCCGGCACCGCCTGCCCGACCCCGAGGGGTTCGACGTCGTGTACACGACGTGGGGCACGATCGGCTGGCTGCCCGACACCGCCGAGTGGGCGCGCATCATCGCGTGGTTCCTCAAGCCCGGCGGGCGGCTGTACTTCGCGGACGGGCATCCGACCGCCTTCGTCTTCGACGACCCCGGCGCGACCGGTGCGGACGACGCGCGCCCCTTCCCCGCGCCGACCTACGGGTACTTCCGCGAGGAGGGGCTGTCGCTCGACGAGGACGGCGACTACGCCGACCCCGAGGCGACGCTCGCGAACTCCCGCACGGTCGAGTGGATGCACCCCCTCGGCCGCACGATCACCGACCTGATCGACGCCGGCCTCGACATCGACTTCGTGCACGAGCACGACGCCGTGCCGTGGCAGATCTTCACCGCGTGCGAGCGGGGCGACGACGGGCTGTGGCGCATGCCGGGTGAGGCGATGATCCCGCTCGGAATGAGTCTCGCCGCGACGCGTCGCGCCGACTGACGGCCCTCCGTTCGCAATACGAACATCCGGTCTGTCCTCCAAAGGGAGGACACTCGGTCGCGGGCCCGGTCGGGCCTAGCCTGAGCGCAACCCGACCCCGGAGGTGCTCATGTCGACAGATCTGGCCGATGCCATGGCGGTCTCGCTGCGCCCCGTCCTGCGCGCCTGGGAGGCCTGGGCCGCCGACGCGCGCGATTCCATTCCGCGCCCGATCGACGGACCGCGGGCGGTCGCCGACGGACCCTCGCCCGACCGGGTCCTGCTCGTCGGAGCCGGCGCGGCCGTCGGGTGGGGCGTCGTGTCGCACGAGCTCGCCCTCCCGGGCGCCGTGGCGCGAGCGCTGCGTGCGGGCACCGGTCGCGGCGCCGTCGTCGACGTCCTCGCCGACGAGCGCTGGGGGCTGAGCGACATCGCCCGCGAGCTGCGCGACTCCTCGCCCGGTCGGTACGACGTCGTCGTGGTCGTGCTCGGCGGCGTCGACGTGCTCTCCGGTCAGACTTCGCGCGCCTGGCGCGATGCGATCCACGAGCTCATGGAGGGCTGGCGCGCGACCGCGGGCTGGGCGACCCGCCTCGTCGTCCTCGAGATCCCCGAGATGGGCGAGATCGCCGGGCTCCACGGAGCCGTCCTCGGCTGGGCCGAGCGACGCGCTCAGGAGCTCAATGAGATCCTCCGCTCGCGGCTCGAGACCGAGGCCGGCGTCGACGTCGTCCGGCTCCCCGCCTCGCCCGCCCACGGAGTCGCTCCCGGCCGCACCGTCTCCCGCGGCGACTACGCGCTCACCGGCACGATCCTCGCCTCGGCGCTCATGGACGAGCTCGACCGCGTGGTCGGGGTCCCCGTCGCGCGTCGCCGTTCGCTCGACGCCGCCGACGCCGCGCGCAACGACCTGCTCGTCCTCACCCTCTCGCAGCACCGGGCGCGGCTCGAGTGGATCGTCGCCGTCGCCGCGGCCGCGTTCCGCGCCCCCTCCGCTCTCGTGACCGTCCTCGGCCCCGACCGCCAGTGGCACGTCGCCCGCACCGGGCACCCCACGGAGAGCGTCCCCATCCAGGACTCCTTCTGCCTGTACGCCGTCGAGCTCGACGAGCCGCTCATCGTGCTCGACGCCCAGCGCGACCCTCGCTTCGCCGACAACGCCCTCGTCACCGCCCCCGACGGCATCCGGTTCTACGCGGGCGCCGCGATCGAGGGTGCCGACGGTCGCCCCGTCGGCGCCGTGTGCGTCATCGATCGCGATCCGCGCACGACGGTCACGGCGGCGGAGCGCAGCCTGCTCGTCAGCCTGGCTCGGCGCGCGCAGGAGGTCGTCTGGGCGGCGGAGGCCGAGTTCGCCCACGCTTCCTGAGCGCTCGCGACGCGCCCGACCCGCGCACGATCCCGACGCGATTCGACGGATGCTCCGGCCCCTGGTATCGTTAACCCTCGTGCCGCGGGGTGGAGCAGTTCGGTAGCTCGCTGGGCTCATAACCCAGAGGTCGTAGGTTCAAATCCTGCCCCCGCAACCAGATGAAGGCCCGGAATCACTGATTCCGGGCCTTCTGCTTTGCCGGTGCTCTGCCGCCGCCACGCCGCCGCCACGCCGCGGTCGTGCTGCCGTCGTCGTGTTCGCAAAGCGCACATCGAGCGCGTCGTCGCCGCGCGTCGGGCGGCGGCTGCCGCCAGAGTGAGGAGCGGGAGACGGGTTCCACCCGGTCGCGCAGCCCCCTCGCGTTCCCGCCGGGCCGGTGCCCACCCCGTTCGCCCCCCGAGCGCGTGATCACCGGCCCGACCCTCGTCCGGTGCGGCCCGTTCGCGCGGCCTGTCCGCGCGGCGCGCGTCAGTCGCGCGGCGGCTGCGCGCCGAGCCACTGCACTGCCGCCGCTCCTGCCGCGACGCCGCTCTCGACCGCCTCCGCGAGCTCGGCGCCCCGCGCGAGCTCCGCGGCGAGAGCCCCGACGAACGCGTCGCCCGCCCCCGTCGTGTCGACGACCCGGACGCGCGGCGCCGGCCGGTGGCCGCTCGCCGGAGCGGAGTCGCCCGTCGAGCCGAGCGCGCGGCTCGCGAAGACCGCGCCCTCGCCGCCGAGCGTGATGACCGCGCTCCGGCAGCGATCGAGCAGGGCGACGGCGGCAGCGGCCGCGGCGGCCGGGTCGGAGATGGGCTCGCCGACGAGATCGGAGGCCTCGGACTCGTTGACGACCAGGGGGTCGCACAGGGCGAGGAGGGCATCCGGCACCGGTGAGCTCGGCGACAGGTTGAGGACGAC
>JBKHYA010000038.1:0-14361 GCA_046565745.1 Actinomycetes bacterium
GGCGCCCTCCTCGGCCTCTTCGCGATCGTCGGTCTGCCGCTCTCGCTCGCGACCCCGGTCATCACCGCCCGACTGCGGTCGCCGGCCCCGCTCATGGTCGGATCGGTCGCGTCGTTCACCGTGGGCTTCCTCGGTCTCGCTCTCGCTCCGACGCTCGCGACCCCGCTGTGGATGATCCTGCTCGGCGCCGGCCAGATCCTCTTCCCGATGTGCCTCACGCTCATCTCGCTGCGCAGCCGCACCTCGCACCGCGCGGTCACGGTGAGCGGCTTCGTGCAGGCGATCGGCTACGGCGTCGCCGCCGTCGCCCCGCTGGGTCTGGGTCTGCTCCGCACGGCCACCGGCAGCTGGATGCCCGCGATCGTGATCCTGCTGCTCGCGGCCCTCTCGACGCTCGTCGCGATCCCGCTCCTGCGCTCGGGCGAGCTCATCGACGACGAGATGGAGCGCCGCGGGCTCTGACCCGGCGCGAGCCTCGCGGGCGAGCCTCGGGGCCTCAGGCCACGCGCTCGGCCTGGTGCACGAGCGCCGCCGCCCCGATGAGAGGCCCCTCGCCGCTCAGCGCCGAGGCGACGACGCGCGTGCTCGTGACGAAGCCGAAGTCGCTGTGCCGCGCAACCGCGGCCTGCACGAGGTCGATGTAGTCGTCGGCGACGTGGCTGAAGCCTCCGCCGATCGCGACGACGTCGAGGTCGACGAGAGCGCTGGCCGAGGCGATCGCCGCGCCCACCGCGCCGGCCGAGCGCTCGATGGCGGCGCGCGCCGTCGCATCCCCTTCACGGGCGGAGGCGGCGAGCTCCTCGCCGGTCGCGCCCGTCCAGCCCTGCGCGCGGGCCCAGGCGACGGTGCGCGGTCCGGAGGCGACGGCCTCGAGGCAGCCGCGCGCGCCGCACGCGCAGAGGTCGTCGAAGCCGGCGACCTGAACGTGACCGATGTGACCCGCGTTGCCGCTGCGCCCGGTGATGACGCGCCCGTCGAGGATCACGCCGCCGCCGACGCCCGTCGACACGATCATGCCCATGACGCTCGACTCGCCCTGCGCGGCGCCGACCCACACCTCGGCGAGGGCGATGCAGATGCCGTCCATGCGCAGGGTGACGGGGAGGGTCGCGGGCAGCAGGTCGGCGACGAGCTCGCCGAGCGGGTAGTCGCGCCAGGCCGCGAGGTTGAGGGGCGACACGTTGCCGGTGCGGCCCGCGATCGGCCCCGCCGAGCCGATGCCGGCGCCGATGAGCTCGACGTCGGGGTGGGCGGCCGATTCGAGCGCGCTCTCGACCGCCTCGGTGACGGATGCCGCGAGCGCGCCGCTCGCGGACGTCGCGCCCGTGGGGCGGCGATGCCGCGATCCCGGCAGAACGCGCCCGGCGGCGTCGACGAGCGCGGCCTCCACCTTCGTGCCTCCGAGGTCCACGGCGAGGGCGTAGTCGGTCACGGGGGAGTCCTCTCGAGCGGCGCGGCGTCGCGCAGGGCTGTCGAGGACCAGCGTATCGAGCGGCGAACGCGCGCCTCGACGCGGTCGTGCTCATGTGAGCACCGGCGCAACATATGTTGGCCGCCGCGCGCGACCGCGCCTAGCCTGGAGCGGTGCCGCCCTCGCGGCGGCGCGCACGCACGAGACCCTCGATCGACGACGGAGAACCATGGTGTCCACGGAGAGCGCGTCAGCCAACGAGCTGCTCGCCGTCCGCGCTGCCGAGCTCTACTACGAGGAGAACAAGACGCAGGACGAGATCGGGGCGATCCTCCGCGTGACGCGCTGGAAGGTCGGGCGCCTCCTCGCGCAGGCTCGCGAGCGCGGCATCATCCGCATCGAGATCGTCCACCCCCGCGCCCGCCGCCTCGCCCTCGAGCGCGAGCTCGGCGCCCGGTTCGGGCTCAAGGACGCGATCGTCGTCCCCGCCCCCGTCGACGAGGTCGAGCTGCAGGCGCGCGTCGCCGAGGCCGCGGCCGACTACCTCGTGAGCGTGCGTCCCGTGCCGCGGCTCCTCGGCGTCAGCTGGGGCCGCACGCTCCACCAGGTCGCCGAATCGCTGCCCGTCGGCTGGTCGACGGGCGTCAACGTCGTCCAGATCAACGGCGGCGTGAGCCTGTCCAAGCGACCGGGCACCGCGGCGAGCACCGCCGTGATGATCGCCCAGAAGGCCGGAGGCCAGGCGACGCTCCTGCCGAGCCCCGCCATCCTCGAGCGCCTGGAGACCAAGAAGGCGATCGAGAGCGACCGCACCGTCGGCGGCGTCGTACAGATGGCGCGCGGCGCGGCCGCCTACCTCTTCAGCGCGGGCGTCGCCGACACCTCCTCGGTGCACGTCGACAGCGGGTACCTCACGGCGGGGGACATCGCCGAGCTGCGCGCGCGCGGTGCGGTGGGCGACGTCATCGGCCGATACATCACCGCCGACGGCACGATCGCCGACCCCGAGCTCGACGCCCGGACCCTGGGCCTCGGGCTCGAGGAGCTCCGCGAGGCGACGTCGAGCATCCTCGTCATCGGCGGCGAGGCGAAGCACGCCGTCGCTCGCGCCATCGTCACGCACGGGCTGTGCTCGGTCGTCGTGACGGACGAGCACACGGCGCGCGCCCTCCTCGACGACGCGGACCGCCACGACACCGGCGCCGGCGGCGCCCCCGACTCCGGATCCTCCGGCGCGGACGCGCCGACCGGCCACCACGACTCCCCAGCGGAAGGGTCTTCCTCATGACCATCGACCATCCGGTCGCGCTCGCCCCGGCCGATCGGGCCGTGCGCCTGCTCGGCGGCGACCTCACCGAGAAGGCGCTGCGCCTGCACCTCGACGGCCTCACGGGCGTCGACGCCGTCGGTCTCGAGGCCCGCGCCGCCGGCCTGTCGACGCGCTCCATCAAGACCAGCTCGAAGGCCTGGGCGCTCGACACGATCATCCGCACATGCGACCTCACGACGCTCGAGGGGGCCGACACCCCGGGCAAGGTGCGCTCGCTCGTCGCGAAGGCCGTCACGCCTGACGCCACCGACCCGTCGACGCCCCGCGTCGCGGCCGTCTGCGTGTACGGCGACATGGTGCCCTACGCCGTCGAGGCGCTCGGTGCCCTGCACGGCGATCCGGATGCCGGGCTCGTCTCGGTCGCGGCCGTCGCGACCGCCTTCCCCTCCGGGCGCGCGAGCCTCGACATCAAGCTCGCCGACACGCGCGACGCCGTCGCGGCCGGCGCCGACGAGATCGACATGGTCATCGACCGCGGAGCCTTCCTCTCCGGTCGCTTCGGGCTCGTGTTCGACCAGATCGTCGCCGTCAAGGAGGCCTGCCGCCGCGCGGACGGCACCTTCGCGCACCTCAAGGTCATCCTCGAGACGGGCGAGCTGCAGACGTACGACAACGTGCGCCGGGCATCCTGGCTCGCGATCCTCGCGGGAGCCGACTTCATCAAGACCTCGACGGGCAAGGTGAGCCCCGCGGCCACGCTGCCCGTCACGCTGCTCATGCTCGAGGTGATCCGCGACTGGCACCGCCTCACGGGCGAGAGGGTCGGCATGAAGCCGGCCGGCGGCATCCGCGCCTCGAAGGATGCCGTGCGGTACCTCGTCACGGTCGCCGAGACCGTCGGCGAGGAGTGGCTGACCCCGCACCTGTGGCGCTTCGGCGCCTCGAGCCTCGTCAACGACGTGCTGCTGCAGCGCCAGAAACTGCGAACCGGTCACTACAGTGGCCCCGACTACGTGACGGTGGACTGACCCATGAGCTTCCTCGAGTACGCCCCCGCGCCGGAATCCACGGCGATCCTGAACCTCAAGGCGCAGTACGGCCTCTTCATCGACGGCGAGTTCGTCGACGGCTCGGGTGAGGTGTTCGACACGATCTCGCCCGCGACGGAGGAGGTCATCGCCCGCATCGCGCAGGCCGACTCGCACGACGTCGACCGTGCCGTCGCCGCCGCGCGCCGCTCGTACGAGAAGGTCTGGTCGCGCATGTCGGGCAGCGACCGCGGCAAGTACCTCTTCCGCATCGCGCGCCTCGTGCAGGAGCGCTCGCGCGAGCTCGCCGTCGCCGAGAGCCTCGACAACGGCAAGCCCATCCGCGAGACGCGCGACGTCGACGTGCCGCTCGTCGCCGCGTGGTTCTTCTACTACGCCGGCTGGGCCGACAAGCTCGAGTACGCCGGGCTCGGCCCGAACCCCCGCTCGCTCGGCGTCGCCGCGCAGGTGATCCCGTGGAACTTCCCGCTGCTCATGCTCTCGTGGAAGATCGCCCCCGCACTCGCGGCCGGCAACACCGTCGTCATCAAGCCCGCCGAGACGACGTCGCTCACGGCGATGCTGTTCGCCGAGATCCTGCAGCAGGCCGACCTGCCGCCCGGCGTCGTCAACATCGTCACGGGCCCAGGCTCCACCGGGCAGGCGCTCGTCACCCACGCCGACGTCAACAAGGTCGCCTTCACGGGCTCGACCGGCGTCGGCCGCGCGATCGCGCGCCAGGTCGCCGGCACCTCGAAGAAGCTGACCCTCGAGCTCGGCGGCAAAGCCGCGAACATCGTCTTCGACGACGCGGCCATGGACCAGGCCGTCGAGGGCATCGTCAACGGGATCTTCTTCAACCAGGGCCACGTCTGCTGCGCCGGCTCGCGCCTGCTCGTGCAGGAGAACGTGCACGACGAGGTCGTCGACCGTCTCAAGCAGCGCCTGTCGACTCTGCGCCTCGGCGATCCGCTCGACAAGAACACCGACATCGGCGCGATCAACTCGGCCGCGCAGCTCGCGCGCATCCGCACGCTGAGCGACACGGGCGAGAACGAGGGCGCCGAGCGCTGGCAGCTCGACTGCACGGTGCCCGACAAGGGCTTCTGGTTCCGGCCCACGATCTTCACGCGCGTGTCGGCGGCGCACTCGATCGCGCGGGAGGAGATCTTCGGCCCCGTGCTGTCGGTCCTGACCTTCCGCACGCCCGAGGAGGCCGTCGCGAAGGCGAACAACACCCCCTACGGTCTCTCGGCCGGCATCTGGACGGAGAAGGCCTCGCGCATGCTCGCCCTCGCCGACCGCCTGCGCGCCGGCGTCATCTGGGCCAACACGTTCAACAAGTTCGACCCGGCCTCGCCCTTCGGCGGGTACAAGGAGTCGGGCTACGGCCGCGAGGGCGGCCGCCACGGGCTCACCGCGTACCTCGAGTCGAGCGGCTGGCAGGCTCCGGTCGAGTCGAGCGCAGCATCCCCTCGATCAGGCCGCAAGGCCCGGAAGGCGGTCGCGAAGTGAGCCGGCTCAGCGTGCCCAAGACCTACAAGCTCGCGATCGGCGGCGCCTTCCCGCGCAGCGAGAGCGGCCGCACCTACGTCGTGACCGCGCCCTCGGGCGAGTTCCTCGCGAACGCCGCGCTCGCCTCGCGGAAGGACGCGCGGGATGCCGTCGTCGCGGCCCGCAGCGCGCAGTCGAAGTGGGCGGGCGCGACGGCCTACAACCGCGGCCAGGTGCTCTACCGCATCGCCGAGCTGCTCGAGGGGCGTCGCGCGCAGTTCGTCGACGAGATCGTGCAGTCGGAGGGCGTCACGGCCGCCGTCGCGGGTGCCCAGGTCGACGCGACGATCGACCTGTGGGTCTGGTACGCCGGCTGGGCCGACAAGTACGCGCAGCTCGCCGGCAACGGCAACCCCGTCTCGGGCCCGTACTTCAACCTCTCGGTGCCCGACGCGACGGGCGTCGTCGCCGCGATCGCCCCGCAGGAGCGCACCGGGGTCTCGCTGCTCGGCGTCGCCGCGGTCGTCGCGCCGATCGTGCTCTCGGGCAACACCGTCGTCGTCGTCGCGAACGAGTCGGCGCCGCTCTCGGCGATCTCGCTCGCGGAGGTTCTCGCGACCTCGGACGTGCCCGGCGGCGTCGTCAACGTGCTCACCGGCTCGCCGGCCGAGCTCGCTCCGTGGCTCGCGTCGCACGCCGACGTCAACGCGCTCGACCTGGCGGGAGCCGGCTCGATCGCCGACGGCGCGTGGGTCGACCTGCAGATCTCCGCGGCCGAGACGCTCAAGCGCGTCCTGCCGCCCGTCGACGGGGCGCCCGCGCCCTCCCTCGAGCGGATCACCGCCTTCGTCGAGACGAAGACGGTCTGGCACACGAAGGCGATGCTCTAGCGCTCGCCCTCGTGCCCTGCGGGCCGGTCCTTGTGGTGGGGGCCGGCCCGCCTCTTCTTGCGCGCGCCCGCGTCCCCGCCCCGCGTCGTCGGCGTCTCCACAATTCAGGAGATCTCGTCGGCGCGAGCCGCTGCGGCGCGTCCCGGGCGTGTCTCCACAACTCAGGAATCGCCGCCGTCGCAGCCGCCTCAGACGCCCTCACCCGGCGTGTCGCGGCCGTCGAGGCGCGCAGTCTCCTGAGTTGTGGAGATGAACGCGGCGCTGTGAGCACGTCGTCGGCCGCCGCCGCGACGGCCCGTTCCTGAATTGTGGAGGTCGCGAGCGACGGGGCGGATGCTCGACGCGCGCCGCGCGGCCCGTTCAGTCGGTTCGGGCCGGGTCGTTCTCACTCGGCACGCGCACGAGCACCTCGGCAGGCGGGAGGAACTCGCCCGTCCGCTCGACCTCGTGGACGAGCGCGACCATCGCGGCGTTCACGGGCGCCGGGATGCGCAGGCCGGCCGCGGCATCCGCCACCGCCCCGTTGAGGGCGTCGATCTCGGTGGTCCGACCGCGGCGGATGCTCTGCAGCGTCGACGCCGGGTTCGGCACGTCTCCCATGCGCTCGGCCAGCGATCGCGGTAGCGCTTCGGCCGCCCGCAGGTCGCCCGCGAGCAGCTCCTCGACCTCCGCCGCGCCCACGGAGCCCACTTGCGCCCACCTGACCCCGAGCGCCCGGCCGACGAGGGCCGTCTCGACCATGCCGCGCGCCAGAAGCCGCCGGAGCCCGTCGTGCGCGACGACCTGCTGCACGCTGAGCCCCGTGATCGCCGGCAGCGCGTTGACCTGGTTGACGAGCAGCTTCGTCCACTGCGCGCCGCGCACGTCGTCGGTCACGGTGACCTCGGCGGGGAGGGCGGCGCGAAGCGCAGAGAGCGCAATCGCCACCGCCGCGTCGTCACCCGCGAGCGTGAGCGGCGCGGGCCCCGTCACCGACACGTGCCCCGGGGCGAGGAGGCTCGCGGCGAAGAGGGCGAGGCCGATCGCGACGGGGGAGTGCGGCAGGGCATCCCGCACCGCGTCGGCGCCGCCGAGTCCGTTCTGCACGACGAGGACCGGGGTGCCGTCGCAGCCGGAGACTGCGCGCAGCGCCGCCGCCGAGTCGTGCGCCTTCGTCGCGAGCAGGATGAGGTCGACGGGCGGCTCGACGCGCTCGACGACGGGCACGCGGGCGATGTGCGACCCCCAGCCGCCGGAGAGCTCCAGACCGTCGCGCGTGATCGCCGCGCCGTGCTCGCCGCGGGCGGTCACGACGACGTCGTCGCCCGCGCGCGACAGGAGCGCGGCGAGCACGCCGCCGACCGCCCCCGCCCCCACGACCGCGATCCGCACCTGGGCATCCTACGACCGCGCTAGCGTGGGGCGGTGCCCACCGGACTCCTCCTCGTCGACAAGCCCGCCGGTCTCACGAGCCACGACGTCGTCGCCCGCGCCCGCCGCGCGCTCGGCACTCGCAAGGTCGGGCACGCGGGCACGCTCGACCCGCTCGCCACGGGGCTCCTGACGCTCGGCGTCGGCTCGGCGACGCGCCTGCTGACCTACCTCGTCGGGCTCGACAAGACGTACGAGACGACGATCGTGCTCGGCCGCGGCACGACGACCGACGACTCCGAGGGCGAGCTCCTCGGCGAGCCGGCCGCGCCCGCCGCTCTCGATGCCGTGACCGACGAGCGCCTCGCCGCCGCGGTCGCCGCCCTCACCGGCCCGATCGAGCAGGTGCCGAGCGCGGTGAGCGCCATCAAGGTCGACGGGCGCCGCGCCTACGATCGCGTCCGCGCCGGCGAGCAGGTCGAGCTGAAGGCCCGCGCCGTCACGATCGCGGCCTTCGACGTGCTCGCCGTGCGCCGCCTGCCGGGCTCGGCCGACGCGCCGCCGACGATCGAGGTGGATGCCCGCATCGACTGCTCGTCGGGCACCTACATCCGGGCGCTCGCCCGCGATCTCGGCGCGGCCCTCGGCGTCGGCGGCCACCTGCGCGCCCTGCGCCGCACGCGCGTCGGGCCCTTCGACGTCGCCGATGCCGTGAGTCTCGAGCAGCTCGCCGAGGACGGCCCCGCTGGCCTCGCATCGTCGGCCGCGGTCGCCGAGCGGCTCTTCCCGGTGCTGCGCGCGACCGACGACCAGGCGCGCGACCTCGGCCACGGCAAGAAGCTCGCCCTGCCCGAGCTCGACGACGTCGAGCCGCTCGCCGCGATCGACGGCGCGGGCCGGCTCGTCGCGCTCGTGAGCGTGCGCAAGGGCGTCGGCCGTACGCTGGTGGGGTTCCCGATCGACGCCGAGTGAGCATCCGCCCCTCGCGTCGCGCCCCGTCGCCGCACGCGGCGCGTCCCTCAGCCAGGAGTCAGCAGTGATCGAGTGGTTCACGACCGCGCAGGTCGCCGTCGCCGTCGTCGTCGGCATCGTCTGCCTGATCGCCGGGGGAGTCGGCCGCGCGCCGAGCGACCTCACGAACGGCCTCACGGCGTTCGTCGCGCTGCTGCTGCTCGCGCAGATCGTCGTGTCGATCGTCGCGCCCTTCGTCGGCAACGACCCCACGGGCGACCCGGTCGAGTACTGGGTCTACCTGATCTCGGCGCTGCTGCTGCCGCCGCTCGCGATCGTGTGGGGGCTCGTCGACCGCTCGCGTTGGTCGACCGTCGTGCTCGGCGTCGTGAGCCTCGCCGTCGCCGTCATGGTCTACCGCATGGGGCAGATCTGGTTCGTGCAGGTCGCGTAACGCGGGCGCCCCGAATCAGTACGGCCGGGCTCAGGCCGCGGCGACCCCGGGCAGCCCGGCGATGACGTCGAGCACCGCGTCGAGCCCCTCGGCGATGGTGGGCACGACCAGGAGGGCGCCCGTCTCGCGCAGGGCATCCACCGCGTAGACGCCCGTGGCGACGGCGATGGTGCGCGCGCCGATGACCTTGCCGCATTCGATGTCGCGCGGGGTGTCGCCGATGATGACGAGCCGCTCGTCGGGAAGCGCCGTGCGTGCGGCGAGCGTGATGTGGCGGCGCTCGCGGGCGCGGTCGCCGAAGAAGGATCGGCTCCAGTCGAAGAGGTCGGGCTCGAGCCCCGCGCCGGCGAGCTTCACGCGCGACCGCGTCGCCGAGTTGCCGGTCAGGAGCGCGTTGATCCAGCCGCGCTCGGCGGCCGCGGCGAGGGCCTCGGGGATGCCCGGCGCGATCTCCCGACGATCGCCCGCCGTCGCGCGCTCGACCGAGAGCGCGTCGAGCGCCGCGACCGCGTCGTCGTGCCGCGCGGAGTCGAGCTCGAACGCCTCGAGGATCTCGAAGAGGATCTGCCCGTCGGTCTTGCCGTGGGCGCGCGCGAGCGGGGGGTGCAGCTCGCGGCCCGCGACGACCTCGACCGCGCGATGGTAGAGCTCGCCGCCGCCCGACGCCGCGTTGAACAGGAGGGTGCCGTCGACATCCCAGAGGATCGTGGTGGTGGTCACCGCTCCATCCAACCAGCCGAGGCCGCGCACCCCGTGCGGCGCCGGCGTCCGGCCGCGCCCTGCGAGAATCGATGCGTGCCCAGCGCTCTGCCCCTCGCCGATCCGGCTCCCGTCGACGGGGCGCTCCCGGCGAGCGTGCGCGACGGCGCCGATCAGCGCGACCTCGGCGTGTACCTGCACGTGCCGTTCTGCCGGGTCCGCTGCGGATACTGCGACTTCAACACCTACACCGCGAGCGAGATCCGCGGCGTGAAGCAGAGCGACTTCGCCGACCAGGCGATCGCCGAGCTCGAGCTCGCCGCGCGCGTGCTCGACGACGCGGGCCTCCCGCCGCGCCCCGTCAGCACCGTCTTCTTCGGCGGCGGAACCCCGACCCTCCTGCCCGCGAGCGACCTCGCCCGCATGCTCGCCGCGGTCGAGCGCCTCTTCACGCTCGCCCCGGGCGCCGAGGTCACGACGGAGGCGAACCCCGACTCGATCGACGCGACCGGGTTCCGGCAGCTCGCCGACGCCGGATTCACTCGCGCGAGCATCGGCATGCAGTCATCCGTGCCGCACGTGCTCGCGACCCTCGAGCGCACGCACGACCCCGCGAACGTCCCGCTCCGCGTCGCCGAGGCGCGCGCCGCGGGTCTCGCCGTGAGCCTCGACCTGATCTACGGCACGCCGGGCGAGACGGAGGCCGACTGGCTCACGAGTCTCGACGCCGCCCTCGCGCAGGCCCCCGACCACGTCTCCGCCTACGCCCTCATCGTCGAGGAGGGCACGAAGCTCGCCCGCCAGATCGCCCGCGGCGAGGTGCCGCCCGTCGACGACGACCTCCACGCCGCGATGTACGAGGCGGCGGATGCCCGGCTGAGCCAGGCGGGCTACTCCTGGTACGAGGTGAGCAACTGGTCCCTCTCGAGCGACGACGGCGGAGCATCCCGTCGCTCGCGCCACAATCGCGCGTACTGGACCGGACAGGACTGGTGGGGAATCGGGCCGGGCGCGCACAGTCACATCGGCGGCGTGCGGTTCTGGAACGTCAAGCACCCGGCGGCGTACGCCCAGCGCCTCGCAGCGGGTGAGTCGCCGGCCGCCGGGCGCGAGACGCTCGATTCGGAGACCCGGCGCGTCGAGCGCGTGCTGCTCGAGACCCGGCTCGCCGAGGGGCTCCCGACGAGCGCGCTCGAGCCCTCGGGGCGCCGCGAGGTTGCCGGTCTCATCGCCGATGGGCTCGTCGACCCCGGCTCCGCACTGCGCGGCACGGTCGTGCTGACCCTCCGCGGGCGGCTGCTCGCCGACGCGGTCGTGCGCCGGCTGCTCGACTAGCGCAGGAACGCGATCGTGAGCGGGTAGCTGTAGAACTCGCCGCGACCGGCCTGGATCGCCGCGATGATTCCGAGCACGTAGAACACGATGCCCGCGGCGATCATCACGAAGATGCCGATGATGAGCCACGAGGTCGCGAGGCCCACGAGGTACGCGATCATGATCGTGAGGTGGAAGTTGAGCGCCGTCGCGCTGTGGTGGCGGATGAACGGCCCGCGGTCGCGCAGCACGAGGTGGATGACGAGCGGCGCGATGACCGGGATGAACAGCCCGCCGACGTGGGTCAGTATCGCCCAGGTCTTCTCGTCCTCGGGGCGCATGGGGTTCGGGGTCGCGGCGTACGGGCTCGCGGGCGGCTGCTGGGTCATGCTCGACAGTATGCCGCGATGACCCCGCACCGGGAACGACGAACGGGGCGCGACCGTCGGCCGGACCCCGCTCGCGTTCGGGATGCGACTACTTGATGAAGCGCACCGAGACCGGGTAGCGGTAGTGGTTGCCGTCCTTGGCCTGGACGAAGCCGAGGATGGAGAAGATCACCGCGGCGATCCAGATGAGCGGGGTGAGGAGGCCGAGCAGCCCGCCGAGCCCGAAGGTCACGGCGGCGAGGATCGCGGCGACGATCTGCAGCGCGATGTACGCGATGCCGACGGTGATCTGGAAGTTCAGGGCCTCCTTGGACTCCACGCGCGTGAAGCTCCCGCGGTCCTTGAAGACGAGGTAGATGATGAGCGACGGCAGGATCCAGAAGATGCCACCGAGGTGGGCGAAGGAGGCCCACTGGCGGTCCTCGGCCTCGCTGAGCGGAGCCGCGGATGCCGCGGCCGGGGGAGGGGTGGAGTCGGTCATGAGCGTGCTGCCTTTCGATGCGTCCGATCGAGGGGGGGTGGAACTCAGGCACAAACTAGCGCTCGACCGCCGCGCGGGCAATCATCATCGCTCGGTGCGCCGGGGTAGAATTGGCAGTCAGCCGGTGCGAGTGCCAGCACTCGCCGCCCCGACGGCGATCGCATCGCACGATGGAAAGGAGAGCGCCATGGTCTCGGAGCGCGCCCTCCAGGTGTTGCAGGCGATCGTGCAGGACTACGTCGCCTCGCGCGAGCCCGTCGGCTCGAAGGCGATCGTCGAGCGCCACCAATTCGGCGTGAGCGCCGCGACGATCCGCAACGACATGGCGCAGCTGGAGGAGGAGGAGCTCATCGCGGCCCCGCACACCTCCTCGGGCCGCGTCCCGACCGACAAGGGCTACCGGGTCTTCGTCGACCAGCTGCAGGATCTCCGGCCTCTGAGCGCCGGTCAGCGCCAGGCGATCGCCGCGTTCCTCGATCAGTCGGTCGACCTCGACGACGTCTTCGCCCGCACCGTGCGCCTGCTCGCGAGCCTCACGAACCAGGTCGCGCTCGTGCAGTACCCGACCCTCGGGCACGCGCGCGTGCGCCACGTCGAGCTCGTACCGCTCTCGGCGACGCGCGTCATGACCGTCTTCATCACCGACGGCGGCCGCGTCGACCAGCGCATCATCGAGCTGCCCGCCGAGGCCGACGAGGTCTTCCTCGGCGAGCTGCGCGCGAAGATCAACTCGGCGATCGCCGGCCGCTCGCTCAGCGACGTCACCGACCTCGCTCCGAAGCTCGACGAGCAGTTCGCTCCCGATCGCCGTCCGGCCGTGTCGGTCGTCACCGAGGCCCTCCTGGGCCACGTGGATGCGCATCGCAGCGACCGGCTCGTCATGGCGGGGGCGGCGAACCTCGTGCGCACCGAGTCCGACTTCGCCGGCAGCGTCTACCCCGTGCTCGAGGCGATCGAGGAGCAGGTGACGCTCCTGAAGCTCTTCCGCGAGATGGAGCTCGACCAGCACGGCGTCTCGGCGCGCATCGGCCGCGAGAACGACGAGGTGCTGCGCGAGACGGCCGTCGTCACGAGCGCATACAGGGTCGGCGCAGACCTCTCGGCCAAACTCGGGGTCCTCGGCCCCACCCGCATGGACTACTCGAACAACATGGCAGCCGTCCGCGCCGTCGCGCGCTACGTGTCCCGGCTGCTCGGTGAGGAATAAGTGGCAGACCATTACGAGGTTCTCGGCATCGCCCGCGACGCGAGCGCCGACGACATCAAGAAGGCCTACCGGAGGCTCGCGCGCGAGCTCCACCCCGACGTCAACCCGAGCGGGGAGGCGGCCGAGCGCTTCAAGCTCGTGACCCACGCCTACGACGTGCTGAGCGACCCGAACCAGCGCCAGCAGTACGACCTCGGCGGGTCGGGCGGCTTCGGGGGCGGCGCGGGCTTCAACGGCTTCGGCGACATCTTCGAGACCTTCTTCGGCGGCGCGCAGCAGCAGCGAGGGCCCCGCTCCCGCCGCGAGCGCGGGCAGGACGCCCTCCTGCGCGTCGAGGTCGAGCTGGAGGAGATCGTGTTCGGCACGACCCGCCAGTTCGAGGTCGACACCGCCGTGCTGTGCGAGACGTGCGAGGGCTCGTGCTGCTCACCGGGCACGAGCCCGCAGACGTGCGACATCTGCCGCGGCTCCGGGCAGATCCAGCGCACCGTGCGCAGCCTGCTCGGCAACGTCATGACCTCGAGCCCGTGCGGCACGTGCCGCGGCTACGGCACGGTCATCCCGAGCCCGTGCCCGACGTGCGCCGGCCAGGGCCGCGTGCGGGCGCGCCGCACGATCCCCGTCGACATCCCGGCGGGCGTCGACACGGGTCTGCGCATCCAGCTGCCCGGGCAGGGCGAGGTCGGCCCCGCCGGTGGCCCGAACGGCGACCTCTACCTCGAGATCAAGGTGAAGACGCACGAGACCTTCAGCCGCTCGGGCGACGACCTGCTCGCGACCCTCGAGGTGCAGATGACCGACGCGATCCTCGGCACGACGGCGACGCTGCGCTCGCTCGACGGCGACGTCCGCGTGGAGATCAAGCCGGGCACGCAGAGCGCCGAGGTCATCACCGTGAAGGAGCGCGGCATCACGCGCCTCCGCGGCGCCGGCCGCGGCGATCTCAAGATCGGCATCCAGGTCGTCACCCCGGTGCGCCTGAACAGCAAGGAGACCAAGCTCATCCAGGAGTTCGCGGGCTCGCGCCGCCCCGTCCCGCCGGAGTTCTCGACCTTCCAGCAGGGCATCTTCTCCAAGCTCCGCGACCGGTTCCTCAACCTCTAGGCCTGCGCGTGGCGCACTTCTACCTCGACGACTCGCTCGCGGCGCAGCTCGCGGGGGCGGATGCCCCGCTCGGCGCGATCGTGCGTCTGACGGGCCCCGACGCCCGCCATGCGGTCACGGTCTCCCGCGTGCGCCCGACCGAGCGCCTCCGCCTCGGCGACGGGGCCGGGCTCATCGTCGAGGGCGAGGTCGTCGAGGCGAGCGCGCAGGAGGTCGCACTGCGGGTCGAGCACGTCGAGCGCGCCCCCGAGCCGAGCCCGCGCATCGTGCTCGTGCAGGCCCTCGCGAAGGGCGACCGCGACGAGCTCGCCGTCCAGGC
>JBKHYA010000039.1:0-7039 GCA_046565745.1 Actinomycetes bacterium
AGGAGCACTGTCCCATGGACTGGCGTGACAAGGCAGCCTGCCTCACCGCTGACCCCGAGCTGTTCTTCCCGGTCGGCAACACCGGCCCCGCGGTCGACCAGATCGAGAAGGCCAAGACGGTGTGCGGTCGCTGCTCGGTGACCGAGACCTGCCTCCAGTACGCCCTCGAGACCAATCAGGACTCGGGCGTCTGGGGAGGCCTCAGCGAGGACGAGCGCCGCGCTCTCAAGCGCCGCGCCGCTCGCGCCCGACGCGCCTCGTAGCTCCGCACGGGCCGCCCCGTCGTCGCTGCGAGCATCGCGCGGAGGCGGGGCGTTCTTCTGCCCTCCGTGCGGTGCTCGCGCCTCGCCGCTAGCCGCGACGCTTGAGGTAGAGCAGCGGCACCTCGATCGTGACCTCGGTGCCCTCCCCCTCGAGCGTGTGCCAGTCGATCGTGCCCCCGAGCTCGCCCTGGATGAGCGTGCGCACGATCTGCGTGCCGAGGCCCGTGCCGACCTTCCCCTCGGGCAGGCCGCCGCCGTTGTCGCGCACCTTCACCGCGAGGCTGTCGTCGGTGCGGCTCGCGACGATCTCGACCTCGCCGTCGCTGCGGCCGACGAGCCCGTGCTCGACCGCGTTCGTGACGAGCTCGGTGAGCGCGAGCGCGAGCGGCGTCGCGTACTCGCTCGGCAGCGTTCCGAAGCTGCCCGTCGACTTGGGTCGCACGACCGTGTTGTGGCTCGAGGCGACCTCGGCGATGAGCATGAGCACGCGCGCGAATACCTCGTCGAAGTCGACGTTCTGGCTGAGGCCCTCCGAGAGAGTGTCGTGCACGACGGCGATCGCCGCGACGCGACGCATGGCCTGGGTCAGGGCATCCCGCGCCCCCTCGCTGTGCGTGCGGCGAGCCTGGATGCGCAGCAGCGAGGCGACCGTCTGCAGATTGTTCTTCACCCGGTGGTGGATCTCGCGGATCGTCGCATCCTTGGTGATGAGCTCGCGCTCCTGGTGGCGCACCTCGGTGACGTCGCGGACGAGCACGATCGCGCCGATCCGCACGCCGCCGAGCCGCAGCGGGATCGCCCGGAGACTCACCGTGACGCCGCGCGCGTCGATGTCGGTGCGCCACGGCGCGCGGCCGGTGACGACGAGCGGCAGCGACTCGTCCACGACGAGCTTGCCGTGCACGAGGCGCGTCGTGACGTCGGCGAGCGACTCGCCCTCGAGCTCGCCCGCGAAGCCCATGCGGTTGAAGGCGCTCAGGCCGTTGGGGCTCGCGAAGGTCACGGTGCCGTCGACATCGAGGCGGATGAGCCCGTCGGAGGCGCGCGGCGCACCGCGGCGCGGCCCGCTCGGCGCCGCCATGTCGGGGAAGTCGGCGCTCGCGATCATCTCGAACAGGTCGTTGGCGCACTCGTTGAAGGTGAGCTCCTGGCGGCTGGGCATGCGCGCCTCGCTCAGGTTGGTGTGGCGCGTCATGACCGCGATGGGATGCTCGCTCACGGCCTTTCCGCCCGGCGAGAGGCGCCGCACGACGGGGACGGCCCGCACGCGCGTCGGGGTCTCCTCGTACCAGTCGGGCGCGCTCGAGTCGACGATCTTCGCCGACTCGAAGGCCTGCGTGACCTGCCGGCGCCACTCGGGCTTGATCTCCTGACCGACGAAGTCGCGGTAGAAGAGCGTCGCCGAGCTCGAGGGGCGCGCGTGCGCGACGGCGACGAAGCCGCCCGCGGTGGTCGGGACCCAGAGGACGATGTCGGCGAACGCGAGGTCGGCGAGCAGCTGGCCCTCGGCGATCAGGAGGTGGAGCCACTCGATGTCGGCGTCGCTCAGTGCCGCGTGCTCGTGAACGAGATCGGAGAGGGTCGACACCCCGAAAGGCTACCCCGTCCGCCGGAGGCTCCCCCGACCCCGGGCGGCGGCTCCCCCGCGGCCGCGACCGGAGTCGACGCCGAGGCCGAGGCGGTCGGCGAGAGCGGCCGCGCCCTGCCGCAGCGCCGAGCGCGGCGCGACGTCGAGGACCGTGCGAGCGCTCAGGAGCGCGGCGTCGGCGGCGCTCGGATCGTCGGCCACGAGGAGCGGATCGACGATGCCGCCGAAGCGGTCGAGGGTCTGCCGCACCTGCCCGCTCGGGTCGATGCCGAGCACGCTCGCCCTCACCCGATTGGCGACGACGTGCACGCGATCGGTCGTGACCGTCTCGAGCAGGTCGGCGTGCGTGCGCAGGAGCCGCGCGAGCCCGACGGGGTCGGCCGCGCCCACGGCCACGACCTCGTCGGCGGCGCGGAGGGCGGCGATCGTCGCGGCGTTGCGCCGCGGGGCGAGCATGTCGCTCGAGACCTCCTCGTCGGTCTCGAGATTGAAGCCCGTGTCGACGACGACGACGTCGCTCCACAGCCGGGCGGCCTCGAGCGCGCGGGCGACGCGGTCGCGCGACAGCTCCGGCCAGCGGTGCGGGCGGCCGATGCCCGTGAGCACGCGGAACGGCGCCGCCGTGCCGCCGTAGGTCAGGGCGATGCGATCGAGCTCACCCTCGGTGAGCGCGTCGGAGCCCGCGAGGCGGCACGCGGCGGCGAAGCCCGGCGCCTCGTCGAGGAGCCCGAGCGCGGGGGCGATCGTGCCGCCGTACGTGTCGGCGTCGACGAGGCAGACCCGGAGGCCGCGGGCGGCGACCTCGGCGGCGAGCGAGATCGCGAGCATCGTGCGGCCCGGGGCGCCGGCCGGGCCCCACACGGCGATCACGCGCTGGCGCGGCGGGGTGGCGAGAGGGACGCTCTCTGCCTCCGCGGACGCCGGCGCGGGCGGGGGCGGTGGCGGGGGCGGTGGCGCCTCCTCGGCGGCGGCCGCTCCGGGGACGACGGGTGGGGTCGGGGGGCGCGCGTCGGCGAGCTCCGCCGGCGCGGGTGCGGCACGAGGAGCGCGGGCCCACGGCCAGCGGCGGGGCGAGCCGGGCTCGCGGGGCGCTCGGCGCGGGCGGCCCTCCGGCTCCGTCGGTGCGGCGGCGGGGTCGATGCGGTGGGGCGGGAGCAGGCCTCCGACGTGAGCGGAGCCCGTCGAGGGAGGTGCGGCGGGAGGCGGAGCATCCGTCGCCGGAGCGATCGGGGACGCGGGGGCCGAGGACGGCGGCGCGCCCGCGAAGCCGGGATGCGCGCCGGCGGCGTCCGCGATCCCGCCGTCGAGTGCGTCGAATGGGGGGGCGAGCACGCTCAGGTCGATGGGCACTCCGGGAAGCACGCGGAGGATGTCGTGGACGCCGAGGAGGCGGGCCGTCGCGGAGACCGCCTCGTCGGCGCGCACGAGGCAGGTGCGCACGCCGAGGAGATCGCACGCGCCGACGACCTCCGTGGTCGCGACGGCCGGGTCGTCGGCGACGAGGACGACGTCGGGAACGCTCTCGCCGAGCAGGGTCAGCAGCGCCTCGCGGTCGTCGGCCCGCCACGCGATGCGGTGTCCGGCGCGCAGCAGCTCGAGCTCGACCGTGTCGGAGAGGGGGCCGGGAACCGCGAGAGCGACGCGCATGTCAGCGGCTCACGGCGAGCGAGACGGGCACGGCCGCGAGGGCGTCGCCGTTCGCGAGCGCATCGAGGATGCGCGCGACGTCGCGTCGAGGGACCAGCAGCTCGACGCGCGCGGCCTCCGCTCCCGCGACGAGCCCCTCGTCGGCGACCTCCCGCACGAGCTGCGCGCCCGAGCTGATCACGACGGGAGCGCCGAAACGCCCCGCCTCCTCCTGCGGCGACGCCCACACGTCGAGCTGATCGCCGGCGCGGACCGTGGCTCCCAAGGGAGTCGTGAGCGCGACGACGATCGTGGTCGTCGATGGTCCGCGCTCGTCGCCGATGGCCGCGGACGGGATGAGCTCGCCCTCGCCGATCGTGCGCGCGACGACGACGCCCTCGGCGGGGAGCGCGCCCGCGGCGAGGTAGGTGGACGCGTCGGCCCCCAGCGAGACCCGACGCAGCTCCAGGTCCTCCGCGGTGATCAGCTCGCCGGCCGTGAGCAGTCGCGGGGCCGCGTAGACCTCGACGCCGTCGTCGTTCGCGGCGACGATGCCCACGACCCCCGCAATCGAGGCCGCGACCAGCGCGAGGCCGATGACGAGGCGCGGATCCGGCGCGCGCCGTCGGGCGGGGCGGTCGTCGCGATCGCGCTGGCTCATGGGACTCCTCGGCGGGGCGGGGGCGGCGGGTCGGTCGGCGCGAGCACCGCCCGGGCGGACGCGAACGATGATGAGCAATGCCCGCGGCTGTCGAGCGCAGTTATCCACACTCCCGCGCGCGCCGAGGGGGTGGTGCGAAGATCGGAGCATGCCAGACCCGACCGCCGATGCGATGGGGCGATTCCTGACCCTCACCGACGTGGCCGAGGTGCTCAGTCTCACCGCCGCCGAAGTCCTCGCCCTCGTGCGCTCGGGCGAGCTGCCGGCGATCCGTCTCGGGTCGATCGGGCAGTGGCGGGTCGAGCACGCGGTGCTCGAATCGTTCATCGCCGACAAGTACGACGAGAGCCGACGGCTGGCGCTCTGGCACGAGGCGGAGTACGCCGACGTCGCCGAGATCTTCCCCGATCAGAGGCGCAGCACGAGCACCTGATCGAGAGCGATCACCCGGACGTGGTCGACGGCGCTCTCTCGGCGCGGGGTATCGAGCTCGTGCACCGCGATGTCGAGGTGATCGCGCCCGACGCGGTCGATCGTGCCGGTCACGGTCGCGCTCGTCGTCTCGACGGTGAGCGGCGTGCGACGTCGGCACAGATCGCGCAGCAGGAACGCGATGCCGAGCCGGGCGGCGAGCACGGGCCCCTCCGGGCTCGGAGCGAGCGAGTCGGCCACGTGAGCGCGGTCGATCAGGAGGGCCTCGATCGCGGAGAACGGGACGACGCCCTGCGCACCCGGCCGATCGTCCAGGTCGCCGGCCATCCAGTCGCGGCCGACCGTCAGAGGACGCAGTGCGTGCACCTCGCCCGATCGCGACCGGAACCGGACGCGCCGTGCAGCCGGATCGGCCGAGCGCTGCAGTGCTGCGATGCGGTCGCGCAGGGTCAATCGACCCAGCCGGAGGCGCTCCTCCTCGTGCTGGAGGTCGGCCTCCTCCGCCCGGAGCTCGTGCTCGAGCTGCCCGGCGAGGTCGTCGAAGAGGTGGTCCCAGCGCATGCGGCGACGGTAGTGATGCCCTCCGACGGTCGCGACACGGTTCTCCACAGTTCGCGCCACCCCCTGGACACTGAGAAATCATTCTGCTTGAGTATCCCCGCCCCCCGAACGGGGGTGAACGCAACGGTCTGCCACCCGCCCTGCGAGCGGCACCCTGGATCCCTCGGAGAAGAGGAGTCGGAATGAGCCCTGCCGCCGCACCCGCAGAGTCCCCCGTCGTCGACGCGGAGCTCGATCAGGCAGCCACCCCTCGCGCTCGCACGCGATCCGGCCGCACCATTCATGCCCGCATCGCGCACGAGGAGTTCTTCGACTACCAGCCGACCTCGACGGCCGACCTGCCTGACCCGCGCCCGCTCGTCGAGAACCTGACGCGCTGCGTCATCGAGATCCTGGCCGGCGCGCGCGAGCTCGAGCAGATCGCCCGCTGGGTCACGGACGACGTCTACTCGGGGCTCCTCAAGCGCCAGGTCATCTCGGCGCGCGCCCGCGCCGCTCGCGGCCGTCCGGCAGTCCGCCCCGCCTTCGCCCTGGGCTCCACGATCATCTGCGAGCCCCGCGACGGCATCATCGAGGCTGTCGTCGTGGTCAACTCCCGCGCCCGGTCGCGCGCCGTCGCCGTGCGGCTCGAGGGGCTCGACCGCCGGTGGCGGGCGAGCGCCATCCACGTGCTGTAGCGGGTCGCGCCCGCTCTCGTCCTTGACGGCGAGATCGCCCGCCGTCTACCGTCATATCAAGACGGTGTCTCAACTGCTCGCGCAGGAGCGCCACCCCGCTCCGGTGACGACGATCGAGAGGCCCCATGGCGGCGCGCCCCACCCTCGCGCTCGCGCTCGCCGTCGCGCTGCTCATCCAGTTCGCCCAGCACGCCACGCGCCCCGTGGCCTCCTATCGCGCGCTCGGCCTCGACGCCTCGGTCGAGCAGCTCGGCCTGCTCGCGTTCGGCTTCAGTGCGCTGTCGATCCTCATCGCGATCCCGATCGGGCGGCACGTCGATCGTCGCGGCGCCCGGGCGACGACCATCGGCGGCATCGCCCTCATGGGCGGGGCTGCCGCCGCGCACGCGCTCGTTGCGTCGATCCCCCAGCTCATCGCGGCGCACGCGCTGCTCGGGCTCGGCCTCATCTTCGCCGTCGTCGGCCTGCAGGCCGTCGTCGCCCATCCGGGCACCTCCGAGGAGGCGGATGCCCGATTCGGCACGGCGCCGACCTTCGCGCTCGCCGCCGCGCTGTGCGCTGCGGCCGCCGTCGCCTCCACGCGACTGCCGCCTCACCCCGGCGGCTCCCGCTCGGCGCGTGCGGCGGAACCGGCATCGGCGGCGTCGTCGTCGCTGTCGTCGTCGTCGGCCCGACCGGAGGGCATCGGCACCATCCTCCGCGCGCCGCACATGGGCAAGGCGCTCTGGGCGAGCGCGATCGTGCTCACGGCGACCGACGTGCTCACGGTGTATCTCCCGGCGATCGGCGCCGAGCGCGGGTGGTCGGTGGCGTTCGTGAGCATCCTGCTCGCCGTCCGCGCGGGGCTGTCCTTCGCCGTGCGGGTCGGCATCGCGCCGCTCGTCCGTCGCATCGGTCGGAAGCCGCTGCTCGTCGGGGCGTGCGGGATCGGAGCGACTGCTCTGCTGCTCATGGCGCCGGAGTCCCCGGAGTGGACGGCGGTCGTGCTCATGGCCCTCATCGGCCTCGTCCTCGGCATCGGGCAGCCGGTGACGATGGCCTGGGTCTCGCGCTCGGCGCCCGAGCGCCTTCGCGCCACGGCGCTCGCGGCGCGACTGACCGGCAACCGCCTGGGCCAGTCGGTCATCCCGGTCGCGGTCGGCGCGGCCACGGCGGTCACCGGGTCGGGCGCGGTGTTCGTCGTGCTCGCGGCGCTGCTCGTCTCGACGTCGGTCGCGGTCGCGCGCTCCGA
>JBKHYA010000039.1:7049-13989 GCA_046565745.1 Actinomycetes bacterium
GGGGCCGGAGCGCGCGACCGGCCGGACTACTTGCCCTTGCCCTGCGAGCGGCGCTGCGCGCGGTTGGCCGGCGCGGGAGCGTCGCCCTCGGTGCGCTGACCGAACGCGCCGACACCGCCGGCCGCGGGTCGCGCCGGAGCGGCGCCGCGCGCGGCTGCAGGAGCGATGGGTGCGGCGGTCGTCGCCGCCGGGGCCGCCTCGCGCGCCTTCGCGGTCTCCGCCTGCTGGAGCTGCCCGCGCTGATTGCGGACCTCGACGTCGCCGTCGGCGCTCGGCGCGGTGTAGCTGAGGTTCTGCGGCGTCTGCGGCGCGTTGAGACCCTTGGCCGTGACCTGCGCGGTGCCCTTGCCGCCCGTGACCTCGACCTCGAGGTTGAACAGGAAGCCGACGGCGTCCTCGCGGATCTGCCCCATCATCGACTGGAAGAGGGCGAAGCCCTCGCGCTGATACTCCACGAGCGGGTCGCGCTGCGCCATCGCCCGCAGGCCGATGCCGTCCTTCAGGTAGTCCATCTCGTACAGGTGGTCGCGCCAGCGGCGGTCGATGACGCTCAGCACGACGCGGCGCTCGAGCTCGCGGGTGGCGGTGCGCCCGAGGCTCTCCTCGCGCTGGGCGTACGCGAGCTTCGCGTCGGAGACGAGCTCGCGCACGAGGAACGCGCTCGTGAGCTTCGGCCCGGCCTCGCTGATGACCTCGTCGATCGTGAGCGAGACGGGGTAGAGCGTCTTGAGCTCGGTCCAGAGCTGATCGAGATCCCAGTCGTCGGAGTGACCGGCGTCGGTGTGCGAGTCGACGACCTCGGTGATGACCGACTCGATGAACGTCTGCACGCGATCCTGCAGATCGTCGCCCTCGAGGATGTGACGGCGGTCGGTGTAGATCGCCTCGCGCTGGCGGTTGAGCACGTCGTCGTACTTGAGGACGTTCTTGCGGATCTCGGCGTTGCGCGACTCGACCTGCGACTGCGCGGAGCGGATCGCGCGGCTGACGACCTTCGACTCGATCGCGAGGTCGTCCGGAACGTTGGAGCGGCCCATGAGGGCCTCCGCGGCGCCCGCGTTGAACAGCCGCATGAGGTCGTCCTGCAGCGAGAGGTAGAAGCGGCTCTCGCCCGGGTCGCCCTGACGGCCCGAGCGACCGCGCAGCTGGTTGTCGATGCGACGCGACTCGTGGCGCTCTGTTCCGAGCACGTAGAGGCCGCCGGCCGCGATGACCTTCTCGGCCTCGACGGCGACCTGCTCCTTGACGCGGTCGAACACCGCGTCCCACTCCGCCTCGTACTCGTCGGGGGTGTCGATCGGGCTGAGACCGCGCCCGTTCATCTCCGACACGGCGAGGAACTCGGCGTTGCCGCCGAGCATGATGTCGGTGCCGCGGCCCGCCATGTTCGTGGCGACCGTGACGGCGCCCACGCGACCGGCCTGCGCGATGATCGCGGCCTCGCGAGCGTGGTTCTTGGCGTTGAGGACCTCGTGGCGCACGCCGCGCTTGGCGAGCATGCGCGAGAGCAGCTCGCTCTTCTCGACGCTCGTCGTGCCGACGAGGACGGGCTGGCCCTTCTCATGGCGGCGGACGATGTCCTCCACGACCTGCTCGAACTTCGACTGCTCGTTCTTGTAGACGAGGTCGGGCTGGTCGATGCGCTGCATCGGCTTGTTCGTGGGGATCGCGACGACGCCGAGCTTGTAGGTGCTCATGAACTCGGCGGCCTCGGTCTCGGCCGTACCGGTCATGCCCGAGAGCTTGGAGTACAGGCGGAAGTAGTTCTGCAGCGTGACCGTCGCGAGCGTCTGGTTCTCGGCCTTGACCGTCACGCCCTCCTTGGCCTCGATCGCCTGGTGGATGCCCTCGTTGTACCGGCGGCCGACCAGGATGCGCCCCGTGTGCTCGTCGACGATGAGCACCTCGCCGTTCATGACGACGTAGTCCTTGTCGCGCTTGAACAGCGCGGCGGCCTTGATGGCGTTGTTGAGGAACGAGATGAGCGGCGTGTTCGCCGACTCGTAGAGGTTGTCGATGCCGAGGTAGTCCTCGACCTTCTCGATGCCGGGCTCGAGCACGCCGACCGTGCGCTTCTTCTCGTCCACCTCGAAGTCCTCGCCGGGGACGAGGCGCGTCGCGATGCGCGCGAACTCCTGGAACCAGCGGTTCGCCTCGCCCGAGGACGGGCCGGAGATGATGAGCGGCGTGCGGGCCTCGTCGATGAGGATCGAGTCGACCTCGTCGACGATCGCGAAGAAGTGGCCGCGCTGAACCATGTCGCTCGACTGCCACGCCATGTTGTCGCGCAGGTAGTCGAAGCCGAACTCGTTGTTCGTGCCGTACGTGATGTCGGACGCGTACTGCTGGCGGCGGACCTCGGGCGTCTGGCCCGAGAGGATGCAGCCCGTCGTCATGCCCAGGGCGCGGAAGATGCGGCCCATGAGCTCGGACTGGTAGCTCGCGAGGTAGTCGTTCACCGTGATGACGTGGACGCCGCGGGCCGGGATGGCGTTGAGGTAGGCGGCGAGCGTCGCGACGAGGGTCTTGCCCTCACCGGTCTTCATCTCGGCGATGTTGCCGAGGTGCAGGGCCGCACCACCCATCAGCTGGACGTCGAAGTGACGCATGCCGAGCGTGCGCTTCGCGGCCTCGCGCACGGCCGCGAAGGCCTCGGGCAGGAGGTCGTCGAGGGACTCGCCGTTGCCGTAGCGCTCGCGCAACTCGGCGGTCTCGTTCTTCAGCTCGTCGTCGGTGAGGTCGGTGAAGTCGTCCTCGAGCTGGTTGATCGCGTCGGCGTACGCCTTCAGCCGACGGAGGATGCGGCCTTCGCCGACCCGGAGGACTCGCTCGAGAACATTCGCCACTTCGGTAACTCCACTCATCGAGCCCGCGCGATCGGGGCCCTCAGGTCTCGGGGTCGCTGCAGGGGAACGTTCCCGGGCATGCGGCGGCCCACCGCGAGGTGCGGCGGGCCCATGCTAGCAAGGTGCGCTCGACGGGTGCCGGGCGGCGGACGCGGGAGCGCCGGGTGCGCGACGTGCACGCACCCGGCGCTCCGGGCATCCCGCTCGAGGGCGGGGGCTGCGCTCAGCCGCGACGGCGGGTCTTCGCCGGGGCCTCCTCCTCCGTCTCGAGGCCGATGACTCCGTAGTTCCAGCCGGTGCGCCGGTAGACGACGCTCGGCCGGTCGGAGGCCGCATCGATGAAGAGGAAGAAGTCGTGGCCCACGAGCTCGAGCTGGTCGACCGCCTCGTCGACCGTCATCGACACCGCGGGGAAGACCTTCTCGCGCACGACGACGGGCGAGTAGGTCTCCTCGCCCTCGGCGACGGGCTCCTCGACGATCGGATGCTGCCCGGTTGCGACCTTCTCGATCGTCTCGACGTCGGCCGGCGTGATGTCGACGACCCGGAAGCCGTCGGCCGACGCCTCGCGCAGCGAGACCGGCCGGTGCTGGCCGCGATGCACCTTCTTCTTGTCCTTGGCCCGTCTGAGCCGCTCCAGGAGCTTGTCGATCGCGAGATCGAAGGCGACGTACTTGTCGCTGCCGGCCGATTCGGCCCGCACCACCGGGCCCGGCCCGACGAGGGTCATCTCCACACGGTCGTCTCCTGCGTGCCCCCCGGCCTTCTCGTGGTGGCGCGAGACCTTGATCTCGAGCGCGAGCGCACGATCGGCGAGGTGGGAGACCTTCTCCGCCTTCTCGGTGGCGTAGTCCCGGAACCTGTCGGTGATACCGATGTTCCGACCCGTGATGCTGATGTCCACGTCGACCTCCTTGACCGTTGAGCGTGCCGCCTGCGGTCAGGCGGTGATCACGCCTTCCATGACGACACGCTAGTCCTCTCCGCGCCCGATGTCACCGACGCCCCTGCCGTTCTCGCCTGCGCGACCTATGAAGGTGCTGACCGTCGCCGAGACGGCCGCCGGCGGGGCCCACGGGATGGCCGACTCGCCCACCCGACGCGGTGTCGCGGCGATCGCGGCGCATCCCACGACCGCGGCGCCCGCTCGCGCGAGGGCGCGCGCCGCGGCGCGCAGGGTCGCCCCGCTCGTGACCACGTCGTCGAGCAGGACGACCGAGCGCCCGCCGAGATCGCGCACGACGACGGGCTCGACGCGCTCGCTCGTCCTCTCGGCGAGCGAGCGCTGCTTCTGCGCTCCCGCATCCGCCTCGGGCACGAGCGACAGCGCTCGCGTCGTCGCGAGCCCCGCGCGCCGGGCGAGGAGCTCGACGGGCTGGAAGCCCCGGCGGCGGAGCGCCGCGGGCGACCCGGGCACGGGGACGAGGAGCGCGCCTCGGGTTCCCGGCTGCGCGTAGGCGAGCGCGAGGGCGGCGAGCAGGGGCGCGCGCAGCGGCCGCGCGAGCTCGGTGCGGCCGTCCTCCTTGAGGGCGAGGACGGCCGCGCGAGCGGCGCCGGCGTAGGCGATGCCCGCCGCGAGCGGCACCGACCAGCCGGGTGCGACGTCGAGCAGGGCGGTGCGGGGGTCGGGGGCCAGCTGCGCGAGGCACGCCTCGCACAGCGCGCGGTCGGGGGCACCGCATCCCGCGCAGTCGACGGGGGCGACGAGTGCCGCGGCGTCGAGGAGCGCGGTGCGGATCGCACGGCCGACCTGATCGATCATGCGAGGAGCGTCGCGCGGCGGCGATCCTCCCGCCGGCCGCGCGGCAGAGGCCGGGGACGACGGCGCGGGGCTCCGCGATGGGGAGGAGCGGAGCTACTGCTGCACGCCGAGGAAGACGGCGCGCGCGCCCGTGCTCTGCCAGCCCGAGCCCCGGGGCTCGAGGACGACTCCGTCGATCGTGAGGGCGCGAAGCCCGTCGGCGCCGCCGTTGCCGCCCACGAGCTGGATCGCGTCGGCCGGGCGTCCGAGCGAGCGCGAGCGTCCTCCGATCTCGAGCAGCTGCGCGAGCGGGCCGTCCACGTCGGAGACGAGCGCGGCGACGCGCACCTCGTCGACCCACGCGGCGTCGATCGGCGTGCCGTCGACGACCGGGAGCTCCTCGAACTGGCCGAGCCGCACGGGCACGTTCGACGCGACGTCGCGGATGATCGCCGCGACGACGAGCCGCGGGCCGCTTCCGCCGTCGAGCAGCAGCAGGAGGCGGGCGTCGTCGCGAGAGACGTCGAGCGACACGACCCGGTCGCCCTCGGCGATCGGCGCCTCGACCGCGTGGATCGTCCCGTTGAGCTCAGTGGCGCGGATGCCGCCCGCTCCGCTGGCGGTCGCCGTCCAGAGGAAGCTGTAGCCGTCGACGCTCGGCGCCACGAGTCCGGAGCGCGCATCGAGGAGGGCGGCCGGGCCCTCGCCCGTGCGCACCGACCAGACGCCCGCGTCGGTGAGCGCCGCCGCGAAGGTGCCGCTCGGGCCGAGCGTCACGGCTGAGGCCCCGAGCTCGATGACCCGGTCGCTCAGCACCCCGAGCGGCTCGACACCGGAGGCGCTGAGGAAGCCGAAGCTCTCGTCCGTCCGCGCCAGGAGGCGCGCATCGACCTGCGGAGGGACGTCGAGCCCGATCGGTCCGTCGGCGACTTGCACGGGGTTCTGATCGACCGTGAGCTGGACGCTCGCCACGTTGCTGACGTTCCGGAGGCTCGCTTCGAGCTGGCGCCTGAGCGCGCGTCGCTGCGCGTCGTCGACGAGAAGGACCTCATCGGTCAGGTCGACCTGGGCGACCCCGCCGGTGACGCTCACCAGCGCGGCGAGAGCGGTGCCCTCGGGCACCGCCGACACCACGGCCCCCTCGAGCCAGCTCGTCGGCGGCTCCAGCACGGCCCGAACGATGCGTGAGGCGACCTCCGCGCGCGTGGGGAACCAGCGCAGATCGGGCACGAGGTTCTGGAACGCGGGGTCGTAGTAGTAGACGGAGTGCTGGTTGAAGGCGGAGGGGAAGGCCTGCTGCGAGATGAGGATGCCGTCCTGCAGCTCGGCGATGCGCCACTCCCCCTCCTCCTCGACGAAGCGGAACGGCGCGAGCTCCTGCGGGCCCTCGACCGCCGAGCTGTAGCGGCCGAGCCCGTCGACCTCCGCGACGACCACCGCCGTGTACGAGAGCGTCGTGTCGTCGACGCGCGCGACCACGCCCTCGTGGCTGCGCACGAGCGTCCCCGCGTAGGGGTTCCAGACCTGCTGCGCGTCCTCCGCGAGGTACTGGCGGGCGATGCGGTAGTTGTTCTGCGACGCCGTGGTGGCGTTGAGGAAGCCCGCGAGGATCTCCTCCTGACTCGCACCCTCGGACGGCCCCGACGGCAGGAAGTCGAAGTCCGCATCGACGTCCCCCTCGATCTGACCGCCCGGCTGCACGGGGCCGCTGAAGGGCACCTGCACACATGCGCCGAGCAGGAGCGCCGGAAGCACCACGGCGAGCGCCGCCCACCGGCGGGCGGCGCGCACGACGCGGGTGCGACGGGCGCCGACGGCGAGCTCACGCATCCGGTCCTCCGGTTCCCTCGGCGAGCGCCGCGTCGAGCGGGTCGACGGGCGGGAGCTCGATCGGCGAGCCCGTGACGGGCTGGCCGGGGCGACGCGGCAGCGTCAGCCGGAAGCACGAGCCCTCGCCCTCGACCGACCAGACGTCGAGGGTTCCGCCGTGCAGGTGGGCGTCCTCCGTCGCGATGGCGAGCCCGAGCCCCGTGCCGCCCGTGGAGCGCTGGCGCGAGGGGTCGGCGCGCCAGAACCGGTCGAACACCCGCTCGAGCTCCTCGGGGTTCATGCCGATGCCGAAGTCGCGCACGGCGATGGCGACGGCATCGGCGTCGGAGTCGACGTAGACGACCACGGGGCGGCCCTCGCCGTGATCGACGGCGTTGCCGAGCAGGTTCTGAAGGATGCGGCGCAGTCGCCGCGCATCGGCATCCGCCTCGAAGTAGCCACCCGGCGCCACGAGCCGAAGCTCGCTGCCCTTCTCGTCGGCGAGGGGGCGGATGCCCTCGAGGGAGTCCTCGACGAGGCGGAC
>JBKHYA010000040.1:0-13984 GCA_046565745.1 Actinomycetes bacterium
GCGAGCGCGGTCGGCCCGCTCGACGACCCCGGGGTCGTCTACGCCGGCACCGACCTCGACACGCTGCGGCCCATCGCGTCGATCACAAAGGTCGTCACGGCGCTCGTCGTGCTCGACGCGAAGCCCCTCGCGGCGGGAGAGGCCGGCCCCACGATCACGCTCGACGCCGCCGCGGGCAGCCTCGATGAGGAGTACATCGCCCGCAACGGCTCGTACGCCCCCGCGCGCGAGGGCCTGCAGCTCACCCAGCGCCAGCTCATCGACCTCATGCTCGTGTGGTCGGCCAACAACTACGCCGACACGCTCGCGATCTGGGCGTTCGGCTCGGTCGACGCCTACGTCGAGGCGGCCCGCGCGTGGATCGACCGGCAGGGGCTCGACGGACTGCAGATCGCCGACGCCACCGGGTTCTCGCCGCAGAGCGCCGCGACCCCGCGCGCCCTGCTCGACCTCGCGCGACTCGCCGTCGCCCACCCCGTCGTCGCCGACTCGGCCGGGCTGCAGCGCATCGACGTGCCCGGCGTCGGCGCCTTCGAGAACCGCAACACCGCGCTCGGGCTCGACGGGGTCACGGGCCTCAAGACCGGGACGACTGAGGAGGCGGGCGCGTGCCTGCTGTTCTCCGGCAGCGCCGAGGTCGAGGGCGAGATCGTCGAGGTCGTCGGCGTCGTGCTCGACGCCGACGTGCACGCCCAGGCGGCCGCCGACACGCGCGCGCTCCTCACGAGCGTCGTCGACGACTACCGCGCGGTCGAGCTCGGCGCCGCGGGCGAGGTCGTCGCCCGCTGGCGCGCGCCCTGGGGCGACGAGGCCGAGCTGCGCATCGCCGACGACGCGCGCGAGCTCGTGTGGGGCGACGCGACGAGCCAGTCGTTCGTGCCGACGCCGGCGCTGCCGCCCGGCGGCGGGGCGCCCGCGGATCCGCTCATGATCGTGCAGCTCGGCGGCGAGCAGCTCGATGTGCCGCTCGAGTGGAGCGGACGGATCGGGGGCCCGGACGTCTGGTGGCGGCTCACGCAGCCGCTGCGCGAGTGGGGCATCCTGACCGAGTAGATCGCGGCGCCGCCGACGGCGGCGCCCGCGGTCAGCGTCGCGGCGAGCCGGCCTCGGGGCGCTTCGCCGTGATCAGGTCGCCCGACGACTGATGGCGGATGCGCCGCACGACCCACGGCACGAGGTACTCGCGGGCCCAGCCCATGTCCTCCGTGCGGGCCTGGCGCCAGGTGCGGCCGGGCAGCGGCTCGGGCCGCATGGGCTCGAGATCGTGCTCGACGCCGAGAGCATCGAGCGTCGCTCGAGCGATCGTGTGGTGACCGAGAGGCGAGAAGTGCAGGCGGTCGGGGTGCCACATGCGGGAGTCCTGCAGCTCGCGCAGCGCCCACATGTCGACGACGATCGCGTCGTGCTTCGCCGCGACGTAGCGGAGGTTCTCGTTGTAGATGGCGACCTTGCCGCGCACGCGCCGCAGAACGGGCGTCATGCCGATGTCGGGGCCGGTGAACATGAGCACGGTCGCGCTGTCGGACCGCAGGCGGGCGATCGCGTCGTCGAAGCGCTGGGCGACCTCATCCGGGTCGGTGCCGGGGCGGATGATGTCGTTGCCGCCCGCGGAGATCGAGATGAGGTCGGGGCGCAGGGCGAGCGCCGGGTCGATCTGCTCGTCGGCGATCTGCTGGAGCAGCCGGCCGCGCACCGCGAGATTGGCGTAGGCGAAGTCGTCGGTGCGCTCGGCGAGCTGCTCGGCGACGCGATCGGCCCAGCCTCGGTGGCCGCCGGGCGAGTCGGGCTCGGGGTCGCCGATCCCCTCGGTGAACGAGTCTCCGATCGCGACGTAGCGCGACCAGGGGTGCAGCGGAGACATGCTCCTATCGTGGCAGACACCTCGAGTTCCGCGAAGTCGCGGGGGAGCGGCCGACGGCGCGCGGCCTCCGCTTGGCTAGCTGGGAGGATTCTGTAAGGTTCGTGGCCCTCGATCGGGGGGTGTGCTTGACTGTCGGCCGAGCGATTCCACCGAGTCGTTCGAACGAAGGCTGAGAGGCAACTGGCTCTCGCCACAACGAAAGGACAATCCCATGGGTTTCCTCGCATTCCTCCTCCTCGGGCTCATCGCCGGCGCCATCGCGAAGCTCATCATCCCCGGCAAGCAGAACGTCGGCTGGCTGATGACCCTCGTGCTCGGCGTCCTCGGAGCCCTCCTCGGCGGATGGCTCGGCAGCGTGCTCTTCGGCACCGGCCTCGAGGAGTTCTTCGACCTCAGCACCTGGCTGCTCGCCATCGGCGGCGCCATCATCGTGCTCCTGATCTACGGCGCGATCGTCGGCCGCAAGGGCCGTCGCGCGTAATCGCGACCAGTACCGCTCACGGGGGCGGATCGCTTCGGCGGTCCGCCCCCGTTCGCGTTCCCGCCGTCCGCCCCCGCGGTGCGCGGCCGTCGGCGGTCGGTGCCAGGATGTCCGCGTGAGCAAGCAGGACGGCAGCGGGCGGCAGGTCACCGCCGCCCCGACCGCCGACACGAGCGCGCGCATCCTGCACCTCGACATGGACGCGTTCTTCGCGTCGGTCGAGTTGCTCGAACGACCGGAGCTGCGGGGGAAGCCCGTCATCGTCGGTCACCGCGGCGCCCGCTCGGTCGTGACGGCAGCGACCTACGAGGCGCGTCGGTACGGCGTCAACTCGGCGATGCCGATGGCGGTCGCCCTGCGCCGCTGCCCGAACGCGATCGTGCTCGAGCCGCACTACGACCGCTACACGCACTTCTCGCGCGAGGTCATGCGCATCCTCGGCGACGCGACGCCCCTCGTCGAGACGCTCTCGATCGACGAGGCGTTCCTCGACGTTCGCGGGGCCATCCCGCTCTTCGGGCCGCCCTTCGCGATCGCGACGGCGCTGCGCGAGCGGATCAGGAGCGAGACGGGTCTCACCGCCTCCGTCGGTGCCGCCGCGACGAAGTTCGTCGCGAAGCTCGCGTCGAGCCGATCGAAGCCCGACGGCCTCCTCGTCGTGCCCGAGGCCGACACGCTCGCGTTCCTGCACCCGCAGCCGATCACCGCGCTGTGGGGCGTCGGCGCCTCGACGGAGGAGCGCCTCGCGCGCCTCGGCCTGCGCACGATCGGCGATCTCGCCGTCACCCCGCTCGACTCGCTGCGCGCCGCGATCGGCGAGGCGGGCGCCGTGCGACTGCACGAGCTCGCCTGGGGTCGCGATCCGCGGTCAGTGACGCCTGGGCGCGACGAGAAGTCGATCGGGCACGAGGTCACGTTCGAGCGCGACGTGAGCGACGCGGTCGCCCTCGACCGAGAGCTGCTGCGGCTCTCGACGCGCGTCGCCGAGCGGCTGCGGCGCGGGGGGTGGGTCACTCGCACGGTCGCGGTGAAGATCCGCTTCGGCGACTTCCGCACGATCACGCGCTCGCGGACGCTCGCCGAGCCGAGCGATGTGGCCGAGCGGCTCTCGCGGGAGGCGCGCGCGCTGCTCGCGGAGGCGCGACCGACGGGCACGGGCATCCGGCTCATCGGGGTCAGGGCCGAGAACCTGCTGCCCGCGGGCTCGGTCGCGCGCGGCCTGTGGGACGACGACGAGCCGTGGCGCGAGACCGAGACGACGCTCGATGCGGTCGCCGAGCGGTTCGGGCGCGGGGCGATCCAGCGGGCATCCCTGCTCTCACCGGGCGAGCGTCGTCGCCGCTCGGCGCTGTCGACCGACGATGTCGGGAGCCTCGACTAGCATCGGGTCGAGTGAGCACCCCCGACCGCAGCGCCCCCCACGTGGGCACCTTCGCGGCCGAGCACCTCTCGCCGTCCTTTCCCGAGCGGGCCGCGCGCGGCACTGCGAGCCGTCTCCGCGCCTGGCAGGCCGAGGCCCTCGACAGGTACTTCGCGACCGAGCCGCGCGACTTCCTCGCGGCCGCGACGCCGGGCGCCGGCAAGACGACCTTCGCGCTCCGTCTCGCGACCGAGCTCCTCGCCCGGCGCTCCGTCGATCGCGTCATCGTCGTCGCTCCGACCGAGCACCTCAAGCGCCAGTGGGCCGACGCGGCGCACCGCGTGGGCATCCGGCTCGACCCCGCCTTCCGCAACAGCCAGCGGGTGATCCCGCGCTCGTTCCACGGCATCGCCGTCACGTACGCCCAGGTCGCCGCGAAGCCGTACCTGCATCGCACGCTCACCGAGACCGCCTCGACCCTCGTCATCCTCGACGAGGTGCACCACGGCGGCGACGCGCTCAGCTGGGGCGACGCCATCCGCGAGGCCTACGAGGGCGCCGCCCGGCGCCTGTCGCTCACGGGCACGCCGTTCCGCTCCGACACCGCGCCGATCCCATTCGTGTCGTACGTGCCCGACGAGCAGGGCATCCGCGTGTCGCAGACCGACTACGCCTACGGGTACGGGCGCGCTCTCGCCGACGGCGTCGTGCGCCCCGTGCTCTTCATGGCCTACGCCGGCACGGTGCGCTGGCGCACCACGACGGGCGATGAGATGGAGGCCCAGCTCGGGCAGGGCGACACGCAGGACGTCACCTCCCAGGCCTGGCGCACCGCCCTCGACCCCGAGGGGCAGTGGATGCCCGGGGTGCTGTCGGCGGCCGACCGCCGGCTCACCGAGGTGCGCCACGCCGTCCCCGACGCCGGGGGTCTCGTCATCGCGACCGACCAGACGGCCGCGCGGGCCTACGCCGCGCTCCTGCACCGGCTGACGGGGGAGGCGCCGACGGTCGTGCTCTCCGACGACAAGGGCGCGAGCGAGCGGATCCAGCAGTACGCCGACGGCGACGGGCGCTGGCTCGTCGCGGTGCGCATGGTCTCGGAGGGCGTCGACGTGCCGCGGCTCGCGGTCGGCGTCTACGCGACGAGCTCGTCGACCCCGCTGTTCTTCGCGCAGGCGATCGGGCGCTTCGTCCGCGCGCGCCGTCGCGGCGAGACGGCGTCGATCTTCATCCCGAGCGTCCCGCCGATCATGGGGCTCGCGAACGAGCTCGAGCGTGAGCGGGACCACGCCCTCGACCGGGAGGGGTCGGGCGACGAGCTCCTCGCCGACGACCTCCTGCGCGAGGCGGAGACGGGCGAGAGCGCGAGCGACGCGCTCACCGAGACGTACTCGTTCGCGGCGCTCGAGTCGCAGGCGCAGTTCGACAAGGTGCTCTACGAGGGCGTCGAGTTCGGCCAGCAGGCCGAGGTCGGCAGCCTCGAGGAGCTCGACTTCCTCGGCCTCCCGGGAATCCTCGAGCCCGATCAGGTGCACGAGCTGCTGCGCTCGCGCTACCAGCGGCAGATGCGGCGCGTCGCCGAGCGCCCGCCGTCGGAGCGTCAGCCCGCCCCGCTCTACCGCACGCTCAAGGAGCAGCGCACCCTGCTCAACAGCCTCGTCGGGCTGCGCGCGAAGCTCACCGGCCAGCCGCACGGCCACGTGCACGCCGAGCTGCGCCGCGTGTGCGGCGGCCCAGCCGTCGGTCAGGCGAGCGTCGCGCAGCTGCAGTCGCGCATCGACTTCCTCCGCCGGCAGATGGCGGCGGGCGGGTCGTAGCCGGCTCGCCTCGAGGGGGCAGGATGGTCGCATGCGCGACACCCCGTACCTCGTCGTCGACGTCGACGCGTTCGAGGCGAACCTCGCGGCGATGGCCGCGCACGCCCGCGCCCTCGGGGTCGCCCTCCGCCCGCACGCGAAGACGCACAAGTCGGTCGACATCGCGCGCCGCCAGCTCGCGCACGGGGCCGTCGGGCTCACGGTCGCGACCGTCGCCGAGGCCGAGATCTTCGCCGCGGCCGGGGTCGACGACCTCTTCCTCGCCTACCCGATCTGGGCGGAGGGCCCGCGCGCCGACCGCCTCCGCGCGCTCGCGGGGCTCGCGCGCGTGCGCGTCGGCGCCGACTCCATCGAGGGCGTGCGGATGCTCGCCGCCGCCGTGCGTGCCGGTCGCCCCGGCGCCGCCCCGCTCGCGATCGCGGTCGAGGTCGATAGCGGCCACCACCGCTCGGGCTGCGCTCCCGAGCGCGCCGCGGAGGTCGCCGCCGCGGCGCTCGACGCCGGGCTCGCGGTCGACGGGGTGTTCACGTTCCCCGGGCACTCGTACGGGGTCGGGGCGGGCGAGGATGCGGCGCGCGACGAGGCCGCGGCCCTCGCGATCGCGCGCGACGCGCTCACGGCCGCGGGCATCCCGTGCCCGGTCGTGAGCGGGGGATCGACGCCGAGCGCCCGCGCGGCCGATCGAGGCGTGCTGACGGAGCTGCGGCCGGGCGTCTACGCGCTCGGCGACGCGCAGCAGTGGGAGCTCGCCTCGTGCGCACCCGAAGCGATCGCGCTGCAGGCGTGCGCGACCGTCGTCAGCCGTCGCGAGGGCATCGTCGTCGTCGACGCGGGCAGCAAGGTGCTCGGCGCCGACCGCCCGGTCTGGACGACGGGGTTCGGGCGCGTGCCCTCTCTGCCCGAGGCGCGCATCGTCGCTCTCTCGGAGCACCACGCCACGATCGCTCTGCCGGAGGGGCAGGAGGCTCCCGGCCTCGGCAGCCGGCTGCGAATCGCGCCGAACCACGTGTGCTCGGCGGTCAACCTCGCCGACGCGCTCGTCGTCGAGAGCGCAGGAGTCGAGACGGGCGTCTGGGCGGTGTCGGCGCGCGGAGCGAACACCTGACGCGGATCAGATCTTCGCGAGGCGGGCGCGGGCGAACCCGTAGATGCCGTAGATGATGAGCCCGACGCCGATCGAGGCGAGCCAGAACTCACCGAGGAAGCCCCGACGGAGGGCCCCGAGGGCGCCGGCGAGCCCCGTGACGTCCTTCGGGTCGAGCTCGATGGCCTCGACGATGATCAGCCCGGCGAGCAGCAGGAAGGCGATGCCGCGGGCGACGTAGCCCACCGCGCCGAGGGCGCGGACGGCGCGGCCCCGCCGCTCGGTCATCGGGCGGAGCTCCCAGGAGAACCGTCGGCGGAGCCCCTTGATGACGAAGTAGACGCCGCCGACCGCGATGCCGACGCCGATGAGGACGAGCAGCACCGCGCCGGCGACGGAGTCGAGCAGGAAGGCGCTGAGGGCGCGCGACGTGCGCCCCGACTGCAGGTCTCCGCCGAACAGCAGGATCGCGGGAGGGACGGCGAGAGCGAGGTAGACGAGGCCCTGCGCCGCGCTCGCGACCCCCGAGGTCCAGCGGCGCATGGGGCCGCCGTTGAGGATCGCGTCGGCGAGCATCCACGCCCCGAGGCCGACGAGGCTCACGATCACGGCGACGAGCAGGACGGCGCCGAGCGGGGCGGCGGCGATGGTCTCGAAGGCGCCGACCTCATCGGGCCGGACGCTCCGATCTCCGAATGCGACGGCCACTGCGAGCGCGCCGATGATGATGTGCAGCAGGCCGGTGACCAACCAGCCGGAGCGGGCGATGAGGGTGAAGATCCGACTCTCGTGCACGTCGTGCACGGCCTCGAAACCGTTCACAGGCGCGCCCAGCGCGCGCGGGCCGCGCAGTAGACGCCGTACGCGACGAGGCCGAGCCCGACGATGCTCAGGAGCAGGACGCCGTAGGGAAGCTCGGTGAGTGCCCGCAGGGCGCCGTCGAGGCCGGTCACCTCGCTCGAGTCCGTCGTGATCGCCGCGACGACGGCGAGGACGCCGAGCGAGACGAGCGCCACGCCCTTCGCGACGTATCCGAGGACGCCGAGCGCGACGACCGTGCGCCCCGTCTTGCCGTCGGGCACCCGAAGGTCGCGGCGGAAGCGACGACGCAGGCCCTTGACGATGAAGTACACGCCGATGCCGCCGATGACGAGACCGAGCAGCGCGAGGATGAATACCCCACCGGGGGTCGCGATGAGGAACGCGCTCACCTCGCGCGCGTCCTCCGTCGAGTCGGAGCGGCCGCCGAGGGCGATCGTGACCCCGGAGGCGGCGATCGCCGCGTAGACGACGCCCTTGAGAGCCGTGATGAGCCCGTCGACGATCTCACCGGAGGGCAGCAGCAGCAGCAGGCCCTCGATGAGCAGCCACAGCGCGAGAGCAGCGAGGCCCGCCACGAGCGCCCAGATGAGGATGATCCCCCCGGGGGTCGCCGCGATCGCGCTCAGCGCGCCCGAGGGGTCGGCGTCGGTTCCGCCCGTTCCGGCGCCCGTGGCGACCCCGAGCGCGAGGAAGCCCATGAGGATGTGGAGGACGCCGTTCGTCGCGAAGCCCGCGCGCGCGGCGAGCTGGAAAGGCCGGCTGCTCCGCACCTCGCGGACGGCACGGAGCCTCACAGCCGGGCCAGTCGCGCGCGCGCCGCGGTGTAGAAGCCGTGGGCGATGAGGCCGAGCCCGACGAGCGCGAGCAGGAGCGGCCCCGCGGGCGAGAGGGCGAGGGCCGCGAGCTGACCGCCGAGCCCCGCCGGGCCGGTGGGGAGGAATGCGGCGACGAGCGTCAGCACGCCGAGGATCCCGAGAGCGATCGCCTTGCCGAAGTACGCGACGCGCCCCGCGATGAGGGTCGGCCGACGGCCGGAGGACTTCGCGGGGAGGCGGATGTCGTCGAGGAAGTCGCGGCGCCAGCCCTTGAGCGCGAAGTACGTCGCGACGGCGAGGATGAGGAGGGCGAAGATCGCGAGGACGACGGGTCCGACCGGCAGCTGCATGATCGATCCCGTGAGCGTGCTCGGGTCCTCTTGCGGGTTGGAGCGTCCGGCGACGGCGATGCTCCCGCTGCTGAGCCCGAGCAGGAGGTACGCGACGCCGCGGCCGATCAGGACTGCGCGATCGCGAGCGGGAAGGTCGCGGTGCCGCTCGAGGAACGGCGCGGCGAGCATCCACACGCCCAGGATCACGTAGCCGATCGCGATCACCCAGAAGAGCACCGCGCCGCCCGGGTTCGCGGCGACCGCGCGGAGGGCGCCGACGCGCTCGGCATCGGGGGTGACGAGCACCGTGATCGGGATCGACAGGGCGATCACGCCGAGGAGGACATGCAGGACGCCGTTGACGGCGAGGCCCGTGCGGGTGACGACGCGGTACGTCCGGGTGGAGATGGCGACGCCGTGCGGGCGCACGTCATCGCTCTCGGTGCGAGAGGTCATGCGCTCAGGCTAGAGGGCGAATGGCATTCGCGTCGCGGGGTTGCTCCCGTCAGCGGCACGCGCTAGGTCGCGAGGCCTCTGCTCAGCGGAAGTCGCGGCTCGCGACGGTGGCTCTCAGGGGCAGCGCCTCGACGCGGTCGGCGACGATCGCGATGACGCCCTCGCGCGAGCGCTCGAGGGTGCCGCGGATGATGAGCGCCCGGCTCTCGCGCACGACGCGGCGGTAGCGGCCCCACAGCCCGACCGAGCAGACGACGTTCACGAGCCCCGTCTCGTCCTCGATGTTGAGGAAGGTGATCCCGCTCGCCGTCGCGGGCCGCTGGCGGTGGGTGACGACGCCGGCGATCTCGACGCGGCGCCCCGGCTCGGCCGAGCGAAGGTCGAGCGCGGTCAGCACGCCGCGGCGCGCGAGGGCGGGTCGCGCGTACCGCACGGGGTGGTCGCCCGGCGCGATGCCCGTCGAGACGAGGTTCGCGACCATCGTCTCGGCGTCGTCGAGGTCGCTGAACAGCGGCGGCTGCACGGCGACGACCGTGCCGGGCAGGTACTCGGGGCGGGCCTGTGCGGCGGCCCCCGCCGCCCACAGCGCGGCGCGGCGCGAGAGGCCGAGCACGTCGAAGGCCCCGGCCGTCGCGAGCGCCTCGAGCTGCGCCGCCGTGAGCCCGGTGCGGTAGGCGAGCTCGGTGAGGTCGCGGTACGGGCCGCCGCGCTCGCGCTCGGCGACGATGCGCTCGGCGGTCGGGCGGCCGATGCCCGACACCGCGGCGAGCCCCTGCCGCACGGCGAGCTCGCCGTCGCGACGATGCCGGGCGCAGTCGGCGAGGTCGCCGTCGGTGGAGTCGGGGCGGAACTCGGGCACGGGGGGCTGGATGCGGCAGACGCAGTCGGCGAGGCCCGTCGGGGTCGCGCGGCGGGCATCCGCCCCGATCGCGGCGAAGGCGTCGTCGACCGTCAGGTCGACGCGCTCGAGGCCCGCCTCGACGCCCGAGCGCAGGATGCAGGGCATGCGCACCTCGACGCCGTGCCGCTCGGCGTCGGCGGCGAGCGAGGCGGGGGAGTAGAAGCCCATCGGCTGCGCGCGCAGGAGGGCGGCGAGGAAGACGCCGGGGTAGTGCAGCTTGAGCCACGAGCTCGCGTAGACGAGCAGGCCGAAGCTGATGGAGTGGCTCTCGGCGAAGCCGAAGTTCGCGAAGGCCTGGATGCGGCCGTAGATCTCGTCGGCGAGCCGGCCGGTGATGCCGTTGCCCGCCATGCCCGCGTAGAGGGTCTCGCGCAGCGACTCGATGCGCTCGAGGCCGCGCTTGCTGCCCATCGCGCGACGCAGGAGGTCGGCGTCGTCGCCCGAGCAGCCGCCGACCGCCATCGCGATCTGCATGAGCTGCTCCTGGAAGACGGGCACGCCGAGGGTGCGCTCGAGCGGCTCGACGAGCTTCGGGTGGTCGTAGGTGATCGGCTCCTCGCCGAGCTTGCGGCGCACGAAGGGGTGCACGGCGCCGCCCTGGATGGGCCCGGGGCGCACGAGCGCGATCTGCACGACGAGGTCGTAGAAGCGGCGCGGCTGCAGGCGCGGCAGGAGGCTCATCTGGGCGCGGCTCTCGACCTGGAAGACGCCGACCGAGTCGGCGCGGCACAGCATGTCGTAGGTGGCCTGCTCCTCCTTCGGCAGGGTCGCGAGCTCCCACCGCTCGCCGAGGTGCTCGTCGACGAGGTCGAAGGCGTACTGCAGCGCGGCGAGCATGCCGAGGCCGAGGAGGTCGAACTTGACGAGGCCCATCCAGGCGCAGTCGTCCTTGTCCCACTGCAGCACCGTGCGCCCCTCCATGCGCGCGTGCTCGATCGGCACGATCTCGCCGACGGGCCGATCGGTGAGCACCATGCCGCCGGAGTGGATGCCGAGGTGCCGCGGATAGGTGAGCACCTGCTGGGCGAGCGCGACGACGGGCTCGGGGATGTCGTGGTCGTCGCTCGAGAGCACGGCGCCCCAGCGCTCGACCTGCTTGCTCCATGCGTCCTGCTGCCCGACGGAGTGCCCGAGCGCGCGCGCCATGTCGCGCACGGCGTTCTTCGGGCGGTACGAGATGACGTTCGCGACCTGGGCGGCGTTGCGCCGGCCGTAGCGCTCGTAGACGTACTGGATGACCTCCTCGCGCCGGTCGGAGTCGAAGTCGACGTCGATGTCGGGCTCCTCGTCGCGGAGCGCAGAGAGGAAGCGCTCGAACGGCAGCCGGTAGCCGATCGAGTCGACCGCGGTGATGTCGAGCAGGTAGCAGACGGCCGAGTTCGCGGCCGAGCCGCGCCCCTGGCAGAGGATGCCGCGCCCGCGGGCGAACTGCACGATGTCGTGCACGATGAGGAAGTAGCCGGGGAAGTTCTTCTGCTCGATGACGTCGAGCTCGCGGCCGATGCGCGCGCGGTCGGCGTCGCTCGCGTCGGGGTACTTGCGCGGCACCGCCGCCCAGACGAGCTCGCGCAGCCAGCTCATGGGCGTGTGACCGGGCGGCACCTCCTGCGCGGGCAGCTGCGGCTTCGCCTGCCGCAGCGGGAACCCGAGCGCGTCGGCGAGCTCGACGCTGCGCGCGACCGCGCCCGGGTAGCGGGCGAAGCGCTCGGCCATCTCGGCGCCGCTGCGCAGGTGGGCGGTGCCCGCCGCGGGCAGCCATCCCTCCATGTCGTCGAGGCTGCGGCGCGCGCGCAGAGCGGCGAACGCGGTGGCGAGGGGATGCCGGGCGGGCGTCGCGTAGTGCACCCCGCCGGTCGCGACGACGGCGAGGCCGCGATCGCGGGCGAGGGCCGCGAGGGCGTCGTTGTGCACGGAGTCGAGCGGGCGCCCGTGGTCCATGAGCTCGACGACGACGCCCTCGCGGCCGAAGCGCGCGACGAGCCCGTCGAGCGCGGAGCCCGCCGCCGCGACCTGCGCGCGCGTCGGCACCGCTCGCTCGCCGAGGGCCGCGCGCACCGCGCCCTTGCGGCAGCCCGTGAGCACGACCCACTCACCCGCGGCCTGCTCGGCGAGCTCGTCGAGGTCGTACACGGGGCGGCCCTTCTCGCCGCCGGCGAGCTGGCCCTCGGTGAGGGCGGCGGCGAGCCGGTGGTAGCCCGACTGCCCGCGCGCGAGCACGAGCAGGTGCGTGCCCTCGGGGTCGGCGACGCCCTGCTGGGGCCCCGTGAGGCCGAGGCTCAGCTCGGCGCCGAACACGGTCGTGAGGCCGTAGGGCTCGGCGGCCTCAGCCATGCGCACGACGCCGTAGAGCCCGTCGTGGTCGGTGAGCGCGAGGCCGTGCAGGCCGAGGCGCGCGGCCTCCTCGAGGAGCTCCTCGGGGCTCGAGGCGCCGTCGAGGAAGGAGAACGAGGAGTGGGCGTGCAGCTCGGCGTACGGGACGACGGCCTCGGGGTCGGGGCGGTCGAGCTCGGCCGCGCGATAGGGCGCGCGCTTGTGCGACCACGCGGGGGAGTCGCCGCCGTCGGCGCCGGGCGGCGGCGCGGTGCCGGGGCGCGTGCCGTCGCGCAGGGCGCGCTCGAACTCGCTCCAGGGGATGGGCGGGTTGTGCCAGCCGGCCATCAGCGCGCCCGCCGCTCAGTCATACTTCGCCTCGGCCCACCAGCTCGCGCCCTCGAGCACGAGCAGCCACGCGACGCCGCCGGAGTCGACGACCTGCAGCCGATGCGCCCGGCGGGCGCGCGCGGGATCCCACCAGCGCTCCTCGAGCGGCCACGGGCCCGCCCACGAGGCGATGGGCCGCACGGCGCCGCCCGCGCTCGGCGCGAACCCCGCGGGTGCGGCGCTGAGGCGCAGGCGGTCGTCGACCGAGACGGTCTCGCCCCGGGCATCCACGACCATCACGGGGTGGCGCGAGGCGTAGACGGTCGCGGGCGCGGGCTGCGGGAGCGCCCCGGGCCACGGCCGGTCGAGCGGGCGGGGGAGGACGGCGCGGTCGCCCCACGGCACGAGCACACGGCGCTCGGCGAGCGTGCGGCCGCCCGAGCGCTGCGCGGTGAGGACGGCCTCGTGGCCGAGCAGGCTCTGCACGCGCGCGAGGGCGTGGTGCACGCGCTCGTCGGGGCCCGAGCCCCACAGCCCCGGCTCGTGGTGGGCGAGCGCGTCGAGGCTCTCGGGCACGATGCGCACGCGCGACACGGCGGCGCGCAGGTCGGGGCCGGTCGGTGCGCCCGTCGCCGAGCCCGCCGTGCGCGTCGCGCCGCTCAGCTGCCAGCGCACGCGGTCGACGATCTCGCTCGGCCGGAACGAGCGGGGGTGCAGCCACGCCCGCTCGTGCTCGCCGCCGAGCTCGTCGCGGAACCCGATGCGGATCGCCGTCGCCACGAGCCGGTGCCCCGCGAGGGTCTCGACGACCTCGTCGGCGAGCCGCCGCACGGCGAACGCGACCTGGTCGACGCGATCGAGGGGAGGCTCGAGCTCGAGGACCCGCTCGAGGTCGAGGGGCGGGATGCGCGGCACGAGCCCGCGCGTGTCGAGCGCGCTCGCGAGCGCGTGCCGGTGGGCCCCCCGCTCGCCGAAGCGGTCGCGCACGGCCTCCGCGGGCAGCTGCGCGAACTCGCCGAGCGTGCGCACGCCGAGGCGCCCGAGCAGGGTCGTGAGCTCGGGGTCGTCGAGCGCCGCGACCGGCTGCGGCGCGAGGAAGGCCGCCGCCGCGCCGGGCGGCACGATGCGGACGGGATCGTCGGCGGAGGCATCCCGTGCCGCGAGATCGGCCGTGAACGCGCCGTCGGCGACGCCGATGCGCGCGTCGGGCACCCCCTCGTCGGCGAGAGCCGCGCGCAGCGCGAGCGCCGCGGCCCGCTCGCCGCCGTAGTAGCGGGCGGGGCCGCGCGCGCCGATCATGACGAGGCCGGGGCGCACGACCTGGACGCCCGCGACGAGCGATTCGAGCGCATCGACGAGCGGCGAGAACAGCCGGTGGTCGCGATCGTCGTCGTGGGGCAGCACGACGAGCGCGG